>NZ_SJXI01000082.1:0-64361 GCF_004337455.1 Parafrankia sp. BMG5.11 | reverse complement strand
ATCAACCCCCCCCCGGCCCACCCGACCCCCCCCCCCCTCGTCAAACGCCCCCGCCACAACAGCTACCGCGTCAAGAAACCCGGCGAACCCGCCTCGACCCGCCACCCAGGCCCGCCAACGATCCGGCTCCACCCCCTCGCCCCACGCGCAGCATGACCAGATCCCAGCAAGATCAAACTACGCTTCACGGCATTGGTGCAGGAGGCCGGCATCCTGGTCGCGCTGCACTCCTCGGACAGCGGCTACGCCCGCTACACGAGCGAGTGGATGGGCGCGAGCATCGAGATGCTCCCCTTCCAGCCGAACACCTTCCGCATGCTGCAGGCCTGGCGCCCGGTCGAGGACGCCGTCTCGGCGCTGGTGTGCCACGGTGCGCTCTCCCGCTTCCCGCAGCTGAAGATCGCCATCGTCGAGAACGGGATGAGCTGGGTCGAGCCGCTGCTCAAGTCCATGAAGAACCTCTACAAGAAGATGCCGCACGACTTCCTGGAGAACCCGGTCGACGTGGTGAAGCGGAACATCTACGTGAGCCCGTTCTGGGAGGAGGACCTCGGCGAGCTGGCGCAGCTCCTCGGTGAGGACCACGTGCTGTTCGGCTCGGACTACCCGCACCCGGAGGGCCTGGCCAACCCGGTGAGTTACATCGACGAGCTGTCGCACCTGCCGGAGGAGCTCGTCCGCAAGATCATGGGTGGCAACCTCGCCCAGCTCATGGGCATCGGCGTCCCCGCCTAGGACGGCCAGCGACAGGACGGCCAGCGACAGAACGAGGAGCACTACCGAGACCGCTGACGAACGCGGTGGGCCCCCTGGGCTCGCCGCGCCGTTCGGCGGTTTTTCCGGCGCCCGCCGCGGGCGTCATTTCACCGGCGGCGTGCCGCAGCCTGAGCGCGGCATGCCGCGGACGCACGACGAAGGGGAGTCCGGATGCTCGACGACGGGATAGTGACGGCTTTACGGCGGCACTGGGAGGACGGATTCAACGGGTACGACGTGGATGTGGTGATGGGGGCCGTCGCCCAGGACGTCGTTTTCAGCTCGCCTTTTGTGCCGCGGCTGACCGGTGACCCGCGCAAGGTGACGATCGAGGGCTACGCGCCGTTCCGGGAGTACATCGCGGACTCGATGCGCCGGGTACCGGACATCCGCTATTCGGTCGACGCCGCCTACGTCAGCACGCAGACCGTCATCTTCGTGTACTCCTGCCACTTCTCCGACGGCCAGGTGCGCACGGGCGCCGACTCGATCCGGGTCGACGACGAGGGGAAGATCGTCGAGTGGCGCTGTCACTACACGTTCGAGCCGAAGGCCCTGGACAGCCTCATCGAGGACTGAGCCGCCCGCGGGGCGCGCCGTCAGGCGGCCGCCGAGCGGGCGCCGCGCTCACTTGTCCGCGGGCGGACGGGAACCGGGTCGGCTCCCTCCGTCCGCGACAAGTGGACGAGCAGGCCGCGGTGGTCAGCCCGCGGCCGGCGCAAGGATCAGGTGTTGCGGCCGCCGTTGACGCCGATGATCTGACCGGTGATGTACCCGGCCTCCTCGGAGATGAGGAACGAGGCGGCGGCGGCGATGTCCTCGGGCTTGCCGGGGCGCCGCACCGGGGTGCGCTCGGCGTGGTCGGCGATCGTGCCGCCGATGAAGCCCTTCGCCTCGACGTCGCGCAGCATCGGGGTGTCGACGAAGCCCGGCGGGATCGTGTTGACCGTGATGCCCTTGGGGCCGTACTCCAGGGCCAGCGACTTGGTGAAGCCGATGAGGCCGGCCTTCGTCGACACGTAGTGGACCATGTACTGCTGGCCCGAGTGCGCGCTCGACGACGAGATGTTGACGATCCGGCCCCAGTGGGCGCTGATCATGTCCGGGAGGACGGCCTGGGTCAGGTAGAACGGGCCGCTGAGGTTGACGGCGATCATCCGGTCCCAGAGCTCGTCCGTGATCTTCTGGAAACCCAGGGTGCCGGTGAGACCGGCGTTGTTCACGAGCACGAGGACGGGGCCGAACGTCTCGCGGATGCGGTCGATGGCCGCGTCCACCTGCGCCCGGTCGGAGACGTCGACGCCGCCGAAGGCGGCGGCCTCGTACCCCAGTTCGCGAGCTTCCTTGGCCACCTGCTCGGCGCTTTCGGTGTTGATGTCGAGCACGGCGGTGGCGAAGCCGTCCTTGGCCAGGCGCAGGCTGATCGCGCGCCCGATGCCTGATCCTCCGCCGGTTACTACGGCCGTCTTCCGTTCGGTCACGTTGCCGAACCTCCCTGTGGGTAGCTGCGTCGCTGGTGATCGGTCGACGGCGCGAGCGCCCGTGAACCGCCTCGTCAGCGGCCCACGGGCGCGAACCCCGTACGAACAGAATTACGCGACCGCTTCCTCACCGGCCAGCGATGCGCGGTGCATCAGCCTGGACGATGACGGTCCGTAGGGGAGGGCCCGGTGCAGCATCCCGGTGTTGTCCCAGATGACGAGGTCGCCCTGGGTCCAGTGGTGCCGCAGGACGAACTGCGGCTGGGTGGCCCAGGCCAGCAGGCGGTCGAGCAGCGCCCGCCCCTCGTCCGCGGGCAGACCGACGACCTCGCCCGCGGTGGAGCCGACCAGCAGCGACTTGCGGCCGTTGCCGCGGGTCCACACGATCGGCTGTTCCCGGGTCGGGTTGCGATCCCAGGCGGCCCGCTCCTCGGGTGAGGGGTTGGGAATGGCGACGAGCTGGGAGGCGGTGAAGCTGTGCAGGGCCCGCACGCCCTCCAGCTGCGCCTTCTCCTCGTCGGACAGCGCCTTGTACGCGGCGTAGGTGTTGGCGAACTCGGTGTCGCCCTCCGGGTCGCCCGAGATCTGCCGTGCCGTGAGTAGCGTGGCCTTGTCCGGCACCTCGCCGGTGGTCCCGTCGATGTGCCAGTGGAACGTGGCCTCGCGGTACGCCGCCAGCTTGCTCGCCGACGCGTCGCGGGTGATCCGCTGGATCTCCTTGAGCTTGTGGCCGCCCATCGGGAGCGGCAGGACGTTGCCCAGCAGCCGGGCGAAGGCGACCAGGTCCTCGTCGTCGATGTCAGCCTCGCTGAAGACGACGACCCCGGTCTCCTCCAGCGCGGCCAGGGCGTCGTCGGCGACGCCCTTGTCGACGAGCTGCGTACCCTTCAGCCCGCGGAACTCCGTGCCGGTGTTCTCAGTGATCTTCCTGGTGGTGGTACCCATGGCAGGTCGCCTTCTCAGAGGGCCGGTTCGACGGCGGTGTCGAAGAAAGCCGCGCCGGAGTCCGGGATCCGGGGCTGCTTGAAGATGTTCACCGGGTACGACACCATGATCATCGAGTAGAGCAGGCGCAGCAGCCGGGTGTCCTCGTCGGACAGGGCGTTCACATCGCGGGTGTCGAGGTAGGCGATGGCCTCCTCGGCGAGCGGCGCGATCGCGTCGTAGAAGTCCTGCAGCTCGTCGATGGTCTTCGACAGCCGCTTCTCGTAGCGCTCGACCCGCGTCGCCAGGTCCCAGTCGGCGACCCACGGCTCGAGGGCGCGGAACCGCTCGGGCAGGGATGTGTCCACAGTGGTGGTCATGTCGAGGGGTTCCTCTACTTCTCGCTGCCGGCCTGGTGCGCCGCGACGGCGTCCCGGACGACCTTGTGGAACTGACGGATCATCAGCTCCATGTCGGACAGGTGGAACGTCTGCAGCGCGCGGTTGTTGAGCTGCGACCAGGTCGCCTCGACCGTGTTCGTGTCCTGCATCGCGAACTCGATGGTGCTGTCGACGACCAGCTCCTGGGCCAGCCGCTCGGAGGCGGTCTTCGGCTCGGGGAAGTAGATATCGACCTCGTAGGCGTGGGTGCCCACCGTCTCCGGGATGTACTGGTAGGTGATGTAGTACCCGCGGCCCCAGAGCTGGACCGACAGGTTCGGGAACAGCCAGTACTGGTCGTTGCTCCAGGACCGGACGTTGCCGGGGTTGCGGTCCGGTGTGAGGTGGCCGAGGTCCTCGCGGACGTCGTCCGGGCCGAACAGGCCGGCGCGGAACAGCCGGTAGGCCCAGTTCATGTCCCGCTTGGCCGGGCCGACCGAGCCCTCCTTCTTCTTCAGCAGCGGCGGGCCGGGCACCGAGGTCAGCATGTGCGGGGTGAACAGGTCGTAGTGGTAGGAGTCCATCGGCGGGACGAGCTTCTCCGCCTCGGCCACGTTGGTGTTGAGGAACCGCCCGTGGACGTACGCCGGGTGGTACCACTCCAGCAGCGCGTCGATGCCGATCTTCCAGTTGCCCTTGACCTTGGTCCGGAACGACCAGTGGTTGGTGAACTTCTCGAACGGCCAGCTCTCCAGCTCGGTGGCCAGCTTCTCACCGAGGAACTGGCGCAGCGGCGGGGCGTCCTGGCTGAAGTTCACGAAGATGAACCCGGCGAAGACCTCGCAGCGCAGCTGCGGCATGGCGAGCTCGTCGTCGGGCAGCGACTCGAAGAACTCGTTCCGCTTGGTGACGTACGTGCACTTGCCGTCGAGGCCGTAGCGCCAGCCGTGGTACTTGCAGGAGAACTGCCGGGCGCTGCCCTGGGTCTCGTTGGTCGGGTGCTCCTGCCAGACGACCTTGTTGCCGCGGTGCGCGCAGATGTTGTGCAGCGCGTACACCTCGCCGTCGGTGTGCCGGGTGATCACGATCGACCCGAGGCCCACGAACTCGCGGGTGAAGAACGTCCCGTTGCGGGGCAGCTGCTCCATCCGGCCGACCTTCAACCAGGTCCGCTTGAAGATCGCCTCGCGCTCGGCCTGGAAGAACTCCTCGGAGATCGAGTCCTCGTAGTCGACGGGCCCGGTGTCGAGGTTCGGGTACCCCGGTGTGTACTTGCCTCTGCCGGTCGCAAGTTTTTCCTGGATGGCCATCGGCTTCAACCCCTCTCGCAGGATGGTTTCGTTCCCACCGCCGGCGAGCTCACGCTGGGCCGGGGCTTCGACGTCTGGTGTCAGATCACTCTTGGTTTCAGATCACTCCGTCGGCGCGCAGCCGCGCGATGTCCTCCGGGGTGCGGTTCAGTAGTTCGGTGAGGACGTCGTCGGTGTGCGCGCCGAGTTCCGGCCCCAACCAGCGGATCTCACCCGGGGTTTCGGAGAGTGCCGGGATCACTCCAGGCACTGCCAGCGGGCCGATCCGGGATTCCTCGACGGTAATGGTCTCGCGGTGCTTGTACTGCGGATCGTCGAAGATGTCGGCGATGGAGTAGAGCTGGCCCGCCGGAACCTGGGCCTGCTTGCACCGGGCCAGCACCTCGTCGCACGGCAGCGATCCGACCCACCCGCCGACCAGCTCGTTGACCAGGTCCCGGGCGGCCAGGCGTTTCGCCTTCGGGCCCAGTTCGTCCTCGTCGGCCAGCTCGGGGCGTTCCATGGCCCGGGCCAGCCGGGCGAACATGTCGTCGTTCGAGCAGGCGATCGCGATCCAGCGGTCGTCCTTGGTCCGGTAGTGGCTGTGCGGGAGCACGTTGACGGTGTCCGCGCCCATCCGCTCGCGGACGAAGCCGAACTGCTGGTAGGCGGGCGCGATCTCGTCGAGCGCACGGAAGATCGTCTCGTACAGGGCCAGGTCGACGACCTGGCCCTTCCCGGTGCTCTCCCGGGCGCGCAGGGCCATCAGCACGCCGATGACGCCGTACAGCCCCGTCATGTAGTCGGCCAGCGAGGTCGAGCCCGGGGTGACGGGTGTCCCGCCCGGCTCGCCGGCCAGGTAGGCGAGCCCGGAGAAGGCGTGGGCGATCCGGGCGAAGCCGGGGAGGTCCCGGTTGGGCCCCGACTGGCCGTAGGCGGAGACCCGCAGCAGGATCGCGCGCGGGTTCAGCTCCTGGATCACCTCGGGGCCGAGCCCCCAGCGTTCGAGGACGCCGGGGCGGAAGTTCTCGATCACGATGTCGGCGGTGGCGATGAGCTCCCGGAGGATCTCGAGGCCACGGGGATCGCCGAGGTTGAGGGTCACCGACCGCTTGTTGCGGCTCTCGCTGAGCCAGACCAGGGTGTCGCCACAGTCCGTGTCGGTGCCGAAGCGGCGAAGGTTGTCTCCGGTGCCAGGCCGTTCGACCTTGATGATGTCGGCCCCGAACTCGCCGAGCACTGTGGCGCAGAACGGCCCCGCGAGGTAGGTGCCCAGGTCAAGGACCCGGACTCCCTGGAGTGCGTGCATGCTGTCAGCCTCCGGTGGTCGGCGATTCGACGTCGAGGTCGATTCTTAATCCGACCAGGGCTGTGCGTCCCACGGTCTGTCCAGTGGCTCCATGCCGCCGCCGAACGGGAAGAACTCCCGCTGGGCGTAGGTCTCGCGGCCCAGGCCGTGGCCGAGCTCGTTCAGGAAGGCCCGCTTGAGGTTCTGGGTGAACAGGTCGCGGGTGTAGCGCAGCACGAGCGGTGGCTTGCGCACCAGCTCCCGCGCGAGCTCCCAGGCACGGTCGAGGAGCTGGTCCTTCGGAAGCACCTCGGCGACGGCGCCCCACGAGAGCGCCTCCTGGGCGCCGAGCTTCTTCCCGGTGAGCAGCAGGTAGCGGGCGCGGTTGTGGCCGACGAGGAACGGCCAGATGACGTGCTGTCCGTCGCCGGGGACCTGGCCGCGGGGGAAGTGCGACACGTCCTGGAAGTAGGCGTCCTCGGAGGCCAGCACGATGTCGCCCATCAGCGGGACCTCGGAGTGGATGTTGCAGGGGCCGTTGACCGCGCTGATCATGGGGACGCCGACGTCGAGGACGTTGTTGATCAGGTTGCGGTTGTACCAGGCCTTCTCGTCGAGCTTGCGTAGCCCGCGGTCGCCCGGCATCAGCCGGTACTCGGGCTTCTCCGGGGGCTCGCCGTTGGGGAGGTTGCCCCAGTTGGCGTTGTAGTTCTCGCCGGTGCCGGTGTGGATCAGCACCTTGATCTCGCGGTCGCCCGCGACGTCGGCGAACGCGTCGGCCATGTCGTCGTGGGACTTCCAGTCCCACACCAGGCTGCCGCCGTTGGTGTGGCACTGCATGAGCAGGATGCCGTCCTCGTCTAACTGGAACCGGTAGTTGGCGTACCGGTCCTCGTACTCCTTGAACCTCGTCCGCTTGACCATCCCCATGTCCCTTCGGCGCGGCCGGGAGAACGTCGATCTTCCCTCGCGGAAGTGACGTTACCATATATCTAAGGTCGTCCTATAGTAGGACGCGCATGTTATTCTCCGTCGATGTCAACCTTGCGGCCGTTCCGCTTCGCTGTCCAGGCCACGAAGGCCAAGTCCGGGTCCGAGTGGCGTGACCTCGCCCGCCGGGTCGAGGATCTCGGGTACTCGACGCTCTTCCTGGCTGATCACTACCTGGGGCACGGGCCGGCGCAGAAGGAAGCAAGGTGGCCACCGCAGTACCTGGCACCCATCGCGGCGATGGCCACGGCCGCGGCGGTCACCGAGACGCTGCGGGTGGGCTGCCGGGTCTTCTGCGTCGACTACCACGTGCCCGCCGTGTTGGCGAAGGAGACGGCGACGATCGACCTGCTCTCCGACGGCCGCCTCGAATTAGGGATCGGCGCGGGCTGGAGCGAGCCCGAGTACCGGGCGATGGGCGTCCCCTACGAGACGCCGGGCCAGCGGATCAAGAAGCTGACCGAGGTGATCGCGCTGCTCAGGGCCCACTGGTCCGGGCAGGACCTCAATCAGCACGGGGAGTTCGTCAACGTCACCGGTTACGCCGGCCTGCCGCGCCCGGTGCAGCAGCCGCACCCGCCGATCATGATCGGCGGCGGCCGTCGCCGGGTCCTCTCCCTCGCCGGGCGGGAGGCCGACATCGTGAGCATCTCCACCGTGCCGTTCGCGGCGGTGAACGAGGACGGCCTGACGCCCGCCGAGGAGGCGGCGCGCCGCTTGGGCTACGTCCGCGACGCGGCTGGTGAGCGCTTCGCCGGCATCGACATCGAGACCTCGCCGTTCTTCACCCGGATCACCAAGGACGCCGAGGAGGCCGACGCGGCCGTCGCCCGGGTCGCGGCGGCGATGCGGGTCGACCCGGTGAGCCTGCCGAACCATCCGAACATGCTGGTGGGCTCCCCGGACGAGGTCGCCGAGCGCCTCCAGGAACGCCGCGAGGCGTTCGGGATGAACTACATCACCGTCCAGCAGTCGGAGATCGAAAGCTTCGCTCCCGTCGCCGCGCGGCTGAGCGGGCGTTAGGAGATGGCCGCGGGCCGGCGGACGGGGTCGCGGTGGGACGGGTGACCCGTCACCGGCGCCGCGGCGACCCGTCCGCCGGCCCGCGACTCAACGGGCCACGTACCCGCCGTCCACCGGGATGGCGGTGCCGGTGACGAACGAGGACTCGTCACTGGCGAGGAACAGCGCGGCCGCCGCCAGCTCCTGCGGCCGGCCCCAGCGCCGCATCGGCTGGGGCAGGTTGGCGACGGGGGGCTCGGAGTCGTCGGCCGCGTGCGCCAGACCCGTCCACGTCATGCCCGGGCAGATGGCGTTGACCCGAACGCCGGACTCGGCGAAGTCCAGCGCCGCGGACTTGGTCATCTGGACGACCCCGCCTTTTGCCGCCGAATATATGGCCTGGTCCTTCCAGCCGACGAGACCGGCGGCCGAGGCGGTGTTGATGACTGAACCGCCGTCGCCGCGCAGCATGGCGGCGATTCCGTACTTCATTCCGAGGAAAACGCCCTTGAGGTTGACCGCGATCAGCTTGTCGAAGGTCTCCTCGTCGAACTCGGTGATCGGTTTGCGTGGGCCGCCGCCGCCGGCGTTGTTGAACAGCACGTCGAGCCGCCCGAACTCCTGCACGGCGGTGTCGATCATATTCTGCACATCGGCCGATGATGTGACGTCGACATGTACCGGAACGGCGCCTTCACCGATGATGGTCGAGGTTTCCTTCTCCCGGCCGCTGAGGTCGGCGCAGACCACCCTCGCTCCCTCGCGCGCGAACAGCAGGGCGGCGGCCCGGCCTATGCCGGAACCCGCACCGGTGACCACCGCGACCTTCCCCTCGAGGCGTCGCGCCGGAATGGAATCTGATAAACGCTCACCCATGGCCGTCAGTCTACACATCATGTCGCGGAGGTAAAGATGCCGCTCGAATAGCCGGGCGGCATGAGGGAAGAGGCCGGTGATGTCCGGTCAACCGCGCGGGGTAACTCCGGTAAAACCCCCGCGCGGTTTTCGGCATGCACGTTTCCGTGCGGACGGGGCAGCCGCCCCACCCACCGGTGAGGGCGGCGCCGACCGTGGGTGAGGGCGGCGCCGACCGTGGGTGAGGGCGGCGCCGACCGTCGGTGAGGTAGCCCGCCGCCAGAGGCGGCTCAGCTGGGCGGGGCGGCTCAGTTCGCCGGGGCGGTTCCGCCGGCGAGGGCGGCCTTGTGCAGGACGTTCTCGGCGAGACGCATGTGGGCGGCGTCGACGAGCCGGCCGTCGCGGCCGATCGCGCCGACCCCCTCCGCCTCGGACTCGCGGTAGATCTTCATCGCCTCGTGCGCCTCGGCCACCTCCTGCTCGGTCGGCGCGAACACCTCGTTGGCGATGGGCACCTGAGCCGGGTGGATGGCCCACTTCCCGTCGAAGCCGAGCAGGCTCGCGTGGGTGGCCGACCGGCGGTACCCGTCGACGTCCTTGTAGGCGGGGTACGGCGCGTCGATCGCGTCGATGCCCGCCCCGCGCGCCGCCGACAGCACCTGGACACGCGCGAAGTGCCAGAAGTCGCCCGGGTACTCCCCGACGGGGTCGAAGTTGCCGTCCACCCGGGCGCGCAGCGACGCCGAGAGGTCGCCGGCGCCGAAGATTATCGCCTCCAGCCGGCTGCTGGACCGGGCGATCTCGGCGGCGTTGGACAGGCCCTCCGCCTCCTCGATCAGTACTTCCAGCCCGATCCGCCGGGTCAGTCCGAGCTTCGTCTCGAGCTGGGTCAGCAACACGTCGACCCACCAGACGTCACGCGCCGAGCGGGCCTTGGGAACGATGAGCACGTCGAGCGACGCACCCGCCCCGGTGACGACCTCGATGATGTCGTCGTGGCACCAGGGTGTGTCCAGGCCGTTCACCCGGACGGCGCGGACGGTGTGTCCCCAGTCCAGGTCGGTGAGCGCGGCGACGGCGATGCCGCGGGCGGCCTCCTTGGCTGACGGCGCGCACGCGTCCTCCAGGTCGAGGAAGACGAGGTCCGCTCCGGAACCGGCGGCCTTCTCACACATCCGCTCACTGCTGGCCGGGGTCGCCAGTTCCGAGCGGCGGGCGCGCGGCCGGGTGACGTTCGGTTCTTCCGCTTTGCCGGGCATAACTGCCTCCTATGTCCGTGAATTCGATGTCAGCCGTGCGCTGTACACGGAGTGCCGCCAATCGCCCCGCAGCCGCCGTCGGTGTCTTCCCGGCAACCGGCCCAGGGCCGGCCGGTCCGGCCGGAGGAACGGTCTGAGATATTCCGGGGAAAGGCCTGGAGTCACCGCGTGAACTCCGCGCCGGTGGCGTCTGGTGTTTTTCTGGACTGTGTTGCCGAACTCGACGTGGAAAGGTCGCTGTTCCGGCTGGCCGCCGGATTTCACGCCCGCCGCCGGCGGGCGGAGTTCTCCTATTCGGGTCGGGTGCCCGTGGGGCAGTGGTGGCAGCGCCTGGTGAAGGGTTCCGTGACGCGGGTGAAGTACCGGGAAGCCGGCGTTCGTGCGTGCCGGCTCCCGCCCCGGTGTATTCGCGGCCGGTGTTCTTGGCGCTACGCTGAGTTCGATCTTCGGGTCGGTGTCGAGCGGGACCGGGGATGATGATCAGTCATGCTCGCGTGGCCGGGCGGGCACGGCTGAAATATGCGCCGAGTGGATCACATTCCCGCCCCTGGGGCGTGGCGGATCCGGTTGTTCGATTTAGGTGCCAACGTTAGTGTTGTCGTATGACGACCGCAACTGTCGACGGCCGCGGGGCTCGGGCCCGCACCTGTGCCGTCGACCGCGGCGGCCCCGGCTCGTGAGTTCGATCGCCCGCGGGAGTCGCCGCGGGCCGCGCACGGTCGTCCCAACCGCTCGCCGGCCGGCGAGGTGCGTCGGCTGCCCCGGCCACCCGGGTGCCGTGGTGCGCCGGGTGCCGTGGTGCGCCGGGCGGCGCGGTGCGCCGGGCGGCGCGGTGCTCCGTCGTGCGGGAATTCCGGCCCGCCGGCCCGGGGTTCGTCACCATGCCTGAATCTGTCAGACCACAGCTGATCGTCACATCGTCGCGGGCCGTGTCCGGAGGGACTCATGCAGGAACAAGATCGTCTGTTCATCGGGGGCGAATGGGTCGCGCCCAGCGGCACGCGCACGATCGAGGTGGTCTCGCCGCACAGCGAGCAGGTCATCGCTCGCGTCGCCGCGCCCGGCACCGAGGATGTGGACCGGGCGGTGGCCGCTGCCCGTACCGCGTTCGACGAGGGGCCGTGGCCGCGCCTCGACCCGGCCGAGCGGGTCGCGGTCATCCGGCGGCTGGGCGCGCTGCTCAAGCCGCGGCGCAAGGAGCTCTCCGAGCTGATCAGCGCCGAGATGGGCGCGCCGATCTCGTTCGCCAAGCTGTCGCATGTGACGCTGCCGCTGCTGATGATGGGCGCGTTCGCCGACATCGCGGAGAACCTGGCGTGGGAGGAGCCGCGCAAGGGCTTCTACGGGCAGGACGTTCTGCTGCGCAAGGAGCCGATCGGGGTCGTCGCCGCCATCGTCCCGTGGAACATGCCACTGTTCCTGACCATCGGGAAGCTGGTGCCGGCTCTGCTCGCCGGGTGCTCGGTCGTCCTGAAGCCGTCGCCGGAGACGCCTCTCGACGCCTACGCGCTGGCCGAGAGCCTCGCCGAGGCCGGGCTGCCGCAGGGCGTCGTCAGCGTGCTGCCCGGTGACCGGGAGATCGGCGAGTACCTCGTGGCGCACCCGGGTGTGGACAAGGTGTCCTTCACCGGGTCCACCGCGGCCGGTCGCCTGGTGGCCGCGTCCTGCGGGTCGAACCTCAAGCGGGTCAGCCTCGAGCTCGGCGGCAAGTCCGCCGCGGTCGTGCTCGACGACGCCGACCCCGCCGCCGTGGCCGCGGGCGTGGAGATCGCCGGCCTGATGAACAGCGGGCAGGCCTGCGTCGCCCAGACGAGAATCCTCGTCCCGCGCGCGCGGTACGGCGAGTTCGTCGACGCCCTGGCCGCGATGGTCGAGGCGCTGCCGGTCGGCGACCCGTCCGACCCGGCGACGAAGGTCGGCCCGCTGGTCGCCCGCCGGCAGCAGGAGCGGGTGCGCGGGTACATCGAGGAGGGCCAGAAGGAGGGCGCGCGGCTGGTCGTCGGCGGCAGCGACCTGCCGGCCGGGGTCGACCAGGGCTGGTACGTCCGCCCGACCGTCTTCGCCGACGTCGAGAGCGGCATGCGCATCGCGCAGGAGGAGATCTTCGGGCCGGTGCTGACCGTGCTGCCCTACTCCGACGACGCCGACGCCGTCCGCCTCGCGGACGACACCGAGTACGGCCTCTCGGGCTCGGTGTGGACCTCGGACGTCGAACGGGGCCTCGCCGTCGCGCGCCGGGTCCGCAGCGGGACCTTCGGCGTCAACCAGGCGTACAGCATGGACCCGAACGCGCCGTTCGGTGGGGTCAAGGCCAGCGGGATCGGCCGTGAGCTGGGTCGCGAGGGCATCGAGGGCTACCTCGACGTCAAGTCGATCTCGGTGGCGCCGGCCTCGTAGCCGGCAGCGTCCCGGGACGGCAGCACCGCCGGCCCGCTCACGGCTGCCTCGGGGCCGGGCGAGTCGCGGCCCCGAGGCAGCCGGGCGGTGACGTCCAGCCCCCCGGCAGGGCGAGGGGTGACGGCGATCGTGCCGCCGTGGGCGGCGGCTACCGCGGCGACGATGGAGAGGCCCAGCCCGAGCCCGCCGTCGCCGAGGGTGCGCGAACCGTCGCCGCGGACGAACGGTTCGAGCAGCGTCGGCTCGCCGTCCAGCGTCACGTCGGGGGCGATGCGCATTGTCGTGAGCGGGGGCCGTAGCTCGTGCACGGCGGTGGCTGAGATCAGCCTGATCGGCCGTAGCACCCGTCCGGCGACGAGCCAGCTCAGTATGGCGGCGAGCACGGTGACGACGGCGAGCGCGACCGCCGCCTGGGTGAGGAGCTCGGTCGGGGTCAGGCGCAGCATCCGTCCGGCGCGTTCCGCGGTACGCCGCGCCGGATCGAGGACGACGCCGGCCACACGGAGCACCGGTGGGTGGGCCGGGGCGCTGCGGCGGACGAGAGCCAGCAGCCTCGCCACCAGCTCGGAGAACGCGAACGGCTTTCCGAGGTAGTCGTCCGCGCCGAGCCCGAGGCCGTCGACCCTGTCCTCGACGCTGGCGGCGGCCTACGGCATGGCCGACCGGGCGGCCGGAGAGGCCGACACTCCGCGGACGCTCTTCTGTATCGGTTCGCTGAACAAAATGTTCACCGGCGTGGCCGTGGCTCAGCTCGCGGGGCGGCGCATGCTGTCGTTCGACGACCCCGTCGGGAAGTTCCTGGACGGGTTCCCGCCCGAGACCGCCTCGGCGGTCCGGCTCCATCACCTGCTGACGCACACGTCCGGCCTGGGCGACATCTTCGACGGCGAGGGCGACGGCACGGAGATCACCACGGAGAACCACACCATCGACGCCCTGCTGGCGCGGATCCGTCGCGAGCCGCCGCGTTTCGTGCCGGGTTCGGGCTACAGCTACAGCAACGCCGGGTTCGTCGTACTCGGCGCGATCGTCGAGCGCGTCGCCGGGCAGGCGTACGCCGACCACACCCGGGAGCACGTCTTCACGCCGGCCGGCATGCGCGACACCGTCGTGCGGTCACGCCGTCCCGTCGATGTCGGCGGGATGGCTCATCCGTACGCCCTGGTCGGGCCGGACGGGCGGCCGCTGGCTCTGGGCCCGGCTCCGGGCGGCGGAGCTGCCGCCGCCGGGTACCGAGGCGCGTGATCTCGGAGACCGGGTGCAGGGTGCCAGCCTCGCGGGCGGCGCGGTGTCGACCGCCGCCGACCTGGTCGGCTTCGCCGACGCTCTCCTGCGCCACCGACTGCTCAGCCGCGAGCTCACCGACATCGTGCTCGCCGGGAAGGTCCAGGTGACCCAGCCGGCTCCGGCCCTCGGCGATGCGGGCACGGGCGGCTCCGGTCCCGGCGCGGCTCCGGCTCCGGGAGGGGGTCCAGTCCGGACCGGACCGGTCGAGCCGCCGTGGTACGGCTACGGCTTCCTGGACAGGCGGATCAACGGAACCCGGGTGGTGGGCCACAACGGCGGGACCCCGGGCTATGAGGCTGACCTGGCCATCTATCCGGACAGGGGATACGTCGTCGCAATCCTCGCCAATCAGGATCAGGTCCTGCTTCCCGCGTCTCAGCGGGCGGAGGAGCTGCTGACCTGACCGGAAGTCTCGCCGGATCGTCGTGTGACCGGTCGCGACGAGCGTGGCGCGGACCCGCTTCGGTGATCCGCTCTCAGGAGAGCATGCCGCGTACCCGGGGCGTCACCGACGCGGGGTGGCGGATACAGGAATGCTTTCCGGCGGCGGCCGTCACGGCAGCTCGCGGGCGGGATGTTCGTGATCGGCCGGAGCGGGTTCCGGCGCGGCGGTGGCGGTGGTGGCGTCCACGGCCACCCAGCGGCGGGCGTGGGAGAGCGCGGCGCCGACATCCTGGAGGCGGCGCAGGCCGGCGGTCACCTCGGCGGGGGGCAGGCCCAGGTCGAGGGCGAGGACCCGGGCGCGCACCGGCCGGTCCGCCCGGGCCAGGGCCTCGCGGACCGCGATGACGGTGCGGTCGGCTCGGGTCACCTTGTCCCGGTGCCGGCGCTGGGGCTGGCGCGGGACATCACCGGTTAACCGGGTCTTGGCCGGGGCGACGTTCGTGGGGGAGGTCACAGAATGCATTGCATCACCTTTCTCGATTTCGCTTAACTCCAACAATGCCTAGTTCTGTCGCTGTCGTCATGGTGAGGTTCGCCGCGTCACGCTAAGTGTTTGCATGAATACAACCTGCCGAAAGGTGTGTCCGTCGCAACACCTGCGTTGCTGGTTCCCGCGCGTCGGATGTGTGACGCGAACGACTCCGGGCGGCCCGCCCGGCGGTGGCCCGGCGGTGGCCCGGAAGTGCCCGGGCCGGGTGGCCGGTGTGCCCGGCCGGGCCGGTGCAGGCCGGATGTGGGCACCTGTGCTCGGTCTAGATTTCTCCAGTCTTTCCGAGTCGATTCCATCGGCCATTCTAGCGGCCCTTTCTCGAGCGCCGGAACGTTGTGTCGGCGTCCTGATTACGACAGTTCTGCCGGAATCGAACGAGTCGGGTCAAGGTCGTCGCGACCGGTGCTGTGCCCCGGCCGCCGTGGCCGGCTGTGGGCCGATGCGGCTCGGTGTGGGCCGGTAGGCCCGGGTCGGCCCGCCCGCGGTGGGTCGGGGGTGGCGGCCGGTCGCGTCGCCTGGCGGCGCGACCGGTGTTGGCTCGTGCGTGCCCTCGTGTTTTTCGCCCGGCGGGTAGATGCGGGTCGTGTCGGTTTCGCAGGGGTTCTGTTTGGGAAGACTCGGCTGACGGGTGGATCGGTCGACGGATGGATCAGTGGTGGAACGACGCGAGATCGGCGCCCCCGGCCGCGGTCCGCCACCGGGGGCCGGAGAGTCGTCCGACCACCCGGTGCAGGTCCTCGACCAGCAGATGCGCCAGATCCCGGCTGAACTCGGCCCGCACGACGATCCGCAGTACCGCCAGCTCGGCCAGATCAGGCGGGAATCGGTATGCGGGCACCAGCCAGCCACGGGCACGCAGCGCCTCGGAGACCTCGAAGACGCTGAACTCGGCCGCATCCCTCGTCGTGAACGCGAAGGCCGGGATCCCCGAACCGTCCGAGATCAGCTCGAACGGGCCGAGCTTCGCGATTTCATCCGCCAGCCAACGCGCATTGTCACGGCACGTGCGGGCGGTATGCCGGTAACCGGCCCGGCCGAGTCGTAGCAGAGAGTAGTACTGCGCGACGACCTGTGCTCCCGGCCGGGAGAAGTTCAACGCGAAGGTGGGCATCGAGCCGCCGAGATAGTCCACGTCGAAGACGAGCTCGGCCGGAAGGTGCCGGGCGTCGCGCCAGAGCGCCCAGCCGACCCCGGGATAGACCAGCCCGTACTTGTGTCCGGAGGCGTTGATGGAGACCACGCGCTCGAGCCGGAAATCCCAGACCAGGTCGGGGTCGCAGAACGGGGCGATGAACCCGCCGGAAGCCCCGTCGACGTGCACCGGGACGTCCGGGCCGCCCGAGGCCGCCAGCTGGTCCAACGCGGCGACGATCTCGGCCACCGGCTCGTACGTCCCGTCGAACGTCGAGCCGAGGACGGCCACGACCCCGATCGTGTTCTCGTCGCAGCGGGCGACGGCCTCCGGGGCGGTGAGGTGGGTCCGCCCGGGCGCGAGTGGCATCAGCCGGGGCTCGACGTCCCAGTAACGGGCGAACTTCTCCCAGCACACCTGCACGTTGGCACCCATGACGATGTTCGGCCGCGCACCGGTGCCGCGTTGCCCGCCGCCCTGTTCCCTGCCGTGGGGCTCCCTGGTCGAGCGCCACCGGCGTAGCATCGCCAGCCCGGCGAGCATGCACGCCTCGGAGGACCCGGTCGTCGAGCAGCCGACGGCGTCGGTGGCGTCGGGGGCGTGCCACAGGTCGGCGAGCATGTTGACGCACCGGGCCTCGAGCTCGGCCGTCTGCGGGTACTCGTCCTTGTCGATCATGTTTTTCGCCGCGCACTCGGCCATCAGCCGGTCGGCGTGCTCGTCCATCCAGGTGGTCACGAACGTGGCCAGGTTCAGTCGGGCGTTGCCGTCCAGCATCAGCTCGTCGCGCACGATCTGGTATGCGGTCTCGGCGGACAGCGAGGAGCGCGGCATGCGGTACCGGGGGACGGGCCCGTCCTCGTCCGGGATGACCAGGTGCGGCCGCACCTCCACGGCCTGGTCGCCGCGCCTGCCTCTCGCCCGGCCGTGTAGGGCCATGGACGTCCCTCCCTCGGCCGCGTCCGTCGTCGACCAGAGTCTGCGACGAGATCGGGAATCACGCCAGGTGACTTTCCGAGTGCGATGCGTAATCGAAGTTGGGTGCTGGAACACGACCGGTGCCGCGCGTCGGCAGAGGCCTCGCGCTCAGGCGCCGCCGACCCGCTGCGGCGGGCACCAGCGGATCTCGACGCAGAGCTGGCCGTCGCCGCTGTCGTCGATGACCTGCGTCCAGGCGGACGGCGCCGGGGTGACGGGCGGGCCCGCCTCGGCCACCGCCGGGTCGTCGGCGGTGACGAACGCCTCGCCGGTGTCGTCCGTGCCGGTCAGGGTGACCGTGACCGCGGTGGCCGCGGGGGTGACCGTGGCCAGCACCGCCGAGAGCGCGGCGACCACCTCGTCGCGGGCCGTCCCGGGAACGGCGTCGAAGGTGCCGGCGACCTGCATCCGTACCGCCACCCCACGTCGCTCGGCGGCGCGCAGCGCCGGCTCCAGGCCCTCGAGCAGGTCCGAACCGGCGACGGGGCTGGTCATCGCGCGGCGCAGCTCCGCCGCGCTGGACGCGCAGCGCGCGCGCACCTCGTCGGCCGCGGGGTCGAGCCGGCCGTCGCCGATGGCGGCCAGCAGCGGCAGCGTGTCGGCACGGAGCCGGTCGAGCCGGGCCCGGCGATCCTGGGTGATCTTGGCGGAGGCGACCAGGTCGGCGGCGAGCTCGGCGTCGGCGCGGGCGATCTCGGCGGCGGCCGCCGCCGTCCCGCGCCGCATGGGGCCGAGCGCGCCGACAACCGACTGGACGACTGCCTGCGTGTAGAACATCACGCTGAGGTAACCAACGATCCCGGGCCCGCCGCTGTACCTGGTGGCGACGATGCCGCCCGCGCACGCGGCGATCGCCGCCGAGGCGGGCAGCCACTGCCGGACGGGGCAGGCCGCGGTCAGGAAGGCGCACACCCCCAGCCCGCTGACCAGCACCCAGTTGAGCGGTACCCGCGAGCCCTCCTGGCCGAGGGCCCCGGCGGCGATCTGGGTGACGAGGAACAGCCCGGTCAGCCCGGCCACCGCCGGCCCGCGCAGCGGGCCGCGGCGGCTGGCCCGGCCCGCCCATACCAGCGCCGCCCCGGACGCGGCCCAGGCCAGGGCGACGAGGCCCGGGTGCTGGTAGTAGGAGAGCCGCATCACGAGCACGATCCCGAGCGCGAGCTGCCAGACGACGGCGCCCCGCCCGGCGGCCCCGGCCGTGTCGCGGGCCAGCCGCTCCTCGAGCTCGGCGACCTCGACCGCCGGCGCGTCGGGCGAGCGACGGGACCACTGCAAGGTCACGATTGTCGGGCCCCCCGGCGTCGACCGCACGGTCGCGGACCCGCCGACGTCGCCCATCGGGTCGATGATCGACCGGCGCACGCCCAGCTGGTCGGCGCGGTACCGGCCGGGGGTGAAGCCCACGCCGTGGTCGGTCACGGTGACCAGGACTCCGGTGGGGTCGGTGCGCGCGTCCACCCGTGCCCGGGGCAGGCCGGAATGGCGGCGCACGTTAGACAGCGCCTCGCTGACGGCCATGGCCACGGCGGCGGCGACCTCGGCCGGCGTGTCCGTGGAGCCGGTGAAGGAGAACTCCACGCCCAGCCCGGTGGCACGAGCCTGGTCCAGAGCCCGGCCGAGGGCGACCATCAGGCCGCCCTCCCAGTCCCGCCCGCCGGCGAGGAGGTCCTCACAGATCGCCACGCTCTGCCGGCACCGGGCGTGGACGCTCTTCCCGCCCGCGTCACGTGCTCCCCAGGCGATACCGGTGAGCGTGTTCAGGACGGTGTCGTGCACGAGCCGGTCCGACTCGGCCACGTCCTGCCGCCGTGCCGCCACGATGCCGCGCCCGCGGCGCCGCGTGTGGGCCAGCGCGAGCCACTCGTCGCAGCGCCGGGCCCCGCGGCGCATCCGCCCGACGACCGCGGCGAACGCGAGGGGGACGGCGATGACCGCGCCGGCCGGCAGCGCCGCCTCCAAAGCGGACGGCGCGGCGATCTCGTGGACGACGGCCGTGTACAGGGTGACGAACGCCAGCACGGCCGGCAGCCAGACCGCCGGCGGGAAGCACCACACGATGGTCAGGCCCGTCCCGATGAGCCGCAGCAGCACCCAGTTGGGGCCGGTGGCGAGCTCGCCCGGCGGCACGGCCCAGGGCGCGCAGCCCGCCACGACCAGGCCCATCAGGAGCTCGCCGGCGGCGAGGTCCCGACCCAGGCCACGGGTCAGGCAGACCACGCCGAAGACCACGCCCCAGCAGGCGGCGACGGCCGGCAGGGCGAGCCGGGCCGGAGATCCGTACCATCCCGCGTCGGCGAGGAGTACCGCGATGCCGAACAGGACCGCGACCAGGCGCAGGAGCCCGAGGGTCCGCGACATTCTGACGCCGAGCCCGGCCTCGTTCGGGCCGACGTCCCCGCCCGCCGCGCCGCGCCGGTCGCGTCCCCCCTCGCTCCCGGTCCGGCGGGTCACGCGCTGGTCACCGGGCCGCCGGAACACGTGCCAGCGCAATCGTCAGTACCCACGCCGCCCCCCGCGAGCGCTGCCCCCGGCCAGCCGACCGGACAGCAAGATCCATCGACCGGCTTATCACGATAACGGACCCGGACACGTCGTCAGGTGCCGACGTCCGTACGGGCGCCCGGCACGGCCCGGCAGGCCTCAGTCGGGCCCGGCGAGCACCCGCAGGCCGAGGATCGCGACGTCGTCGTCCTGGCGCCGGCCGGTGAGCATCTGGTCGACGATCAGATCCACCAGGGCCTCGGGCCCGTCCTCGGGGGCGTGCTTCTCCGCGGTGAGCCGCAGCCGCTCGAGGCCGTCGTCCAGGTCGAGATCCCGGGACTCGACCAACCCGTCGGTGTAGAGGACCAGGTGGGAGCCGGCCGGCAGGAGGATGCGCAGCTCCGGGCGCGGCGAGGACTCCGCGCCGCCCGCCCCGATCAGTACTCCGGCTTCCGCGCTCGACAGCCCGGCGGCCGGGGTGCCAGTGGGCGGCGCGCCGGTGGAACCCAGCAGGCGGGCCCGCCCGTCCGGAGTGAGCAGGAGCGGCGGTAGGTGGCCGGCGTTCGCCCACCGCATGAAGGCGGGAGCGGCGGCCCCCTGCGCGAAGCCGGCGTCGTTGACCTGGATCCAGGCGTACAGGCAGGTCGCGAGCTGCGCCATCTCCAGGCCCTGTACCAGCCGGTCCAGCCGGTCGAGCACGATCGCCGGCCGGTGGCCCTCCCACGCGTACGACCGCAGCACGCTGCTGAGCTGGCCCATCGCCGCCGCGGCCGCGATGTCGTGGCCCATCACGTCGCCGATCGCGACCCCGGCCGCCCCGTCGGGCAGCGCGAGCACGTCGAACCAGTCGCCGCCCACGGTCGCCGTCGCCGCGGTGGGCAGGTAGCGGGCCGCGAACGCGAGGCCGGGCAGCTCGGGGATCGTCGGCAGCAGGGAGCGCTGCAGTGACTCCGACACCGTGTGCTCGGCGCGGTACAGCCGGGCGTTGTCGATCGCGGTGCCCGCCCGCCGGCCGAGATCCTCGGCGAGGCGCAGGTCGTCCGCGGTGTAGGAGCCCGACGAGCGGGCCATCACCAGCGCGCCGAGCACCCGGCCGCGGGCGAGCAGCGGGGTGGCGACGGCCGTCGCCAGGCCCAGTTCCTCCAGCAGGCCCACCAGCTCGTCGGCGCGGCCTTCGGGGCGCAGGGCCGCCCGCAGGCCCTCGGGGTCGATGCGTTCCCGCAGCACGGGACGTCCGGTGCGCAGCACCTGGACCACGGCGCTCGCCGCGGTCGGCAGCTCGGCCTGCAGCAGCTGGCTGCGCTCGGCGATCGTGCGCAGCCGGGGGTCGCGGTGATGCGTGATGACCCGGCGCGGCCCCATGGCCTCGGAATCCGTCCTCGTCGGCGCGGAGCGGGGCGGGAGGACGTGCACGGAGCACCAGTCCGCGGCGGTGGGCACCACGGCCTTGGTGAGCCGGTCGAGCGCCTCACCCACGTCGAGGGTGCCCGAGAGCAGCTCGCTGACGTCGGCGAGCAGCTGCAGCTGGGCGGTGGCGCGCTCGGCGTCGCCGCGGGCGGCCCGTTCGCGCTCGAACAGCCTGTCCCGCTCGAGCTGGGCCTCGACCCGTTCGGTGACGTCGGTCTGCACGCCCACGAAGTGGGTGATCTCCCCCAGCGGGTCGAACACGGGGCTGATGGCGAGCTCGTTCCAGAACGGCGTGCCGTCCCGCCGGTAGTTGCGCAGCACGACCACCACGTGCCTGCCCGCGGCCAGCCCGGCGCGCAGCTCCGCCAGCGCCGGCTGGTCGTCGTCGCCGTTCTGCAGGAACCGGCAGTTGCGCCCGACCACCTCGGCCAGGCTGTAGCCGGTCACCCGCTCGAACGCCGGGTTCGCCCAGATCAGCGGGTTGTCGGGTTGCCGCGGGTCGGTGATCGTGAAGCACGCCCCGGTGGCCTGCAGCGCACGGTCGCGGATCTGCAGATCCAGCCACTCCGGCACGGGGCCGACTGCCGACGCAGGAAGGTCGGCACAGTCGGTAGCCGGCCGCGGATGGCCGTTACCGGCTCCGTCGGGCGATCCCACGTCGACAGCGTGCATCCCCTGGGCCCTGTCCAGGTCCGGCCCGACAGAACATGTGGATCGCGATAGGTGACCTAAGTCACATAGGGCGACTGGGTAGGCGGGTCATGGACGGCAAGATCGGTGTTCGTGGGTGTAGCGGGGGGCAAAGCCGGAAAGGACCCCCGTGCCCCACATCTTCCCTGGAGGTAGTCATGGGACTGCGTTACACGCGCCGGCCGCGCTACGGCCCCTTCCACGTGAACGTCAGCGAGAACGGGGTCTCCTCGGTGACCCTGAAGCTCGGCCGCGTCTCCTGGCGGGTGTGGTCGAAGAACCGCCGCGGCGGGCTCTCCAGCGTCGACCTTCCCGGTCCGTTCTCCTACCGCCGGGACGGCCGCCGCCGAGCCTCCGCCGGCCGCTGACCCGCCTCGCGCGTCCCACGGCGCGCATCGTCTATTCCGACATCGTGGCCGCGCTCGCGTTCGCGGGAGTGGCCGGGAGCGCCCCGGCGGACAACGGCGCCTGGGCCGTGGGCGCCTGGGCCGTGGCGGCCAGCGCCGCGCCCGTCGGGCGCCGCTCGACGAGCAGCAGGGCCAGATCGTCGTGCAGGTTCCCACCCACGTGCCTGGTGAGGGCGCTGGTGAGCCGGTCGAGCGCGGCATCGGGCGGGACGTCGCGCAGCAGGTCGACGTGCCGCTCCAGGGGGAAGAAGGCCCGCTCGCCGTCCCGGGCCTCGATCAGCCCGTCGGTGAACAGCAGCAGGCGGTCGCCGACCGCCCAGTCCGCCGTCGCGGTCGCGAAGCGGTCGCCGAGGCCCAGCGGGGGTGAGGACGGGCAGGTCAGCGTGGTGGTGGCGGTCGCCCCAACCAGCAGCGGCGGATGGTGGCCCGCCGAGCACAGGCTGAGCCGGCCGTCAGGGTAGATGTCGACCAGCAGCGCCGTCACGAAGTCCTCCGGCTCGGCCTCGCGGCCGACCGAGCGGGCGCAGGCGGCCGCGACCTGCCCCTGGTCCAGCCAGGTCACCGCCGCCTCGCGGAAGGCGCCCAGGACCACCGTCGCCAGCCGCACCGCGGGCAGCCCCTTGCCGCGCACGTCACCGATGATCATGCGGATCGTGTGCGGCGTCGCGACCACCTCGTAGAGATCGCCGCCGACCGAGGCCTCCTTGGCGGCGGAGAGGTAGCGGGCCGCGAACCCGGCCCCGTGCAGCGCGATGGGCACCTCGGGCAGCAGAGCCCGCTGGGCGACCTCCGCCACCGCCCGGACCTGCTGGAGCTCCGAGCTGCGCCGGTTACGGCTCACCGACACGTAGACGGCCACCGCGACCTGGGCCGCGACCAGGATGCAGGCCGCGATGTGCTGACCGTTGCCGAACCGGTGGTCCCACCACCCCGAGGCGACGGCCATCACCTCGGCGGCGAGCCCGACACCCAGCGTCGCCGCCGGAGGACAGGTCACCGCGGTCACCAGGGCACCGAGCCCGAAGTAGCCCGCGGTCGACAGGTCGGTGACGGCGCCTACCGCGACCGCGGCACCGAGAACCAGCAGACCAGCCCCCCACTGACCCACGAAGTCCCCGATCCGGGGTACCACGTTGCTGAGCATGCGCCATTGTCCAGGGCGCAGAGGCCCGTTCGCGGGCGACCTCCAATTTTGTACCCCCGATGGCACCTCCGGAGGTCACCTCGAGTGAGCTACAAGGTGCTTCACGTGCCGGTGTCCCGCTGTGTGCATCCGGCGGTGACGATCCGGATCGGCCGCCAGCCTCCGGCCGCAGGCGCCTCCAGCTCAGACGCCTCCGGGTCAGGCGGGCGTCGAAGCCTCCAGGCGGCCCGGCCGGCGCGTGTACCAACGCTCGACGTCCTCCAGCTCGGCGGCCAGGGAGATCAACGGCCCCTCGCCGCCCGCCGGGCCCATGAGCTGGGCGCCGACCGGCAGCCCGGCAGGCGTCAGCCCGGCCGGGACGTTGACCGCCGGCCAGCCGAGGACGTTCCACGGCCAGGTGTACGGGCAGGCCGCGACGATCGCCTGATCGGTCTCCCAGTTCGTCTCCCGGTTCAGTTCGCCGACCCGCGGCGGCGGCACCGCGGTGGTCGGCGCGAGCAGGACGTCCACCGTGCGGAAGACCCGGCCGATCCACGCCCGGGCCGGTGCCTCGGCGGCCCGGGTCAGCCCGAGCACCGGCCGCAGCGCCCGCCCGTTGCGCGCGTTCGCCACTGTCCGCGGATCGAGGAGCTCGGGGTTGGGCACCCGGTGCGACCAGTCCCGGATGCCGTCCATCGAGCGGGGCAGGAACAGCAGGCCGAGCAGGCCGTACGGCGGCTCGACCGGCACCACGTCGTGCCCGAGCCGGGCCAGCACCTCGGCGAGGCGCTCCACGGCGGTGCGGACAGCCGGATCCAGCGCGGCCGACATCCCGCTGTAGGGGACGCGCAGCGACAGGCCGATCCGCAGCCGGGGCGGCGGGTGCTCGGCCGAGCGCAGGAAGGTCTCCGCCGGCACCGGCGGGCGGTCCCGGTCCACCGGGAGGCTTCCGCTGAGCAGGTCCAGCAGGAGGGCGCCGTCCGCGACGGTCCTGGTGAGCGGGCCGAAGGTGGTCAGCCCGTTGAACTGCTCGGTTACCGGCGCGCTGGAGATGCGCCCGCGCTGCGGCTTGATCCCGACGAGATGGGTCCAGGCCGCGGGGATGCGGACCGAGCCGGCGCCGTCCGACCCGATCGCGGCGGGGACCAGCCCGGCCGCGACGGCCGACGCCGCGCCGCCGGACGACCCACCGGGGGAGTAGTCGAGGTTCCACGGGTTGCGGGTCGCGCCGAACGCCGCCCCCTCGGTGAACGGCCACTGCCCGAACTCGGGCGTGTTCGTCTTGCCGACGATGATCGCGCCGGTGGCCCGCAGCCGCCGGACCATCTCGCAGTCCTCGGTGGCCGGCGGGAAGTCGCCGGCCGCGCCGAAGGCGGTGGGGAGGCCGGCCATGTCGGTGTCGTCCTTGATGGCCACCGGGACACCCAGCAGGGGGAGCCGCTCCCCGGTGTCGAGCCGCCGGTCAGCCTCCTCGGCCTCCGCCAGCGCCTCCTCGGCCCGTAGCACCCGGAAGGTGTTCAGGGTCGTGGATGTCGCCTCGATGCGCTCCAGGCAGGCGGCGACGAGCTCCCGGGAGCTCATCGACCCGGCCGCGAGTCGCCCGGCGAGCTCACGCAGGCCGTACAGGCCGTCGAGCCGGCCGTCGTCCGCACCCACACCCGCGGTATCCGACATCAGCCACCTCCTGGACGCGACGCGCGCGGCGGAAGCCGTGGGGGAACGGTAGCCGACCTCGCGCCGCGGCCCCCGCCCTTTGTCCAGCACGAGACGTACATGGCATATGCCGGCCGGCGCCCCGCTCGCCTCCTCCGGTGTGTACTGGGCTACATCGGCCGGTGGACGTCCGGCCCGTGGGCGGGGGCCTCGGGGGCCTCCCAACGGGGCGGAACCGGTGGCGCGCAGGACATCCGCGTCGGCGGCCATCGCGGACAACGGTGTGTGGTGACGGCGATGCGTGGACACATCGCGTTATCTACGGCGGATCCATGGGTAGTTCGTCGGCAGGACGCGTGCGGGCAACCCAGAAGTCGCCATCCGTTCAGGCACGCGAGAGTCCCCGATTCTGCCGAGGAGAACCAGAAGATGAACGAGGGCATGAATCCCCCGCGTACCGATCTGACAGGCCCCCGACCGCCGGTCGTGGCCGCGCCCGAACCGGCCGCCGTGCCGGCCGCCGTGCCGGCCGCCGTTCCTGGTGCCACGAACACCGTTCCTGGTGCCGCGAACACCGCCCCGGATACCGCGCACACCGTTCCTGGTGCCGCGAATACCGTGCCCGCAGCCGGAGCCGCGGTCACCGAGGACGCGGAGGGTGCCGACATCCGCCGCAGGTTCAACGAGATGACCGCCGGGCTCGCGCCGCATGTGGCCTCCGCCACCGAGAAGACGCGCGACGCGGCCGAGAAGGCGGTGGGCGCGGTCCGGGAGAAGGTCGGCCACAACCCCACGCTCGCCTCCGCGGCGGAGAAGACGGTCGAGGTGAAGGACCGGGCGGTCGGCACCGTGAGGGAGCAGATGGAGCAGCACCCGCAGGTCGCGGCCGCCGCGGAGCGTACGGCGGCCTCCAGCGGGAAGGCGGCACGGACGGCCGGCCAGCAGGCCCGCCGGCATCCCGGTGCCACCGGGGGCGCGGTCTTCGGTGGCGCCGTGCTGCTCCTGCTCCGGCGGTCGGTGCGCCGCCGCCGGGCCACGAAGGCGGCGAAGTCCGGCAGCTGAGGCGGCTTCGTGCCGAGCCGGTCCGGCGGCGTGGGCGCTGAAAGCATCCGCAAAGCGGTGGATCCGGTTCTCGCCGGACAAAGTGTTTGCGAGTTCCGGTGCGGGGCAAAAAGCTGCCAACAACCTCGGTAAAGGAGAAACCACTGATGCTGACTTTCCTCGTCGTCATGGTCCTGCTCGGTCTGATCGCCGGCGCGGTCGCGCGTCTGGTTCTCCCCGGCCCGGATCCGATCGGAATTCTCGGCACGATCGCCGTAGGCATCGTCGGGTCTTTCGTCGGGGGTTTCCTCGGCTACGTCCTGTTCAACAAGGACATTGGTGAAGGCGCGCTCCAGTCGTCCGGCATCATCGGTTCCATCATCGGCGCGATCATCGTTCTGGCGCTGTGGAGGGCCTTCAACGGCCGTGGCCTCTCCCGCACCTCGCACAGCCGTCGGTACGCCCGCCGGTAAGTAACGGCGAGCCGGCGACTGACAGCGGTTTGGCGCCTGACGACGGAAAAGGGCCGCTGCCCCGAGATCTCGGGGCAGCGGCCCTTTCGGTGTCCGCCTACCGGCGGCTCACCTCGACGAGGGGCGGTCAGGCGCGTGGCTGCCGTCCGCCTCGCGGGGGTTGGGAGCGGTCAGACCGGAGCCGTCGGTCGGGCTGGAGCCGTCGGTCGGGCCGGGGGCGTCGGTCGGGCCGGGGCCGTCAACCAGGCCGGAGCTGTCGGCCGGGGAGTGCTCGCCGGTCTCGCTGAACGCACGGGAACGCTCCTCGGCCTCGGCACTGCCGGCGAAGAGCCGGGCATCGGAGAGATCCTCCGGCTGGGCGGCCGTCGTGCCCGGCTCGGCCCTGCCCCGCTCGGCCTCGCCGGCCCTGGCCTGGCCCAGGCCGGCCTTGCCCAGTTCGACGCGGTGCCCGTTGGAACGCGCGCCGCCCTGGACTCCGGCGCGGGCGCCGGCCGCCGTGGCGTCGATCTCGATCCGGGTACGCGGCAGCGCCGCCGCGTGGTTGTGCCGCAACCAGTCGACCAGCGCCTCGCGTACATGGCAGCGCAGGTCGAAGACCGTCGGCCCGTCGTTCCCGCTCACCAGCACCCGGATCCGTACGTGGTCCCCGACCGCGTCGGTGACCTGCAGGACGCTGACCCGCCCGTCCCAGAGGTCGGTGCTCTCGACGATCCGGTGCATCTCGGTCCGCATGTCGGCGACGGGCACCGACCAGTCCAGGTCGAACTCCACCGCGCCGAGCACCGCGGACTCCCGGCGGGTCCAGTTCTGGAACGGGTTGGTGGTGAAGTAGGTCGACGGCAGGATCAGCCTCCGGTCGTCCCAGATGTGCACGACCACGTAGGTGAGGGTGATCTCCTCGATCCGGCCCCACTCGTCCTCGACGACCACCACGTCGTCGACCCGGATGGCGTCGGTGAAGGCGAGCTGCAGCCCGGCGAAGACGTTCGCCAGCGACGTCTGCGCCGCGAGCCCGGCGATGATGCCGACCACGCCCGCCGACGCCACGATGCTCGCGCCGGCGACCCGCACGCTCGGGAAGGTCATCAGCATCGAGGCGACCGCGATCACAGTGATCACGACGACGGTGATCCGGCGCAGCAGGATCACCTGGGTACGGATCCGCCGCGCGTGCCGGTTGTCGGCGACGTCCATCCGGTAGCGCGACAGCGCCAGGTCCTCCACGACGAACGCCAGCACGCCCACCACCCACGCGAGCGCGGCGATCTGCGCGAGGCCGAGCACGCGGATGGTGGCCGGCGTCCACGACTGCTCCACCGTCGCGTTCGCCGCGATGAGCAGCCCCAGAACGACGAGCGTGAGCCGGGCGGGCCGGCGCCCCCGTTCGGCGAGATCCTCCACAATCCGCGAGTGCCGACCGATCCGCCGCAGGATCCGGTGTACGAGCAGGGACGCCAGGTAGCCGATGACGGCCGCCCCAGCCATGATCACGAGTACCGCGAGATCGGAATCCGTGCCATCCATGGTGTCCATGCTGGAGAACGGGTCGAGCGCAGGCCGGTCCGCCACGGGCAAAGCTCCTTCGAATCGGGTGCGTTTCCCGAACCAGTGCCCGTTTCATCATGGTCTGACCAGGTGACGCCCTTCACAGCTTCGCTGGCGGAGCACCGGCCCGGGGTGGCCGCCGCGGGCCTGGGGCCGGCTCGACCGGCGACGTCGATCGACGGCCTCACCGCGGTCAACCCGGCCGCCTCCCTCTCGGCCCCTCCCCCGGCCGCTCTCAGCCGTCCCCGGGCCCGCCCTTGGCCGCCCGCGGCCTCCAATTCTTGTCAAAAGTTCGCCCCGTTGCTTTAAAGCAGCTAATCCCGCCATTTGGCGGTGACTATATGTCGGCTGGAAGTCATCTGTTTTACGGATTGTGCGCATCCAGTGAGGCATCATCGTTGTATGCCGTCGTATCCGGTTGGGTCAGCGCCAGGCGCCTTCGTGCCCGCCGAGGACGCCTCCGACCTGCGCGGTAGTCTTCCAAGCGCGGCCCTCCGCCGAGGCGTGGCGCACCGAATGCCGGAAGGCCGCGGGGGTAGCGGGAGTACTGGATGGTCCATGGGCCGTCTCAGGTCGACGGGTTCGCGCTCTTGTCTCCCGCGGGCCGGCATGTCGACAGGCCGGGAAAATCCAGGAGGGGCGAGCCGTGAACACGGTCAAGGTGAGGACGGTCGTCGAGGCGGACCTCTCCGCGCTCAGCCGGATCGACCGGCAGATCTTTGGCCGGCTCGCGTACCCCGAGTTCGTCCTTCGCCAGCTCTTCGACGTCCACCAGCAGGAGATCCTCGTCGCAGACGAGGCGGGCGAGCTGCTCGGGTACTCGATAGCCGTGCGTTCCGGGTCCGATGCCGAAACGGATCTCGCCCACTTCCTGGCCCTTGGGGTGGACGGCTCCCGCCGCTGCCAGGGTGTCGGCCGCCTGCTGGCGCTGGAAACACTCGAAAGTCTCTACCTTCGTGGTGTGCAGCGGGTGCGCCTCGCTGTGGCACGCGACAACCCGGTCGCGATACACCTCTACCGCTCACTGGGCTTCGAGCAGACTGCGGACGTCGACAGCTATTACGGAGCGGACGAGCCGCGCCTTCTGTTCGAACTCAACCTGGACCGGAATCCGCAGGGCGACGCGGACACGGTCCGTCACGTGCCGCGCTCTGCCACGCACTGACCGAAACGGCACCGACCCGTTCCTGGACGGGTAGCCGAGCCCGGTCTGTTCGGGAGCGCCAGGCGGACCACTGTTCTCCCACGCCCTTTCGCCGCCGCCGCTCTGTGTCCGCCGCGGCGCCTGCTGCCGCGATGTTTGGCCGTGGGTGCGGGCCGTCCGCGGTCGGCTGTGGGCGGCCCGCCGCCACGCGGAGCGTGTGTACGCCTGCTCGTGGCCGCTCTTGCTGGCCCTCGGCCGCCGTCCGGCCCGACTGTGGCCCGGTTCAGAACAGTGACGCGCGCAATTCGTGGGAGCCGCTGTGCACGTAGAAGAAAATGAGAACCCGATGGGCAACGCCGGGCAGCGGTGGGACGAGTTCGATCCCGACCTGTACCACGCCCACAACTACGCCGTCCTGCGTGACGACGACCAGGAAATCCTCGAGGGCGTCCGGGATTTCTTCGCGACCTTCGCCGCGGCCGCGGCGACCGCCGCCGATCGCCCGCTCAACGGGCTGGACGTGGGCACCGGCAGTAACCTCTATCCGGCGCTGTCGATGCTGCCCTGGTGCGAGCGGATCACCCTGCGGGAGCATTCCGCCAGCAATGTCACGTGGCTGGAGAACGAGGTCCGGTCCTACGGCACCGCCTGGGACCCGTTCTGGAAGGTGCTGACCCAGGAACGGGCCTACCTCGGTGTGGATAACCCGCGCCGGGCGCTGGCGGAACGGGTGGTGGTCGAACAGGGAAGCGTCTTCGAGTTACCCCGCTCCAGGTGGGACATCGGCACGATGTTCTTCGTGGCGTGTTCCATCTCCGAGCAAAGGGAAGATTTTCACCGCGCCTCCAGGTGCTTCCTCGACGCGCTTATGCCCGGCGCGCCCTTCGCGATGGCATACATGGAGAATTCCAGAGGGTACGAGGTCGGCGACATCCGCTTCCCGGCGGTCTCGTTGAAGATGGACTACATCGTCGAAAGCCTTGAGGCGACGGCGACCGATGTGAAGGCGGACCGGTTCGTCGGTGCCGAGATGCTGCGCGAGGGATACGAAAGCATGGTCCTCGTCCGCGGCCGTACGAGAAGACGGGAGCCGGACGGCTCCACCACGGCCGCGGACGCCTAGCGGGCCCGGACGTCGAGGAAGAAGGGGGACGGCGTTGGATATCCGACCTAGGCAGCTTCTGCTGGAGATGTGGGAGGCCGCCGCCGAGTACTCGTACCAGGGCGGCGGATGGAAGTTCAGCGGCCGGGCCGAGTCGAACTCCACCAGCGACGCAGAACAGCTGCTCTGCCTCATGTACCCGTCGTACCAGATGCCCGGGATGGAGATCGTAAAGCCGGACGAGACCGCCAAGGACGTGCGAGTGGCGCTGGAACGCATCGGTGATGCGCGCCAGATCCCGCAAGTGCTGGTGCGGGCGCTCAGTGAGTATCTCGAGCGGTATACGAACGAGCGGGGCGCGCCGGTCTTCTCCGGCGGTTCGTATTTTCAGCCGGTCGGCCAGGGCGAGCCACTCACCCCCGAGCAGCGCGCGTTGGAGATAGTCGACTCGTTCTCGATGTCCATCACGCTGTCACTCGCCATTCTCGGTTTCGTCCGCGAGTTCCGGCCGACGGTGCGGCGCGACGCGTTGCTCGCCGAGATGCGGGAGCTGGAGAAGGCCGCATCGCGCCGGCTGACCGCGTCGATGGTGGGAATTCTGCGTAGTTTCACGGTGCGGACCTTCGCGGCCTACTCCGAGGAGGGGCGGGCGTTGTGCGACCTGGTCAACACCGAAGGGAAGTCGACCGAGAAGGTCCTCGACGAGGTCCGCGACGCGCTGGTCCCGGCCCGTACCTCGTTGCGCGAGCTGAAACTCGGTGTGGAACTGTCCGCCGAAGCAGTGGACGACGACAGCGTGCTGTTCGAGTGCGGCTGGTCCTGGGGCATCATCCGGGATGCCCCCCCGGTCGACGCGGGCACGGGCGTCGTGGTCGACCAGTCCCCGGGTGTCGCTCAGGCGAAGCCCTCCCTGTACTTCACGGTGGTCGCACTCGACGGCATCTCCGACCTCTTCTCGGCGCGCACCCGACAGCTCGGCCTGATCAACCCGGATCAGGAGGGCCTGGTGGGTGCCCTCCAGCTGCGTTCGAACCTGGCGCAGCTCTACTGGTCGACCATCGCGCGCCTCGGCCGGTCCCGCTGGCCCGTCGAGGAGGTTCCCTGGCGGAGCGCGAACCCTGCGGACGAGGGGCCTGAGACGGACTACGACACCCTGCTCGCGGCCTCGATCACGATCGAGGCGCTGGCCACCGAGCGAGCCCGGGACGTCGACATCGCGCGTATCGCGGACGTCCTGGCGGAACTGGCCGTGCGGGGTCGGGTCACCAGGCGGGCGAGGCTGCGCGAGCCCGCGATCGAGCTGCACGTCCCGGGGGTACGGCTCCCGCTCACCGGCGCCGAGGACCTCGGGCCGGCTATGGAGTGGCCGGTGGCGGACTTCTCGACCGCGTTGCTCAAGCGGGTGGCGCGGACCGCGGCCGTCACTCGTGACAGCGCGCTGCGAGATCGGTTGGTCGGCCTTGCGGACGAGATCTGGGACCGTCACGTGCGGCTCCGTCAGCTTTCCGACGGTCCCGGCGCCGGGCTGTGGGATGACATCAGCCTGTTCAAGCTGTCGCCGACGGACAAGGGGCCGTCCTGGTACTTCACCGAGCGGGTGATGGAGGCGCTCGTCACCGTCGCGGCGGTCTCCGTCGCGCGTCCGTACAGCGCCCGGCTGGCCGACCTGGCGCTGGACATGCTCGCCGAGGCCGACCACCTGCACACAGCCGAGCTGCTGCGGGAGTCTCCGACATCCACCGTCCCGGCCAGAACCCAGCTGCACGGCATTGGGGCGAACCTGCAGCGGGCGCGTGAGCTGCGTGAACGCCAGCCGGCGACGTCGATCGCGATCGTGCAGGCGGCGCTGCGCGATCTCGACGCGCTCGCCATGGCCCGGCGAGCCTGAGGGCCCGGCTCCGATGATCATATTTGCGACGTCCGACAAAGGCGGCACCGGTCGCTCCGTGACGAGCTGCAACGTCGCCTATCGACGCGCGATGCAGGGCAGCGACGTCTGCTATCTCGACTTCGACTTCGGCTCGCCTACCGCGGGCGCCATCTTCGGTGTGGAGGCGGCAGGGCAGGGCACGGCTACCGGCGGCGGGCTGCACGAATACCTCGCCGGGCGGACGGCCGAAGTGGACCAGCTGGACGTCTGGGGGCAGTCGGAGCTGGGCGGGCCGCGGGCAAGACCGCTCGGAGCCGGCAGGCTCACCCTGCTGCCGGGTGACTCCGGCGGTGGGGAGTTCCCCGTCGACGCGACCATGGCCCGGCGGTGCAGCGATCTGTTCCTGCGCCTCGACGAGGAGTTCGAGCTCACCCTCGTCGACCTCAGCGCCGGCCGGTCGTACGCGACGGAGCTGGTGCTGCGTGCCACGGCCGACCCGGCGCTCGCTGAGAAGACCGCGCGCTGGCTGGTGTTCCACCGGTGGACGCGCCAGCACATCGTCGCCGCCGCCGGCCTGGTGTTCGGCCCGCACGGCATCCTCGAGACGGGGATGGATCGCGGGCACAGGCGCCGCGAGCTGGAGGACACCATCCGGTTCGTCCGCACCGCCGTGCTCGAACCAGACTCACCACAGTTGGCCGTCCTGCGGGCGGAACAGTCGGTGTGGCTGCAGTCGTACAACACCGACCTGCAGAAGCTGGCGGCGAAGCTGCGCCTCGGCCGCAGCGTAATGCTCGGCTCGATCCCGCTCGACCCGGTCCTGCAGTGGCGTGAGCAGATCATCGTCGAGGACGACATCTCGACCACGCGGATCGCCAACGAGGAGACCGGACAGGCGTTCGAGGACCTCGCCAAGCGCCTGACAGACGACAGCGCGTGGGAGGGGCTCTGACACACGTGGAACCATTCTCCGGCGGGCCGACGACCGTGCCCGGGTCCGCGGTGTTCCGTGAGACGAGCGCCGTCGAGCGCACCGTGGAGGTCCCGCTGGCCCATCTGTCGGTGGAACTCGGCCATTTCTACCCGGAAGACCTGGCGGGCGGCGCCGGCGTACTGGCGGAGCATTTCCGGCGGATAGCGCCGTGGGTGGACCGGCCGCGGCTGGGCTCGCTCGCCGGCGGCGCGGGTGGCGCCGCCCGTGCTGGCCGGGCCCCCCGGGTGAGCACCTGCCTGCTCGTCGACGACTACTCCGACCAGGGGAAGATGCCGCCGCCGGCAGCAGTGGTGCCACAGCTGCTCGCCGCCGCGCGAGCCCAGGACATCGTCATCGACTACATCGCGCGGGAGTCGGCGTGCGCCGCCGCCGAGAACGTACCGTTGGCGCGCATCGTCGAGGGAGCGCTCGTCGCGGACCCGCCCTACGGGGCGAACGGCTCGCGTCCGACGCTGAACGAGACTGGCTGGCTGTGTAACGGAGCCCGCTCGCCGTCCACCACCGGGACAAGGGCGATGGGAGTCGCGGAGCCTTGGCAGCCGCCGACGGAAAACGGCTCGCGCCGCCACTCGGTCTTCCTCGATGTGGAGCTGTGGAGCGAACACCGCGGGCACCATGCCTGGTCGTGCGCCTTTCTGGCGGCGGTGTGGCAGCTCCTGCGACTGGGCCTGCTGCGGGCCGGTGGCGAGACGGTGGTCCGCCCGGTGACGGTCGATCCCGCGGACCTGCCGGACCGCTGGGCCGACTTCCCATCGATCGGCCGCCTAACCCCGGCCCCTGCGCCTTTCTGCGCCTACCGGACCTTCTCCGTGCTCGATACCGGCTACCTTCCGGTCGAGCACGCCGTGCGCGTGATCCTCGGCCAGGTGGGGGTCGACTCGGCAGCGCTCTCGGCCACGGAACGTCGTGCGGGAGCCGAGGGCATCGCGCTGCCGCCTGAGCCCGCGGACCGTCTTTCCTACTTTTTTCTGGGCCGTTGATGGCCGCTCCGAAGGCGACGGCTGTTCCGAGGGCGCCCAAGGCGCGCGAGCTCGCCGAAGAGCTGGACATGTTGGTCGGCGAGGTCCGTACCACCCTGCTGCAGAACTCCCACCGCGTCGGCGCCACCACCGTCGCCGCGCTGCTGGACATCGTGCCGGGAGGCCGGGTCCGCAGCGCTACCAGGCCCGTCGCCCATGCGTTCTCGCCCGACGTACGGGTGGGCGTGCACTGCCCGCTCGCCACCATCTCGGGCACCAGAGCAGACGGTGCGGGAACGGCCGTGGCCCGAGCGTCCGTCACCGGGGGCACAGTCCTGCAGGCCTCCACCCGGGCCAGGCTCACCCGAGCCGCGGGCGAGCGCAGACTGCCGTGGTCGCACTATGTGGCGAACCCGGGGATAATCGAGGTCGCTGGGCGCACTGACGCGGACGACCTGGCTGCGGGATTCCTGACAACACAGACCCGGGCATCCCTCGATCTTGGCGCGGTCAGCAGCCGATTGCTCAGCCGCGTTCAGCGCAGGCCGGGTATCGACCGAGTCACCTCGTTGCGGGCGCGCCGAACGCAACTACGATTCGCCGTCACCTGGCGGTCTTCTGATTCGGCCGTGCTGCCACAATTATTGGGTGCGCAGCGGAGGATTTCCGATTTCCCCTCGGTCCCCACCGGGTCGGCGGAGTCGTTTCACCGGAACAGCGAGCCGGCTGCTTCCGTCTCACCGGTGAGCGTCGAGTTCACCATCCAGGATGAAACGTTGCGTACGCTGCGGCTGCGGCTCGGGAGATGCGATCCGTCCGACGTCGTGGCCGCGTGCGAGGACCTCGCCCTTCACGACTGGCTGCTTTCCACGGTGGAGTCCCTGCTCGATAACAGTCGGATCGGGGTTGATTCCGCCCAGGAGGTGGTGCGGCGCTTCCGTCCGGTGATCGATCACCTGCTCCACCTGTGGATGCCCGGGGCGAGGGTCGCCGAGGAGCTGGCCGAGGTGTGGGCCGCGCTGGAAAGACGTCCCGGCTTCTCGCGGGAGTGGTCCAGCCTGGTCGGGCGGATCAGGGATCAGCTCGCGCTGGCAGGACTCGAGTCGTCGTCGAGCCTGTCCGCCTTGGCACGGGTCGCGGGCGTCTGCCAGGCGGGAGCTGAGGAGGACTCCGTCGGCGCGTGACCGAGGTCGAACAGGGGGAGGTGCAGGTGAGCGCGGCGTTCGGATGGTTCGGCTTGGCGGTCGCCGTCGGGGGCGCCGTGTTTCTACCGGGTTTTCTGCTCGGTGGGGAGATCGCCTGGGTGGCCATTCTTGCTGTCCATCCAGGCGGCGTCGTACCTGTAGCGCAGCGTAAGGATTTGTCATGCTCAGGTGCGTGCCGGGGTGGAGGTTTGGGCGGTTGACGTGGGCGGGGTGGCGGAGCCGTCCGGCGCGGAAATTCCGGGCCCGATTCCGGACAATTTCATGTTTTTGATGAAGAAGTGAGTTGTGGGGGCAGTGGTGTCGAAGGCTTGACAATGAAGATCCGCTCCAATCCAATTAATATGCGGGAACGATCGACTCAGTCCTCCCGTCTCTGGGATGCCGCTATCAGTCTCGATCATTTTGGGTGCTCCTCGCCGGACTAGAAGCCAGCTCCTCCTGGATTTCGGGCGGACACCGGCCGAGGAAGGCGTTCGCTGGAGCTTCGGAAACACTCCTACGGCGTGTTGAGAGGAAGGGAAGAGTGTCTGTGGTCAGGATAATCAGGCAGGTTGCGGTGGCGGTCGCGACCGGCGGTGCTACTTTTCTGCTGAGCTATTTACTCGACGGAGAGATGACCTGGACAATGATGCTCTCCGTCTTCATCGGCGGTGTCGTCCTTGTCGTTCAGCACCTGGTAGACGTCGAGAGCAAAGTGGAGGCGGCCGCGGACGCGCAGGCCGAGCGCCTTTCGGGGTTCGAGCGGCGGTTGGACCGGGTCGACCGCGGCGTACGCCTGCTGGAGTCGCTGGAGAGCTCGGCCGTCGAGGCGGCTGTCCCCGGAGCGCGGCCCATCAGCGGGCTGGTCGAGCGGTCCGCGAAGTTCGTTCCCCCGTCGCCCGTTCTGGGCCGGCTCGTGGCCGAGGAGATCCGGGCCATGAACGAGCTTCTTCGCGGCCTCGAGGGCGATTCCGCGACCTGCCAGGGAGAGGACCGCGACTGGATCCTGGCGCTCACCCGGGGAGCCCAGCGGACGATCTCGGCGACCAGCACCACCGCTGCCGACGGTGGGCGACGCAGTTTCAGCGACGGATTCTGGAAGAGTGAGCTGGGCCGCGCGTATCTTGCGGCGCAGCGGGAGGCAGTGGGTCGCGGCGTTAGCGTCCGGCGGGTTTTCATCCTCAACAGCGAGAAGATCCGGCGCAATTCGGATTTCGTCAAGATCTGTGAGGATCAGCGTAACGCGGGAATCATCGTGCACAGTGTCGTGGTGCCCGGCGGCGACCAGCTCGGCAGCGGCGGGACGGGCTGGCGCAAGACGTTCCGTGACTTCATTCTCTTCGATGACGAGGTCAGTTACGAGGTGGAGGTCGGTGCCCTGCAGGGCGCCAGCATCACGAGCACCCACCTGAAGTTCGACCGGACGCGCATCGGTGAGCGCATCGCGCTGTTCAACGAGATCTGGGCCGAGGCGCAGGCGGCCGCGGCCGCGGACGAGGCCGCCCGGCGTTCGGCGAGCTGACGTCGACCGGGGGCAGTCAATCCGCCAATCCGCTCAGGCGAGTACGCGGGGCGCGGGGTTGCCGGGTGGGAGGAAGCGGTGCATGACGTAGAGGTCCACGTCGCCGTGCCACGGGTGGCGGTACGCGGCGGGCAGGGTGCCGATCACCCGGAACGCCAGTGATCTCCACAGCGCCACCAGCCGGGTGTTCGCGGCGACCACCGAGTTGAGCTGCATCGCGCGGTAGCCGAGGTCGGCGGCGTAGTCGACCATGCCCTCGGCGGCCGCCCGGCCGACCCCGCGGCTGCTGGCCAGGTCGGTCCCGTAGCCGCCGGGGCCGAACGCGCCCCCGCCGAAGTTGACCACGGTCGGGTCGACCAGCAGCTGGGCCAGCGCCACGTGGTCACCCAGGCCCGGCTGGCTGGGGGTGAGCAGCGCCGTCGCGACGACACGGGTCGAACCGGGGCCGTCCTCGACCTCCATCACCAGCACGTGCGCGGGTGCCGGCAACATCCACAGGCCCCGCGCGCTCCGCTCGTCGGTGCCCGGTGCCCACATGCACGTCTCACCCTCGGCGACGACGGCCTCCCAGACCGGCCAGATGGCCGGCCAGTCGCCATCCGCTGCCCGACGTGTCCGCACATACCGATCCTGCCCGTGAACGCACCGAAATGGGACGTCAGCTCTCCGCGGGGGTAGCGCGTTCGACTGAGAATCCCGTGCATCCGCCCACCCCGCGGACGCTGCCTTCGACGCGGTCGGGCGTGCCGGCCCTCGGGGTGCCCGTGAGATTCACCATCTCGTAGCCGGCGGGGCGGCTGACCCATTCGTGACCGTCGAGCCTTATCTGACCGCCCTGAACGGAACCGGTCATGGTGAACGAGCCACGGGGAACAGTGGGGTTCTCCGGCAGCGGGTAGAAGTCGAAGGTCGCGGTGAGCGCGGCCGGGCCGGTCCCCGCGATCCGCAGCGACAGACCGGTGGTTCCCTGAGCACAGGCATAGCTTCCCCGCCACGCCCCGTCGACCACCACCCCGGCCACGACCGGCCCGCCCGCGGACGGCGGCCCGCCGGCGGCGGCCCCCGTCCCGCCCGGATCCGTCCCGCCCGGACGCGAGTCACCTGGATCCGAGCCGCCGGCGTTGCCGCGGTGTTCCGCGCCCGGCGGCGGAACCGCCGCCGCGCCGACGGGGCCATCGACCCCGGGTGGGGCGCTCCCGCCGCCGCAGCCCGTCAGGGCGAATGCGAGGCCGGCGAACAGAACGACCGCCAGCGATCCCGTATTTCGAAGGCTTCTCGGCTCGCGTCGCATTCGGAGTGCCTCCCATTCGCCAGTACCGCCGTCACCGGTCGTCAGCACGCGCCGATTTCCGGGGCGCCGGACGATCCGCGATGTGACTGTCGCATCCTCGACGCTGCGCCGCACCGAGGTACGGCGCCGGACTGCCCGCGTCGGCGCACTACGATTGTGGTCGACGCCGTTCGGCGGGTAGCCCGGAGGGTCCGCGTGGGCGTCGGAATGCAGCAGGCACCGGCATACGATGCACGAGCCGGACGGGGAGTCCATGGCCAAGTCCTTTTCCGAATCCGAGCTGGGTGAACTGGCGAGGGTCTACCATCGGCAGCGTTCCGCGACATTGCTGTTGGCGCTCGCGGGTATCGACCGCGAACGCCATCCCAGCTGGGACAGCACCACCTCCCGGGACTTCTGGCAAGCGGTGGGTGAGCAGGTGGCGTCGGGATGGGGCGGGCCCGACGCCGCCGACCGCATCCTGGCCTTCGCGGCCAGGGAGTATCCCGGCAACGACATCTTCCGCCGCTCGGTGGGAGCCCCGTCGTCCAGCTCCCCGGCCGCGGTCGGGAGCGCCGCCGCTGTGACGGGCACCTCCGCCAGGAGTGGTCGCGTCGCCGACCCCTTCGGGAGCTCCGGCACGTCCGGCTCACCCGGTCCGCTCTCAGTCCTGGGGACGATCGTCGTGGTCGACGCGGTGAGCTTCAGCAAGAACGGCGCGCTCGTCCATCTGGAGTGGCGCAGGGGCATCAGCGCCGTCACGGCGCGGGCGGCGGCCGCCGCGGGTATTCCGGCGGAGTTCATGCACTTCAACGACCGCGGTGACGGATTCATGCTGATCGTCGACGGCCGGATACCCGCCGAGACGGTGGTCGCCGACTTCACCCGGGAGCTTCGGATCGACCTCGGCAGGTACAACAGCACCCGCAACAGCACCGGCCGGATCCGGCTGCGCATCGCGGTGCACGAGGGTCGGGCGTTCGTGGACGGCACGGGCCTTGCCGGCACGCCCGCGATCAACACGGCGAGGCTGGTCGACGCCGACGAACTGCGCGAAGTCCTCAGAAAGTCCGACGCCCTGGACACCGCACTGATCGTCTCGGACGCGATCTACCAGTCGACGGTCAGTGAGCGGCTGCGCGGGCTCGACCCGGACGACTTCGTGCGAGTCGAGGTCAAGACGGAGAAGTACAAGGGCGTCGCGTGGATCGCGGGGCGTGGGAACGCCGACGCGGCCCGCGCGGCCGGTTCGGGGGAGGAGGCCCGTCTGATGGCGGTCGAACAGCTGTCCGTGCCCGAGGCGACGACCGGCAGGTGGGACTTCCTGATCTCGTGCACGGACGCCGACCAGGACTGGGGCCAGTGGATCGCCCATCAGCTCCAGACCGCGAAGTACAAGGTGCACCTGGACGCCTTCGACATGGTGGCGGGCACGGGTCGCGTCGCGGAGTGGCACGACGCGGTCCGGTACTCGACTCGGACGATCGCGGTGCTGAGCGAGAGCTACCTGACCGCGGCCAGGGAGATTCAGGCCCAGTGGCAGGCGGCCTGGGAGAGCGACGGCACCGGTGACGGGAACACGGCCGGCGACGGAGGCAGCGGGGGTGGGGAAGGCGGGGTCGAGCGCCGGTTGATCCCGGTGGTGGTCCGGCCGTGCCGCCCGGACGGCCTGCTCAAGGGCATCACGCCGATCGACCTGACCAGTCTGCGGGACGATCGGAATGCCGCCCGCGACCACCTTCTGGAGGAGGTCGCGGCCTCGCTGAGCGGGCGGCGCAAGCGCTCGGAGGACCCGCCCCAGTTCCCAGGAGAAAGCTGACCGTTCCGGGCGGTGCTGAACGTTCCGGGTGGTTCAGTGCCAGCCGAGTTCGTCCAGGCGGTCGTCGCCTATACCGAAGTGGTGCGCGATCTCGTGGACGACGGTGATCCGCACCTCACGCACGACGTCCGCCTCCGTGGCGCTCATGGCGCAGATCGGGTTGCGGTAGATCGTGATGCGGTCGGGCAGCACGCCGCTGTACCAGTCGCCCCGCTCGGTGAGGGGGATTCCCTCGTAGAGGCCCAGCAGGCCGTCCGCGGAGTCGTCCTCGACGAGGACGGCGACGTTGCGCATCCGTCGTCCCAGCTCGGGCGGCAGGCTGTCCAACGCGGCGACGACCAGTTCCTCGAACCGCTCCGGGCTGACGGTGACCACGGCTCCCATCCTGCCGTGCCGGCGCGGTGCCGCCGGCGCGGCAGGACGGCCGGGTGTCAGGAGAGGGCGACCAGGGCGCCGAGGGCGAATCCCACGGCGGCGAGCCAGACCAGGGTCGGCAGCGCGCGCAGCCAACCGCTCAGGGCGGGCCTCGGCGCGGCCTCGCCACCAGCTCCAGCCCCGCCACCAGCGCCAGCGCTGGCCCCGGCCCCGGCGGAGCCGGCCCCGGCACCCACTGGTTCAGGCGTCCGAGCGGCCGGGACGGGCGGGGCGGCCTGCCCGGGGACCGGCCGGCGGCCCTGCCCGGCCAGCATGGTCTCGGCATCGGCGTTGTCGAGCTTCGGCCGCGGCGCGGCGGCGGCCGGCGGGCGCTGGACCGGCCGGAACGCCCGGAGCAGGACCTCCGGACCACTCAGCCCGCCCAGCCGGATGCGGATCTCGCCGTCGACGGCGAACTGCTTCGCCCGCGCCCCCTCGCTCCAGACGCCGTTGGTGCTCAGGTCACGCGCCGTCCAGCCGTCCGGGCCCGGGGCGAGCTCGACGTGCCGGCGGGAGACCTTCGTGTCCTGGACGGTGATGTCCGCCTCGCGGCTGCGGCCGATCACGTAGGACCGGTCCGGGGTCAGCTCGACCGTTCCCGTGGCCGTGGTCACCCGGATGGTGCTCAGGTCCATGTTCTCCCCTTCTCAGCCGCGGAAGACGGCGTCGTCGCGCACGGTCACCGGGATCGGTGCGAGCGGCTCGCCGGCCGGCCCGGCGACGGGAGCACCGGTCTGCGCGTCGAACTTGCTGCCGTGGCACGGGCAGATGATCTTCCCCCCCTCGACCGAGCTGACGTTGCAGCCCTGGTGCGTGCAGACGGATGTGAACGCCTTGACGCCGTTCCCGCCGTCCCGGGTCAGGACCATGCTGGCGTCCTCGAGGACCAGGCCGCCGTTCGCGGGGATGTCGGCGAGGTTGGCCAGTGGCGTCGCGGTGTCGCCCCCGCCCGCGGCTGTCCCCGCCGCGTTGGCCTCGGCGGCGGGCGGCTTGGGGTCGGCCGCGCTACTGCCCGAGGCCACCACGTAGCCGGCGGCGGCACCCGCCGCGGTCACGATGAGGCCGGGTACGACCACGCGCCGGGTCGGAGCTTCCTGCGTCATGCCGGCCTTCCTCAGAATTTCGGGATGTCGGTACGGGTGAAAAACCACAGCGACGCGCTCAGCCAGAGCACGACGAGGGAGAGGAGAACCGCCGACCCCAGTACCGGCAGCGCCCATCCCGGAAGTTTTTTCGTCCGCAGGCCGAGCATTTTCGCCGCGTAGGCGCCGTAGAAGACACACCCCGCGAGGCTGTGCACGAGCACGCGAGAATCGCTGCTGGCGAATCCGAGGGCCCAGATGCAGTGGAACGCGACGGGCAGCGTCAGCACGAACGCGACCGTGCCGCTCCAGCGGTGGACGGGCGCCGTCCAGCCGGGTGCCCGGCCGGCCCCGGGCAGCCGCCCCCACATCCACAGAGCGGTCGTGAGCTGCACCAACAGGAGGACGGCCGCGGCAGTGGTGAGCCAGGCCTTCATCGGCAGCATGCCGGAGAAACCGAGGGTGAACAGCGGCCTACGGGCGGGGTCGTGGGTCTTCGAGTAGACCGCCAGCGCCAGTGTGACCGCCACTCCGGTCAACAACGCGACGGCGAGACCGAGCCCCCCCGAAGGCGTGCGTGTGCTATCCCGAGCCGTATTCGAACCGGAACTTTCCGTACCCAGCGCCATCCGCCCCCCGTTCGCCAACATTCCCGCTCGGCGCACTATGCAGCAAAAAGGGGGGTGCGGTCTAGCTTCGTCGCTCGGCTGACAGCCCGCCGGCGGAACAGCGCCGTCGCGGCGGAAAGCGGAATGAGGTTTCCGGAAGGACCCGGAGGTGCGGGCCGAGCGGCTGGCCGGCGGTGCCGGCAGGCGAGGCGGTGGGCGGCGGTGCCGACAGGCGACCGGAACGGTCTGCGTCTGCGGCTGACGTGCTCGTGTGCGCGGGTGTGCCGCGCGTGCATACGGGGCGGGAAGGTCCTCCCGGCCGGACGGGCCGATCCGGCCCTTCCGACCCGTCCGGCGGACGTCACGCTCGGGTCGTGACCTTCCGATGCTGACCGAGGGACCGGGAGCGGACCTCCGGGGGTGCCCGGGTGCCCTGCCCCGCCCTACCGCGGGCGGCCGGCGTCAGTGCAGCGGACCCTGGCAGTCCTTGCACCGCTCGCTGAGGATCGACAGGAGCTCGACCGCCTTGATCGAGGCGTCCCGCACCTTGGCGAGGTCCTGCGAGGAGTTCAACCGGAGCAGCGCGGACTCCGCGCCGTCGGTCGCACCCTCGCTGAGCGCGTCGACGATCTCCGCCGCCGGGGTGCCGTACTGGTACAGGAGAACCTGCTTGTCCTGGTAGGACGGCAGCTCGGCGGGGAGGTGGCCGAGGCCCACTCCCGCGAGTTTCCGGCTGAGGATCTGCCGTACATTGGTGCCGAGCCGGCCGTAGCCGCCGATCTCGCGCAGGACTGCCATGTCGATCCGATAGACACCGTTGTTGCCGACGACCGCGGTGCGCAGTTCTTCCCATGTGATGGGCGAGCCGGTCCAGGCGTCGACGGCCTGAGCTTCCGTCACTTCCTACCGTCCTGGCTTTCGGTACCGCTGCTGATGGGACCGAGCTGTTTGCTGGGTGCTGTTTGCCGGGTGTTGACCGGTGCTTTTATCCCGTGTGCGCGAGGCAACGCTATCCGACCTCTCGGACCTGGTCCAGACAGGACCGGCACGGGTGGTTTCGGAAACGTAAAGGCGCGGCCGGCCCGCTTCCGGGGGAGCCCTGCCGAGGGCGCTCGGGAGGGGCCCGCGACCCCCGTTACCCGCAATTAGGACGATAGTCCACCGCGAACGCGGCAAAATCTGGTGATAGAGTTCCGCAAACACGGATATGTATGGCCTCGCCGGGCGCAGGTGCGGGGGTGACCGAGCACTCAGGGCCCGTGATTCGGTGTTGTACGTCACACCGGAGCCGGTATATCGGGGGCGGTCACCAGGGAGGACACTCCTGATTAACGGCCCGCTGACCCGGCTGAAACCGGATCGGCCGCCGAGTGGGGGTGCCCCCGGTGGGCCTGTGCCGCGCCTTCCGCCGCGGCCCGTGCCGCCGCACGTGCAGGTCGCGGGGCGGCCCAGGAATCGCATCAAAAACTTATCCTCGGAATTATCCTTCAGGCTTTCCTGAGTGGTGAGGTAGCGCCCCGTGGGGTCGATTTCTTGTTAACGGAGCGGTTACCGACGTACATGCGTCCGAAATGAATCCCTCCTACGGTTTCTACATATCGCGGCAAGCCGGGAGGGCGAGCTACCAGCGCCCAGTCGGTTCGCGGGGCCACGACCGCAACCGATTTCCGAACCGCGGGACGCACTGCACGAAACCGTGCGTGCGTACGCAGCTCCAGGAGGAGAATGCAATGCGCCAGATCGCGTTCTACGGCAAGGGTGGTATTGGCAAGTCCACCACCCAGCAGAACACCATGGCTGCCATGGCCGAGATGGGCCGTCGCGTCATGATCGTCGGCTGCGACCCCAAGGCTGACTCGACCCGCCTCATCCTGCACTCGAAGGCCCAGACGTCCGTCATCCAGCTCGCGGCGGAGAAGGGCTCGGTCGAGGACCTGGAGCTGGACGAGGTCCTGGTCGAGGGCCAGTGGGGCATCAAGTGCGTCGAGTCCGGTGGCCCGGAGCCGGGCGTGGGCTGCGCCGGCCGTGGCGTCATCACCTCCATCACCTACCTGGAGGAGGCCGGCGCCTACGAGAACCTCGACTTCGTCACCTACGACGTCCTCGGTGACGTTGTCTGCGGTGGCTTCGCGATGCCGATCCGCCAGGGCAAGGCCCAGGAGATCTACATCGTGACCTCCGGCGAGATGATGGCGATGTACGCCGCGAACAACATCGCCCGCGGTGTCCTCAAGTACGCGCACTCCGGTGGCGTGCGTCTCGGTGGGCTCATCTGCAACAGCCGTAACACCGACCGCGAGGACGAGCTGATCATCGAGCTCGCCCGCCGTCTCAACACCCAGATGATCCACTTCATCCCGCGTAACAACGTCGTGCAGCACGCCGAGCTGCGCCGGATGACGGTCATCGAGTACGACCCCGAGAACAGCCAGGCCAACGAGTACCGCCAGCTGGCCAAGAAGATCGACGAGAACGACATGAAGACCATCCCCACCCCGATCAGCATGGACGAGCTCGAGGAGCTGCTGATCGAGTTCGGGATCATGGAGCAGGAAGACGAGTCGATCATCGGCCAGAAGGCCAACGCGACCGTCGCCTGAGGCTCCGGCCACCTGCTCTGACACTGTCGAGGATGAGGTCCCGATCATGACGACGACTCCGGCTCCGCAGCGGGCCGAGACCGAGGCGATGATCGCCGAGGTCCTGGAGCAGTACCCCCAGAAGGCGGCCAAGTTCCGCGCCAAGCACCTCAAGGCCAACGACCCCGAGGGGTCGAAGGAGTGCGAGGTCAAGTCCAACATCAAGTCCCGCCCCGGGGTCATGACGATCCGTGGCTGTGCCTACGCCGGTTCCAAGGGCGTGGTGTGGGGCCCGGTGAAGGACCTGGTCACGATCAGCCACGGCCCGGTCGGCTGCGGCCAGTACTCCTGGGCCACCCGGCGCAACTACGCCCGCGGTCCGTGGGGTGTCACCAACTTCACCGCGATGCAGATCACCACGGACTTCCAGGAGAAGGACATCGTCTTCGGCGGTGACCCCAAGCTGGAGCAGGTCTGCGACGAGATCAACGAGCTCTTCCCGCTGGCCAAGGGCATCTCGGTCCAGTCCGAGTGCCCGATCGGTCTGATCGGCGACGACATCGAGGCGGTTTCCCGCACGGCGTCGAAGAAGCTTGGCAAGCCGGTCATCCCGGTCCGCTGTGAGGGCTTCCGCGGGGTGAGCCAGTCGCTCGGCCACCACATCGCCAACGACGCGGTCCGCGACCACGTTCTCGGCACCGGCGGCGAGTCGTTCAAGGAGACCCCGTACGACGTCGCGCTCATCGGCGACTACAACATCGGCGGCGACGCCTGGGCGTCCCGGCGGATCCTCGAGGACATGGGCCTGCGCGTCATCGCCCAGTGGTCCGGCGACGGCACGCTGAACGAGATGGCCTCGACGCACCTGTCGAAGCTGAACCTGATCCACTGCTACCGCTCCATGAACTACATCTGCACCACCATGGAGGAGCGTTACGGCACTCCGTGGATCGAGTTCAACTTCTTCGGGCCGACCAAGATCGTCAACTCGATGCGGGCCATCGCGGCCAAGTTCGACGAGACGATCCAGGCGAAGACCGAGGCCGCGATCGCGCGTTACCAGAAGCGCTTCGACGAGATCACGGCGGCGTTCAAGCCGCGCCTCGACGGCAAGCGCGTCATGCTCGCCGTCGGCGGTCTGCGCCCCCGCCACACCATCGGCGCCTACGAGGACCTCGGCATGGAGGTCGTCGGTACCGGTTACGAGTTCGCGCACAAGGACGACTACACCCGCACGTACGCCGAGCTCAAGGAAGGCGTCGTGCTCTACGACGACCCGACGGCGTTCGAGCTGGAGGAGTTCGCCAAGCGGCTCAAGCCGGACCTCATGGGTGCGGGCGTCAAGGAGAAGTACGTCTTCCACAAGATGGGCATCCCCTTCCGCCAGATGCACTCCTGGGACTACTCCGGGCCGTACCACGGCGTCGACGGCTTCGCGGTCTTCGCCCGCGACATGGACATCGCGATCAACAGCCCGACCTGGGACCTCATGGAGACCCCCTGGTCGAAGGCCGGAGAGGTGTTCTGACCGGATCTTCCGGTCTCCGCCGGCGATCGCCGGCGGCCATCAGTCACGGTAGAAAGGAGGATGTCCGGTGACGACGACTCCCGAGACAGGCAGTTCCATTCCGTTGCGGGTCCTCGACCACAGCGAGCTGTTCAAGGACGAGGTCTACCAGAAGCAGTTCGAGGGCAAGGCCGAGTTCGAGAACGGCAGTGAATCCGCCGAGGTTTCCCGCGTCCTCGAGTGGACCCGCGGCTGGGAGTACCGGGAGAAGAACTTCGCCCGGGAGGCGCTGACCGTCAACCCGGCGAAGGCCTGCCAGCCGCTCGGTGCGGTGCTCGCGGGCCTCGGGTTCCAGGGCACGCTGCCGCTCGTGCACGGTTCGCAGGGCTGTGTCGCGTACTTCCGCAGCCACTTCGCCCGGCACTTCAAGGAGCCCGTCCCCGCGGCATCCACGTCCATGACCGAGGACGCGGCGGTCTTCGGCGGCCTGAACAACCTGGTCGAGGCGCTGGAGAACGCGACCAGCCTGTACAAGCCGAAGATGGTCGCGGTCAGCACCACCTGCATGGCCGAGGTCATCGGTGAGGACCTCTTCGCCTACATCGGCGCGGCCAAGGACAAGGAGGTGATCACCGCCGACTACCCGGTTCCCTACGCCCACACCCCGAGCTTCGTGGGCTCGCACATCACCGGGTACGACAGCATGCTCAAGGGAATCCTTGAGAACCTGACGAAGTCGGCGGACGCGACGGAGCCGGCGACCGGTGGGAAGCCCCGGCTGAACATCATCCCCGGTTTCGAGACCTACACCGGTAACCTCCGCGAGTACCGGCGCGTGCTCGAGCTGATGGGCGTGGACCCGCTGATCCTCGGCGACCACGCCGACTCGCTCGACTCGCCGGCCGACGGGGAGTACGACCTCTACCCCGGTGGCACGCCGCTGGCCGAGGCGGCGAAGGCGAAGTTCAGCCGCGCCACCGTGCTGCTGCAGGAGTCCGCCACCCGCAAGACCACCGAGCTGATCCGGGACGTGTGGAAGCAGGACACGCTGGTGCTGGAGACCCCGATCGGGGTCCGCGGCACCGACCAGTTCCTGACCGAGATCGCCCGGCTGGCGGGCGTCGAGATCCCGGCCGAGCTCACCGTCGAGCGCGGCCGTCTCGTTGACGCCCTGACGGACTCGCACGCCTACCTCCACGGCAAGAGGGTCGCCATCGCGGGCGACCCGGACCTCGTCGTGGCGCTGACCCGCTTCGTGCTCGAGCTCGGCATGATCCCGGTGCACGTGCTCAGCACGAACGCCGACACCACCTTCAAGGCCCGCATGGAGAAGGTGCTCTCGGCGAGCAAGTTCGGCGAGGCGGCCACCGTCTGGCCGGAGAAGGACCTGTGGCACCTGCGGTCGCTGGTCTTCACCGAGCCGGTCGACCTGCTCATCGGCAGCACCTACCTGAAGTACATCTCCCGGGAGGCGAACGTTCCGCTGGTGCGGGTCGGGTTCCCGATCTTCGACCGGCACCACCTGCACCGCTTCCCGATCATCGGCTACACCGGCGGGCTGCACCTGCTCACGCAGCTCGTGAACACCGTGCTGGACGAGCTTGACCGGACCAGCCCGGACCATAGCTACGACGCCGTGCGCTAGGCCCCGTCCGGGGGACGCCTCCTGAGCGTCCGGTGTCCCCCGGGCGGCGCGCACGGCCTTCCCAGTGGTCGGCCGGCTGGCGGCCCCGAGCCCCCGCTCCGCCGGGGCCCCCGCCCGCGCGCTGGGACCGCGCCCCCCGCGCCGCGGAGGCAGGTGCCCCGCCACTGCCGGGGCCGGCGCCCCAGCCGGCCGGCCACCATCCCACCGGCACCACCCACCGGCACCACCCGCCAGCACCACCCCGGTTCAGAAGAACTGCTGGTCCATCGAACGGCCCGCTCACCCAGCTCACCGAGGGGACGACCCTCCCTAAGCCGAGAGATCGCCATGGCCGCCACTGACCGTGCAACGCTATTCACCGAACCGGCATGTGATCACAACCGCGAGAAGTCCGCCAAGGAGCGCAAGGCCGGGTGCCCCAAGCCCGCGCCCGGCGGCACCAGCGGCGGATGCACCTTCGACGGTGCGATGATCACACTGGTTCCGATCGTCGACAGCGCCCACGTCGTGCACGGCCCGATCGCCTGCGCAGGAAACTCCTGGGACGGGCGGGGGAGCCTCTCCTCCGGCCCCGACCTCTACCGCCGCGGCTTCACCAGCGACGTCGGTGAGCAGGACGTCATCTTCGGCGGCGAGCAGCGCCTGTTCGACACCATTCTCGAAGCCGTCCGCCGGCACCACCCGCCGGCGGTGTTCGTCTACTCGACCTGCGTCACCGCCATGATCGGCGACGACCTCGACGCCGTCTGCGCGGCGGCCGCCGCGCACACCGGCGTCCCGGTCATCCCGGTGCACGCCCCGGGGTTCGCCGGCAACAAGAACCTGGGCAACCGCCTCGCCGGCGAGGCCCTGCTCGAGCACGTCATCGGGACGGTCGAGCCGCCCGACGTGACCGAGCTCGACGTGAACCTGGTCGGCGAGTACAACATCGCCGGCGAGCTGTGGGACGTCCTGCCGGTGCTGGCCAAGATGGGCATCCGGGTCCGGGCCTGCATCAGCGGCGACGCGCGCTACGCGGACGTCGCCGCGGCGCACCGGGCCCGCGCGACGATGGTCGTCTGCTCCCGGGCGCTGCTGGGCCTGGCCCGCGGCCTGGAGGATCGCTACGGCATCCCCTGGTTCGAGGGCAGCTTCTACGGCGTCCGCGCGATGAACGACACCCTGCGCGAGTTCGCCCGCCTGCTCGGCGGCGCGGAGCTGGCCCGGCGCGCCGAGGAGGTCATCGCCCTCGAGCAGACCGCCGTCGACCTGGCCCTGGAGCCCTACCGTGAGCGGCTCGCCGGCAGGCGCGCGGTGCTCTACACCGGCGGGGTCAAGAGCTGGTCGATCGTCTCCGCGCTGCAGGACCTCGGCATCGAGGTCGTCGCGAACGGCATCACCAAGAGCTCCGACGGCGACGTCGAGAAGATCCGCGAACTGCTCGGCCCCGACGCCAGGATCGTCTCCGAGGGCAGCCCGCGCGAGCTGCTGCGCATCGCCGAGGAGACCCGCGCGGACATCCTCGTCGCCGGCGGCCGCAACCAGTACACGGCGCTCAAGGGCCGGCTGCCGTTCCTCGACATCAACCAGGAGCGGCACATCCCCTACGCGGGCTACCGCGGCGCGGTCGAGCTGGCCCGCCGCCTCGACATGGCGCTGTCGAACCCGGTGTGGGAGCAGGTCCGCGCCCCCGCGCCCTGGGACGTCGAGGGGGTGGCGTGATGGCGAGGGTCGTCACGAGTGACCGCCGGCCCGGCCTGGACCCGCTGCGGTTCAGCCAGCCGCTCGGCGGGGCGCTGGTCTTCCTCGGCCTCGCCGCGGCGATGCCCGTCATGCACGGGTCGAAGGGCTGCGCCTCGTTCGCCAAGGCGCTGCTGACCCGGCACTTCAACGAGCCCGTCCCGCTGCAGACCACCGGTGTCACCGAGGTGTCCGCGGTGCTCGGCAGCGGCGACGACCTCGTCGCCAACCTGGACGGCATCCGCGCCAAGCAGAACCCGCGGATCATCGGCCTGCTGACCACCGGCGTCACCGAGGTCAGCGGCGAGGACGTCGCCGGCCAGGTGCGCCAGTACATCGCGATGATGAACCACACCACGCCCGAGGGCGCGCCGCTGATCGTGCGGGTGTCCACGCCGGACTTCGCCGGCGGGCTGTCGGACGGCTGGTCGGCCGCGCTGCGCTCGCTGGTCACCACCGTCCCCTTCGACCACGCCGACTCCGACGATTACCCGGGTTCGCGCTCCGGTCCCGGAACCGGTTCCGCGCCCGAGACGGTCGCCGTGCTCGTCGGGCCGTCCCTGTCGGCCGCCGACCTCGACGAGCTCTGCGCGCTGATCCGCTCCTTCGGGATGGCGCCGGTGCTGGTCCCGGATCTCTCCGGCTCCCTCGACGGGCACCTGGCCCCGTCCTGGCAGCCGACGACGACCGGTGGCACGGGGCTCGCGCAGCTGCGCCGCCTCGACGAGGCCGGCCTGATCATCACCGCCGGCGCGACCGCCGCGGAGGCCGGGGTCGACCTGGCCGCGCGGACCGCCGCCGACCTGATCCACCACGACCACCTCAGCGGCCTCGCCGCGGTGGACAGGCTGGTCACCGAGCTGATGGCCTACTCGGGACGCGGACCGGCGCCCGAGGTGCGGCGGGCCCGCGCCCGGCTGGCGGACGGCCTGCTCGACACCCACTTCGTCCTCGGCGGGGCGCGGATCGCGCTCGCGATGGAGCCCGAGGCGCTGGTCGCCGTCGGCTCCCTGCTGCACGACGTCGGCGCGGAGATCGTCGCGGCGGTGTCGCCGACGGACGCTCCCGTGCTCGCCACCGCCCCCTGGGACGAGATCGTCATCGGCGACCTGACCGAGCTGGAGGAACGCGCCCTCGAAGGCGGCGCGGAACTGCTCATCGGGTCGAGTCACGTCCGCACGGTCGCCGACCGCATCGGCGCCGCCCACCTGGCCGTCGGATTCCCGATCTACGACCGGCTCGGATCGGCCCTGCGCACGACCGCCGGGTACGGGGGCAGCCTGCGGCTGCTCGTCGACGCGGCGAACCGGCTGCTCGACCACCACCAGGCGGATCACCGGGCCGATCACCGCCCGGGGCGCCACGACGTCCGCGAACATCCGCTCGACTCGTTCGACCAGCTCGACGTTCTGTGCCAGGAGTCCCCATGTTGAAGATCGCTTTTGCGACGAGCGACGGCCACGCCGTGGACCAGCACTTCGGCTGGTGCCGCCGGTTCGACGTCTACGAGGTCGGGCCCGAGGGCTTCCACCTGTTCGAGACCAGAGAGCTCGGGCCCGCGGAGGACGACGAAGAGGACAAGATCGCCTCGAGGCTCGCGGCGGTCGTCGACTGCGCGATCCTCAACGTCTGCGACATCGGAGGGACGGCGGCGGCGAAGGTCGTCAAGGCCCGGATCCACCCGATGAAGGTCCCCGTGGGCACCGAGATCGACGCCCTGCTCGCCAAGTTCGTCGGCGTGCTCGCGGGCAACCCGCCGCCCTGGCTGCGCAAGGTCCTTCGGGCGCACAGCCCGCAGGTGGCGCCCGCCTGGACCCCGACCTCCTCGCCGTCGGCCACCGCCGCGCCGGTCGCGCCGGCCAGGCCGCAGTAGACCCCGCCACCTCGAACCCGATGACCATGGGAGGAACGGCATGACCACACCGGCCCCCAGCGCAGGCGGCCAGCTCGAGGGGTTCCTGCGGGACCTCGTCGACCAGCTCCGCGCCGGCGACACCTACGGCAACCTCGACCGGCTGCCCGACGAGCAGCTGCTCGGCCCGTTCATCCTCACCCGCGAGCAGCGGCGGCAGATCGCCTCCAACTGCGACATCGACGCCGTCATCGAGGGGCGCGTGCGCTCCTTCTACCAGGCCGTCGCCGCCTCGGTGGAGAAGGCGACCGGGGTCATCACCACCACCGTGCTCGACCTCAACCACGAGGGCTTCGGCCGGGTGATCGTCTTCGGCGGGCGGCTGGTGGTGCTCTCCGACGTCCTGCGCGACGTCCAGCGCTTCGGCTTCAACTCGCTCGAGGACCTCGCCGCCCGTGGCGAGGCCATGGTCACCGCCGCCGCCAAGCTCGTCGAGCAGTGGAGGGAGGTCGCCCGCGATGACTCCTGAGACCAGCACCAGCACCGATGTCGCCGCCGTCACGACCCGGCTGCGCAAGCTGAACAGCAAGGCCTCGCAGCTCAAGCTCGACCTGCACGACCTCGCCGAGGACCTCCCGATCAACTGGGAGAACATCCTCGACCTCGCCCGCCGTACCTACGACGCCTACGCCGAGATCGCGCTGCTGGAGAACGAGCTGCGCGCCGGCGCCGCCGGTGGCACCGGGAAGGGAGCGGGAGCATGAGCGCGCTCACCAGCCAGCTCGAGGAGTTCCGCCGCTGCTCGACCGCCGAGCAGTACTTCGAGCTGCTCGACGTCGACTACGACCCGCGGGTGGTGGCCGTCAACCGGCTGCACATCCTGCGCTTCTTCGCAGAGGAGATCGCCGGCCTGCACGAGGGGGCCGACGCCGAGGTGTCCCCCGAGGCGCTGCTGCGGGACTACCGGGCAGCCCTCGTCCGCGCCTACGAGGCCTTCACCACGGCCACCGCGCTGGACCACCGCCTGTTCAAGGTGCTGAAGGACCGCGCGCCAGAGCCCGCCGGGTTCGTCCCCATGTCCGAGATCACGGTCGAGCGACCGGCGACCACCCAGACCGACGAGAAGGGCCAGCAGCGATGAAGTCGACCTTCGACGTAGGTGACGTCGTCGCCACCACCAAGGCCCTGCGCCAGGACGGGACCTTCCCGGACCCGAACATCGCGACCGGCCAGATCCTGGTCGAGCCCGGCACCCGGGGCGAGGTCATCAACGTGGGCCTGTACCTGCAGGAGCACATCGTCTACGCCGTCGCGTTCGAGAACGGCCGGGTCGTCGGCGCCCTCGAGCGCGAGCTCGAGGCCGCGGTGCGGGAGACCTCCCCGTCCAGCCGGGCCGCCGCCGCCGCCACCGCCCATGCCACAAGTTCCGCGGCTGACAGCAGCGCCGCCGTGACCAGCGGGACCACCGACAAGGAGGAGGGGCTGTCGTGAACAACGAGCCCGTCATGCTTCCGGTGCTGCCCGCCGCCACGGCGGAGCTGCTGACCGGTCGGACGGCCACCCCTGGTCAGAACGGCTCGCCCGCCCAGGGCGCGGCGCCCGCCCCGGGTGGCGGCTGCGCGTCCAAGAAGAGCTGCGGCAGCAGCACTCCGGCCACCGATCCGGAGATCGCAGAGAAGATCGCCAACCACCCCTGCTACAGCTCCGAGGCGCACCAGTACTACGCCCGGATGCACGTGGCGGTGGCGCCCGGCTGCAACATCCAGTGCAACTACTGCAACCGCAAGTACGACTGTGCGAACGAGAGCCGGCCCGGCGTCACCAGCGACCTGCTCACCCCCGAGGACGCGCTCGCCAAGGTCAAGCTGGTCGCCAGCGAGATCAAGCAGATGAGCGTGCTGGGCATCGCCGGCCCCGGCGACCCGCTCGCCAACCCGAAGCGCACCTTCCGCACCCTGGAACTGGTCGCCCGGGACTGCCCCGACATCAAGCTGTGCCTGTCGACGAACGGGCTCACCCTGCCCGACCACGTCGACCGCATCGCCGCGCTGAACGTCGACCACGTCACGATCACGATCAACATGATCGACCCCGAGGTCGGCGAGCGGATCTACCCCTGGGTCGCTTACAAGGGCAAGAAGTACACGGGCCGGGAGGCGTCGAAGATCCTCTCCGAGCGCCAGCTCGAGGGCCTCGCCATGCTGGCCGAGCGCAAGATCCTCGCCAAGGTCAACTCGGTGATGATCCCGGGGGTCAACGACGAGCACCTCGTCGAGGTCTCGAAGACCGTCCGCGGGCTCGGTGCCTTCCTGCACAACGTGATGCCGCTGGTCTCCGCCCCGGAGCACGGCACCGTGTTCGGCCTCGCCGGCCAGCCGGGCCCGACGCCCCAGCAGCTCAAGGCCCTGCAGGACCGCTGCGAGGGCGAAGACGGCGCCGACATGAACATGATGCGGCACTGCCGGCAGTGCCGGGCGGACGCCGTCGGCCTGCTCGGCGAGGACCGCGGTGACGAGTTCACCCCGGAGACCTACCAGGGCCGCGAGATCGCCTACGACCTGGAAGGCCGCCTCGCCGCCCACGCCGAGATCGAGCGGTGGCGCCAGGAGACCCGCGCCGAGCGCGAGACGGTGACCGTCGCCGGCCCGGCGACCAGGCCCGACGACGTCGTCCTGGTCGCCGTCGCGACCAAGGGCAGCGGCGTGGTCAACCAGCACTTCGGCCACGCCTCCGAGTTCTGGATCTACGAGGCCGGCCGCAGCTGGGCCCGGCTCGTCCAGACCCGCGACGTGCAGCGCTACTGCGAGGGCCCGACCGAGTGCGGGGACGGCGCCTCGGTGCTCGACAAGACCATCGAGATGCTCTCCGACTGCTCCGCCGTCCTGTGCAGCAAGATCGGCCCGGGGCCGTACGACGCGCTCGAGGCCGCCGGGATCGAGCCGGTCGAGGTCTACGAACTGATCGAGAAGGCCGTCGCCACCGTCGGCGGCCGGCTCACCGCGGCCGCCCGCGCGGCCGTCCCGGTGAACCCCGACCCCGCCGGCACCGGTTTCACGGACCTCGACGAGATCGACCTCGACGAGGTGGAGGCCGAGATGGCCGAGGCCGAGCTGGTGCGCGCCGAGCTGGTGCAGGGCGAACTGGTGGACGTCGACCTGCTCGACCCGGACCTCATGGACGACGACCCGTTCGAGTTCGCCGTCACCGTCCGGCCCGGCTCCTGCTCGGGTGAGGGCGGCAAGTCCGGCTCCTGTTCCGGCGGCGGCCACCGCCACGCCGCCGGTTCCGGCCACCGCCACGACGCCGAGCACGCCCGTACCGACCCGCGCACCGAGAAGTCCCGCGCGGAGCGGACCACCCCGGAGAAGGCACGCGCCGACGGTGCCCGCCCCGCCCACACCCGTTCCGTCGGCACCGGCTCCCACAGCGCCGGCACCGACGTCACAGACCTGGAGGTAGCGCGGTCATGACCCTCGTCCAGAGCACCGTCGAACTGACCGAGCGCGCCCGCGCCCAGGTGCGGACCCTGCTCGGCGGCAGCGCGGAGACGGCCGGCTTCGGCCTGCGTGTGGGCGTGAACCCGGGCGGCTGTTCCGGCCTCACCTACAACCTGGCGCTCGCCCCCGGAGCCGAGAGCGACGACATCGTCATCCACTCCGACGGGTTCGACGTCTTCGTCAACTCGTCGATGATGGGGCACCTGCGGGGGCTGCGGATCGACTATGTCGAGTCGCTGACCTCCTCCGGGTTCACCTTCACCAACCCGAACGCGACCAGCTCGTGCGGCTGCGGCAACTCGTTCGGCACCCCGGAGGAGCCCGAGCGCGCCGAGGCCGACGACCGGCTGCGCGGCCAGGTCGAGGACGTCATCGCCGAGATCCGGCCGTTCCTGCAGGGCGACGGCGGCGACGTGCAGCTCGTCACCGTGCTCGCGGGTAACGGGGAGCCGGGCACCGCCGAGGTCCACATCCGGCTTGTCGGCGCCTGCAACGGCTGCTCCAGCGCCTCGGCCACCGTCACCGCGGTGATCGAGAAGCGCATCAAGGAGAGCCTGCCCGAGATCGGCCGCGTCGCCCTCGTCTCCTGACGGCGAACCCCGGCCCACCACACCGACCCCCCGACGGAACACACGGACCAGTCATGGAGCGCAGCATGATAGTGACCCGGCGTAGTTCTCCGCCGGCGTCCGGCCCGGTCGGTCCGGTCGATGCCCGCGGGGCGTCCGAGGCCGCGGTGCCAGCAACGGCGCTGGCACCGACGGCCCTGGCCCTGGCCCTGGCCCCGGCCCTGGCGCCGGCGCAGCGCAGCGGGGGAGCGAGCCTGCCCGGTCGGTACGACCGGCAGCTCGACCTGCCGGGCTTCGGCCCGGCGGCCCAGGAGCGGCTGCGCGGCGCGACCGTGCTCGTGGCGGGCGTGGGCGGCGTCGGCGGGGCGGCCGCGACCTACCTCGCCGCCGCCGGGGTCGGCCGGCTGGTCCTGGTCCACCCGGGCGCGCTGGAGGAGCCCGACCTCAACCGGCAGACCCTGATGCGCCCCGAGTGGATCGGTGGCTCCCGGGTGGCCTGCGCGGAGCAGACCCTGCGCGCGCACCACCCGGGAGTCGAGATCGTCGCGATCGACCGCGAGCTGTCCCAGCTCCCCGAGCTGGGCCGCCTCGTCGCCGGGGCGGACGTCGTCGTGGACGCCCGCCACAACTTCCCCGACCGCTACCTGCTCAACGACGCCTGCGTCGCGACCCGGACCCCGGCGGTCGTCGCCGCGATGAACGCCACCGAGGGGAACCTGCTGGTCGTCCAGCCCGGATCGCCCTGCCTGCGCTGTGTCTTCACCGAGGGCGACCCGTCCTGGCAGCCGCTGGGCTTCACCGTCCTCGGCGCCGTGTCGGGGATGGTCGGCTGCCTCGCCGCGACCGAGGCGATAAAGATCATCTCCGGGTTCGGTGAGCCGGCGGCCGGCAGGCTGCTCCAGTTCGACCTCTGGGACCTGGACTTCCGGGTGCTGCGAGCCCGACGTGACCCGCACTGCCCGTCCTGCGGCGGCCAGGGGCCCGGCTCCGGGGAGCCACGGTGATCTACCTCGACCACAACGCGACCACGCCCGTCGACCCGCGGGTGGTCGAGGTGATGCTCCCGCTGTTCACCGAGCGGTTCGCCAACCCGGCCAGCAAGCACGCCCCCGGCCAGGAGGCGACGCGGATCGTCGAGCGGGCCCGGCGTGAGGTCGCGTCACTCGCCGGCGCCCGCCCCCGCGAGGTCGTGTTCACCTCCGGGGCGACCGAGGCCGCCAACCTGGCGATCGGTGGGGTCCTCGCCACCGCCGAGCCGGGGCGACGCCGGATCCTCGTCGGGGCCACCGAGCATCCCGCGGTGCTCGGCGCCGCCGACGCCGCGGTGTCGGCTGGCGACGCGACAGCCGCCGAGCGGATCGCCGTCCACCCGGACGGCACCATCGACGTCGACGACCTGCGGCGCCGACTCGGGCCGGACGTCGCGCTGGTCGCGGTGATGGCGGCGAACAACGAGACCGGGGCCGTGAACGACCTGCGGCCACTGGTCGAACCGGTGCACTCCGCCGGGGCGTTGCTCCTGTGCGACGTCACCCAGGCCCTCGGCCGCATCCCGGTCGAGCTCGAGCAGACGGGCGTCGACCTGGCCGTCGCGTCCGCGCACAAGCTCTACGGTCCCAAAGGTGTCGGCGCGCTGATCGCGTCGAAGGACGCCTGGCCACGCCTCGCGCCCAGGGTGCACGGCGGCGGCCAGGAACGCGGCCTGCGGGCCGGCACCCTCAACACCGCCGGGATCGCCGGCTTCGGAGCGGCCGCCCGCATCGCAGCCGAGTCGATGGCCGACGACGGCAGGCGCCAGGGCGCGCTGACGGCGCTGCTGACTGCGCTGTTGACAGAGACCCTGGCGAAGCGGCTCGGGCCCGGAGCCGTCGAGCTCAACGGCCCGGACCGTGCCAGGCTGCCGAACACCGTCAATCTCCGCTTCGTCGGCGCCGGTGCCGACGAGGTCCAGGCCTGTGCTCCGCGTGTGGCGATCTCGGCCGGCTCGGCGTGCAGCGGTGGCGGGGACGAGCCGTCCCATGTCCTGCTCGCCATGGGCCGCACGGCCACCGAGGCCCGGGAGAGCCTGCGCTTCAGCCTGGGCCGCGCCACCACGACGGAGGAGATCCGCACCGCCGCGGATCTGGTGGCCCGCGCTGTCCTGCGCGTCCGCTCCCTTTCCCAGAGCACCCCCATCCAAGACGAGGTTCGAGATGACAACCGAGCTCTTCGAACAGCCTGAATCGCGGGTACGCCGCCTCAAGGGGGTCGTGATCCGGTTCGCCGGCGACTCCGGCGACGGCATGCAGCTCACCGGCGACCGCTTCGGCGCGCAGGCCGCGGAGGCCGGCAACGACGTGGCCACGCTGCCGGACTTCCCGGCCGAGATCCGGGCGCCAGCCGGAACCGTCGGCGGTGTCTCGAGCTACCAGCTGCACGTCGCCGACCACGACATCACCACCCCGGGTGACCAGCCCGACGTCCTCGTCGCGATGAACCCGGCGGCGCTGAAGGCGACCTTGAAGGACCTGCGTCCCGGAGGCGTCCTGATCGTCGACTCGGGCGCGTTCAACGTGCGCTCGCTGGAGAAGGCCGGGTACGACTCCGACCCGCTGACCGACGGCTCGCTGGGCAACTACATCGTGCACGCGGTCGACCTGACCGGGCTCGCCGTCGGCGCCACCGACGGCCTCGGCCTCAAGCGCAAGGACGCCGCCCGGACGAAGAACATGTTCGCCCTCGGCCTGGTCTCCTGGATGTTCAACCAGCCGGTCGAGAGCACCATCGCCTACCTGGAGAAGCGCTTCGCCAAGAAGCCGCCGGAGATCCTCGCCGGCAACCTGGCGGCGCTGCGGGCGGGCGTGAACTACGGCGACACCACCGAGGCGTTCGCCGTCTCCTACGAGGTGAAGCCCGCGGCGCTGCCCCCGGGCACCTACCGCCACATGCGCGGCAACCGGGCCATCGCCTTCGGTCTCGTCGCCGCCGCGCACCAGGCCGGGATGCCGCTGTTCCTCGGCGCGTACCCGATCACCCCGGCGACCGACGTCCTGCACGAGCTGAGCAAGCTCACCTCGCACGACGTCCGCCACTTCCAGGCCGAGGACGAGATCGCGGCGATCGGCGCGGCGATCGGCGGCTCGTTCGCCGGCATGCTCGGCGTCACCGTCACCTCCGGCCCCGGCATGGCGCTCAAGTCCGAGGCGATCGGCCTGGCGATCTCGCTGGAGCTGCCGCTGGTCATCGTCAACGTGCAGCGCGGCGGACCGTCGACCGGCCTGCCGACGAAGACCGAGCAGTCCGACCTGCTGCAGGCCCTCTACGGCCGGCACGGCGAGGCCCCGCTGCCGGTGCTCGCCGCCCAGTCGCCCGCGGACTGCTTCGCCGCGGCGTTCGAGGCGGCGCAGATCGCGCTGGAGCGGCGCACCCCGGTCATCCTGCTGTCCGACTCCTACATCGCGAACGGCAGCGAGCCGTGGAAGGTCCCGGCCGTCGAGGAGCTCCCCGACCTCGGCATCGAGTTCGCCACCAAGCCCAACGCCGTGGGCAAGGACGGCACGCCGAAGTTCCACCCGTACGCGCGTGACCCGCGCACCCTCGCCCGCCCGCTGGCCATCCCCGGCACCCCCGGCCTGGAGCACCGCATCGGTGGTCTGGAGAAGGCCGACGGCAGCGGCGAGGTCTCGCACGACGCGGACAACCACGACCTGATGGTCCGCACCCGCCAGAACAAGGTCGACGGCATCAAGGTGCCGGCGCTGGAGGTCGACGACCCGAGCGGGGCGCCCGGATTCGGTGCCCGGGTGCTGGTGGTCGGCTGGGGCTCGACCTACGGGCCGATCGGCGCCGCCTGCCGGCTTGTCCGCGACCAGGGGCTGGCCATCGCCCAGGCGCACCTGCGCTACCTCAACCCGCTGCCGGCGAACCTGGCCGCCGTGCTGTCGTCCTACGACACGGTGCTGGTGCCCGAGATGAACCTCGGTCAGCTCTCCGGCCTGCTGCGGATGCACTGCGGGGTCGAGACCGTCGGCTACACCCAGACCCGCGGGCTTCCCTTCCGCGCGGTCGAGCTGGCCGCGGTGTTCACCCGGCTCGTCCACGGCGCCGACCTCGGCGACACCGAGATCACCAGTGAGGACATCAAGGCCGCGGGCGGCGCCAGCACGCTCGGCATGAGCGAGCTGGGCCGCAGCGAGCTCGGATCGGATTCGGAGGCGGGCAAGTGACCAGCTCAGACGCGGTAGGCAAGCAGCTCACAGCGAAGGACTTCTCCACCGGGCAGGACGCCCGCTGGTGCCCGGGGTGCGGTGACCACGCGATCCTCAACGGGATGCGGAACCTGCTGCCGACCCTCGGGATCCCGCGCGAGAACTTCGTCGTGGTCTCCGGCATCGGGTGCTCGTCCCGGCTGCCCTACTACCTCGACACCTACGGCATCCACTCGATCCACGGGCGGGCGCCGTCCATCGCGACCGGCATCTCGATCAACCGGCCGGACCTGTCGGTCTGGGTCGTCACCGGTGACGGCGACTCGCTGTCGATCGGTGGCAACCACCTGATCCACGCGCTGCGCCGTAACGTCAACCTCAAGATCATCATGTTCAACAACCAGATCTACGGTCTGACCAAGGGCCAGTTCTCGCCCGCGACGAAGCCCGGCACGGTCACCCCGTCCAGCCCGTTCGGCTCGCTGGACCACTCGTTCAACCCGGCCGCGCTGGCCCTGGGCGCCGAGGCGACCTTCCTCGCCCGCACGGTCGACACCGACCGCAAGCACATGACGGAGATCCTCGCCGCCGCCCACGCGCACGACGGCTCGGCGCTCGTGGAGATCCGGCAGAACTGCCCGACCTTCAACGTCGCGCCCCGGGACGACGTCGCCGCCTCCGCGACGGAGCCCACCGCGGCCGACGGCCCGATCCGGCTCGAGGCCGGCCAGCCGATCCTGTTCGGGGCGGACAGCCAGTGGGCGATCCTGCGCGACCCCGAGACCGGCGACCTGAAGTTCGGCCGGTCGGTGGAGAAGGGCGTCGTGATCCACGACCCGCGCTCGACCAGCCCGACCTACGCCTACGCCCTCGCCCGGATCGCGGACACCCACCCCGAGCTCGCGCCGATCGGCGTGTACCGCGCGGTGGAGCGGCCGAGCTTCGACAAGCAGTACCAGAACCGCCTCGCCACCGCCCGCGCGGGCGGCCGAGGCGACCTGCAGGAGCTGCTCACCGGCGACGACTCCTGGTCGGTGCCGGCCAGCCGGGCCTGAGCCCCTCCTCGCGGCCGACCGCGTAACGAGACCTCCCCCGGACGCCCGCCGTCCGTGAAGAAGGAAAGAAAGAGAGTTCCGATGCCCTACGTCGTCACGTCGCCCTGCATCGACGTCAAAGACACCGCATGCCTGGACGAGTGCCCGGTCGACGCCATCTACGAGGGCGACCGGAAGCTCTACATCAACCCGAACGAGTGCACCGAGTGCGGCGCCTGCGCGTCCGCCTGCCCGATCGGCGCGATCATGCTCGACCTGGAGGTGCCCAAGGCCGAGCGCCCCTTCGTGAAGAGCGAGAAGGAGTTCTTCACCAAGGTCCTGCCCGGCCGGGACGAGCCGCTCGGCGATCCCGGTGGCGCCAAGACCGTGGGCAAGATCAAGGCCGACACGCCCTTCGTGGCCGAGTACGAGGCCTCCGCCTGACCGGTACGCGGGCCCACGCCCAGGTGACGGGGTAGGGCCGCCCGTGACCCGGGCCGGCGCGGGGAGCAGCCACCACGCTCCTCGAGCCGGCCCGGGTCACGGCCCGGGTCACGGCCGGACCGGGCCGCCGTTCAGATCACGGCCGGACCGGTCACCACCCGGGTCACAGGCCGCCGGGGCTGCCACTGCCGCCGGCTCCGGCACCGAACAGCTCCAGGTACCGCTGCGCGGCCATCGGGTTCAGCGGCGGGTTGATCAGCGAGGAACGCACGTTGTCCGCCTCGGCGGTGCTGAAATACGCCTCGTAGGCGAGGATGTCCCGGTTCCGGTCGAACAGGTCGTGCATCTTCTCGATGAAGAGCGGATTGTCGCCGCCACCGTTCCCGTCCACCCGGACGAGTCCCCACTCCGGCACCGCGAACTGCTTGCCGTGCGCCCGCGCGAACGCGGCCACGGTGCACGCCCCCGACGGGATGTTGCACTGCTGGTCGAAGGTCTCCGCGGAGCGCGACGGCGGGTAGGAGTCGTAGGCGTCACTGCTGACGATGCTCACGAACTCGTCGCCCGGGTAGGCCGCCCACACGTCGTCACCGTTCGGCATCCGGTCACGGTGCGCGCTGACGTTGAAGTCGATCCGCACCGCCGGCGCCGTCGACCGGATCTGGGTAACCGCCCGCTGGAAACAGGTCTTCCAGGTCGCGGTGTCCCGCGGATACCACCAGAACCAGTTCCCGTTGAACTCCCAACCGAGCCGGACGATGGCGTCGGGCCGGCCATTACGCGTCAGGGTCTGGCCGAACGCCGCCCAGTAGGCGTCATAGTGACCCCGGGCGCAGGTCCGCTCGTCACCCGACCGCGGGAACAGCGGCTGGGCGATGGAAAGCTGCCCGTTGTACACCCCCGGCGGGTAGTCCGACATCGGCCAGTTGTCATAGGCGATCCCGTTCCAGTCGTTACGCTTGGTGAAGACGACTGCGACGTTCGTCAGCCGCCCCGTCCAGGCCTCCCAGGCGCGGATGTCCAGCGGCGGGTTCCCGTTCGCCCCGGAGGGCCACCGCACCCCCGGCGCGGCCGGCCCGGTCGGCGCCGGCTCCGGCTGAGGCTGCGTGGGCTGTGCCCCGGGCGCCTTCGCCGTATCCGGGGCCTGACTCGCCGCCGGGGCATCGGCCGAACGCCGCGAATCCGGGCCGCCGGTGAGCGTCACCAGGCCGATCGCGCCGAGCAGGATGACCATCGCGGCGGCGACGACCCCGAGCACGGTGCGACGTCGTCGGCGCGGCCTACCTCGACGAGCCGTCCCGCCGCGGTGATTCCCGCCGCGGCGGCCGTCCTTCCCCTGGCCTCCGGCCCCTGGCGCCTGGGCAGCTTCGCCCGGGTCCGCGGCTCCGGCTCCGGCTTCGGGCCCGGCTCCGGCCCCGGCTTCGGCTTCGGGCCCGGTTCCGGCCCCGGCTTCGGGCCCGGTTCCGGCCCCGGCTTCGGGCCCGGTTCCGGGCCCTGGCCCGTCCGGGACGGGGTTCTCGCTGGTGCTCCCAACCGGGCCCCCGCCCTTGCTCACGGGGCTGCCCAGGCCGGCAGAGGCCCGCTGGCGGAAAGGGCTGTCCGAACGGTTGGGGCTGCCCGTGCTGGTTGAGCTGCCCGAGTTGGTGGGGCTGCTCTGGCTGGTGGCACTGGTCCGAGCCACGGAGCTGACGAGAGTCTTGTCCGGCCGCATCGGCGAGCCCGGCGTGCCGAGGCGCTCGTACGGCAGCGTCCGCGCGATCACGTCCTCGCCCGCACCGCTCCCGACGGGCACGTCTGTCCCGGCAGCGAACGGGAGCGGGCCCGAAGACCCGGACACGTCCACGCCTGAACCTTCACCAGCGCCGCCGGGACCTTCGCCGGTCTTCGGTACCGGGCCGGTGCCCGCTCCGGACGCGTTGCCGGGGACCTCGGTGGCGGTGTCCTCGGCGGTGTCGGTCACCACGTCGCCTGCGCCGGCGGCTCTCCGGCTCGCGCCGGTGGTCGCCTTGCTCCTGCCGCCGGTTCTCCGGGTCGAGTCGGTGTTCCGGCTTGACCCGGTCTTCCGCTCTGGCGTGGCTGTCCGTTCGGACGCGGCGCTCCGCTTTGTCGTCGCTGCCCGGCCTGGCGTGGCTGCCCGGTCCGACCCGCTCGTCCGGTCTGATCCGGTCTTTCGGTCTGATCCGGTCTTCCGGTCTGACCCGGTCTTCCGGCGTGTGCCGGTGGCTTCGCGCTCGCCGACGTTCTGGTGCGCGTCGGCACTGTCCCGACCCGCGCCCGCTGTCGGCGGCGCGTCACCTGCCTCGTGCCGTTGCACGTACGTCCCCCATCGAGCCCCCGCCCCACATTCACCGCCCGCGCCGGGACCTGTCGGACCCCGGGTGGCGTGCTGCCGTGCGGCGCTACCGCCGGTCGGCACCGGTTCATCTTCGCAACCTTGTTACGAAGCAACCCTGGCTGACACTCAACAATCCGTCACCCACGGCCACCACTACCGGGCGCTCACCAACGGTGTGGGTCTGGTGTCGCGGCGCAGGCGAGGCATCACCCCCATCCGCCGGTCCCGGGCACGCACCCCGGACCGGATTACCGTGCGTTCCTGCACCGGTGACCCGGTTTCTCGCCCAGGACGCGGGGAGCCGGTTCCTTGACGTTGGCACCGGCTTCCCACTTCGCCGAACCCGCACGAGGTCGCCCAGCGCATCGCCCCGGACTGCCGGGTGGCCTACACCGACAGTGACTCGATCGTGCTCGCCCGCGCTCGTGCACTGCTCACCGGAACCGGCGAAGGCCGCACCGCCGGACTGGGCGCCTGACCTGCAGAGCCACGATCGCAATGGCGAAAATCTCGAAGACGGCGACGACGAGGAGTTCGTTGAGGCTGAGCCATCCGATATACAAGCTGAGGGACGGGATATGCAAGACGGGCTCCTTCCGAGGCGGTGCGCAGTTTCCGGCACCCGCTGACGATCTAGACAAAGATTGCCCCGTGGTCCCGGTAGGAGACTCGCTGCTACTACGTTAAGTGAAACGTATCAACCATTCCGTAGAGTCCGCCGGCTGTTCGCAACGAGAAATCTTCCCGGGCCGAATGTGAACTTGGTGTGGTCTCGTCGGGTTCGTGCTTGTCGGGGTGGCGCACACACCTTTATGGTCGAACGTGTGTTCGATCCTATGGTGGGGTGGGTGTCGGTGCCATGAATGCCGTGCGGAGTGCGAAGGTCGACGAGGACGGTTCCGGTTCCCGTGACTTCTCGGAGACGGAGGGGGTGTTCGAGGGGCGGGTGCGTGGGCTGCTGGTGCGGATCGGTGCGGCGGTCCGGTTGATAGCGGCGGGGAACGCGGACCTGCTGGGGCTGTTGGCGCAGTTCGCCGACCTGCGGCCGCCGGCGGCCGGCCGGGAGGTTCTGTTCGACGAGTTCGCTCCGGAGGACGTCGCGGCGGTGCTGGGGGTGTCCTCGCAGGCCGCGGCGGGTCAGATGCTGTTCGCGTGCACGGTGGCGCGCCGGCTGCCCCACGCGACGGATGCGTGCCGCCGTGCCGTGCACACGGTGGATCCGGCCGGGGCGGCCGCACGCGCGCGGGCCCGGA
>NZ_SJXI01000081.1:0-18663 GCF_004337455.1 Parafrankia sp. BMG5.11 | reverse complement strand
CAGACATGCAACGACTCCCGCGGATCCTTCTCCCGCGACACCCGCCCCTCGAACATCCCCACCTCGTCCTTGCGCACCACCACACCCCGGTACGACTCCGGCACCGCCAACGCCCCGAACTCCGCCCGCCGCTCCGGCGAACGCGCGTCGCCGGCCATGATCGCTTCGACAATCCGCTTCACAGCTGGCTGCTCCGTCCGTCAGACGCCGAGGTGGCGCGCGATCAGCATCTTCTGCACCTCGCTGGTGCCCTCACCGATTTCGAGAATCTTGGAGTCGCGCCAGTGCCGTGCCACCGGGTACTCGTTCATGAATCCGTACCCGCCGTGGATCTGGGTCGCCTCGCGGGCGTTCGTCACCGCCGCCTCGGAGGAGAACAGCTTCGCCATCGCCGCCTCCTTCTTGAAAGGCAGGCCGGCGAGCATCCGCCACGCGGCGTCATAATAGGCCGTCCGGGCTACGTAGGTCCGGGTCTCCATCTCGGCGAGCTTGAACGCGATGGCCTGGTTTCGGGCGATCGGCGCGCCGAACGCCTCCCGTTCCTTGGCGTACTTCACGCTCTCGTCCACGCAGGCCTGCGCCAGGCCGACGGAAAGCGCCGAGATGGCGATGCGGCCCTCGTCGAGAATGGACAGGAAGTTCGCGTATCCGCGGCCCCGCTCACCGAGCAGGTTCTCCGCCGGGACCCGCACGTCCTGGAACGACAGCGGCCGGGTGTCCGAGGCGTGCCAGCCGACCTTCGAGTAGGGCGCGCCCGCGCTGAAGCCCGGCGTCGGCACCGGGACGATGATCGAGGAGATCTGCGGCCGGCCGTTCACCGGCTCCCCGGTCACCGCGGTCACCGTCACCACCCGGGTGATGTCCGTCCCGGAGTTCGTGATGAACGCCTTCGACCCGTTGATCACCCATTCGTCACCGACGAGCTGGGCCGTGGTGCGGGTGCCGCCGGCGTCGCTGCCGGCGCCCGGCTCGGTCAGCCCGAAGGCACCCAGCGCGCGGCCGCTGGCCAGTACCGGCAGCCACTCCTCGCGCTGCGCCTCGGTACCGAACCGGTAGATCGGCATCGCCCCCAGGCCCACCCCGGCCTCGAGGGTGATCGCCACCGACGAGTCGGCCCGTGCCAGCTCCTCGATCGCCAGGCAGAGCGCGAAGTAGTCGGCGCCCTGGCCGCCGTAGGACTCCGGGAACGGCAGGCCGAACAGGCCCATCTCGGCCATCTGCGCGATGATCTCGTACGGGAAGGTCTTCGCCTCGTCGTGCCCGGCGGCCGCCGGGGCGACCACCTCCCGGGCGAACTCCTCGACCGTCTTGCGCAGGGTCTCGTGCTCTTCGCTCAGCCGGCTGTCAGGCATGGCCCGTCTCCTTCTCCTGCTTCACTACATCCGTCCGACGGGTTGAGTGCGGTGTCCGGGTTCGGCGCCGTACCCGGGTTCGGCGCTGGTTCCCGCGTCCGCCGTGGCACCGTCCTCGGCGAGCCGCGCGGCCAGCGCGTGCACGACTCGTGACGGGCTCGGCCGGCCCAGCCGCTCCCCCATCCACACGCTGGTGCGCACCAGCGCCCCGAGGTCGACGCCGGTGCCGACGCCGAGGCCGTGCAGCATCCAGACGAGGTCCTCGGTGGCGAGGTTGCCGGTCGCGCTCCTCGCGTACGGACAGCCGCCGAGGCCGCCCGCGGACGAGTCGACCGTGCGCACCCCGGCGCGCAGCGCGGCAAGGGTGTTGGCGAGAGCCTGGCCGTAGGTGTCGTGGAAGTGCACCGCGAGGATCCCCGGGCCGATCCCGGCCGCGGCCAGCTCGGCGAGCAGGGCCTCGACGTGGCCGGGGGTGGCCACTCCAATGGTGTCGCCCAGCGACAGTTCGTCAACACCGAGGTCGACCAGGCGCCGGGCGATCGCGGCGACCTGCCCGGGTGGGACGGCTCCCTCCCACGGGTCGCCGAAGCACATCGACAGGTAGCCGCGGACCGCCAGGCCCCGGGCCCGGGCCGCCGTCACCACCGGCTCGAACATCGCCAGCGACTCGTCGACCGTGCGGTTGAGGTTGCGCCGCGCGAAGGTCTCGGTGGCGCTGCCGAAGACCGCGATCTCGCCGGCCCCGGCCGCCAGGGCCCGTTCCAGCCCCCGGGTGTTCGGCACCAGCACCGGCCGCCGGGCGCCCCGCGGCGGCGGGCCCAGCAGCTCCAGCAGCTCCGCCGCGTCGGCGAGCTGCGGAACCCAGACCGCCGGGACGAAGCTCGTCGTCTCGATCGCCCGCAGCCCGGCGCCGGCGAGCCGCCGGACGAACTCCGCCTTGACCGCCACGTCGACGACCGAGGCCTCGTTCTGCAGCCCGTCGCGAGGGCCCACCTCGTAGATCGTCACCGACTCGGGCAGGCCGTCCGCCCGGTGGACGTCCGGCTGGAGCCCACCTGGCTGGCGCGCGTCGGGCCGGTACGGGTCGGGCCGGCGCGGATCAGGCTGGGGCATCGGCCGCTCCCGCGGGCCCGTCGGACGCCCCGGCTCCGTCCGCCACCCCGTCGGGCGCCGGCTCGACGACCGCGAGCAGCGCGTCCAGCGCGACCGAGTCGCCGACCCGGACGAGGACGTCCTTCACCTGGCCGGCGACCGCCGCGACCACGGTGTGCTCCATCTTCATGGCCTCGACGACGACCAGCGGGGCACCGGGCTCGACGACGTCGCCGGGGGCCGCCCGCACGTCGACGACGGTGCCCGGCATCGGGCTGCGCGCCTCGCCGCTGTGCTCGCCGGCCGCCGCGTCGGCGCCGCTCTCCGCCCGCCGCTCCGCGAGCGCCCAGGTGAACCCGTCGGCGCCCACCCAGATCGTGCTCCCGCTCGCGGCCACCTGCCACCGCCTGGTCCGGCCGTCGACCGTGACCAGCGCGTCCGCGGGCTGACCCGGGGTGGACGCGGGCAGCCAGTCGAGCTCGGCCGCGCGTGGCCCGCCGCCGTCCAGGCGGACCAGCAGCCGGCCGTCGGCGGCGCGTTGCACCGCGACCTCGCGTGCCGGCGAACCCCCGGCCCCGCCGGGAGCGGCGACCGACCAGCGCGACCAGGCCCGCTCGCCCAGCCGCCAGCCCGACGGCACGTCCCAGGGGTCGACGACCGATCCGGTCGGCACCATCCCGACCGCGCCGACCAGCCCGAACACCTCCAGGGCGTCGTCCGCCGTGGGCTCGCCGGGCAGGGCGTGCCCGGCGGGATCAGTGAGTGCTTCGAGGTGCCGCTCGACCAGACCGGTGTCGAGGCGGCCGGAACGGGTGTCGGGATGGCCGATCAGGCGGCGCAGGAAGCCGATGTTCGTGGTGACGCCCAGCAGCGTGGTGCCCGCGAGCGCGGCGTCGAGGCGGGCCAGCGCACCCGCCCGGTCCGGCGCCCAGGCGACGATTTTGGCCAGCATCGGGTCGTAGGTGGCGGCGACCCCCGTGCCCGCCCGCAGGCCCGAGTCCGTGCGTACCCCCGCGCCCGTCGGCTCCCGCAGGACGAGGACGTCCCCGCCGGTGGGCAGGAAGCCGCGGGCCGGGTCCTCGGCGTACACCCGGGCCTCCACGGCGTGACCGGTCAGGCGCACCTCGTCCTGGGTGATCCGCAGCGGCTCGCCGGCGGCGACCCGCAGCTGCTCGGCGACCAGGTCGACGCCGGTGACCAGCTCGGTCACTGGGTGCTCGACCTGCAGCCGGGTGTTCATCTCCATGAAGAAGAACTCGTCAGGCCGGTCGGTGCCCACGACGAACTCGACCGTGCCGGCGCCGACATACCCGACGGCGGCGGCGACGTCGACGGCCGCACCGCCGATGCGCGCCCGGGTCGCGGCGTCGAGCAGCACCGACGGCGCCTCCTCGACGATCTTCTGGTGACGGCGCTGCAGGCTACACTCCCGCTCGCCGAGGTGGATCACGTTGCCGTGTGTGTCGGCGAGGATCTGCACCTCGATGTGCCGGGGGGTGTCGACGAACCGCTCGACGAACAGCGTGTCGTCGCCGAAGGACGCGGCGGCCTCCCGGCGGGCCGAGCGCAGCGCCTCGGCGAGCGCGGCGGGCTCGCGGACGAGCCGCATGCCCTTGCCACCGCCTCCGGCGGCCGGCTTGACCAGCACCGGGTAGCCGATCTCGGTCGAGGCCGCGACCAGGTCGGCGTCGGACATCCCCGGCTCGACGCGACCGGGCACGACCGGGACGCCGGCCGCGGCGACGGTGCGCTTGGCCGCGATCTTGTTGCCCATCAGCTCGACGACCCGCGCGGACGGGCCCACGAACACCACACCGGCATCGGCGCAGGCCTGCGCGAACACCGGGTTCTCGGCGAGGAAGCCGTAGCCGGGGTGCACCGCCTGCGCCCCGGTCGCCGCCGCGGCGGCGAGCACCCGCTCGATGTTGAGGTAGGAGTCGAGCGCGCGGGCCGGGCCGAGGCGCACCGCGACGTCCGCCTCGGTCACGTGGCGGGCGCCCGCGTCGGCGTCGGAGAACACCGCCACCGAGCGGACGCCGAGCTCACGCAGGGTCCGGATGACCCGGACCGCGATCTCACCCCGGTTGGCGACGAGCACCGTGTGGAACATCGACCCTCACATCCGGAAGACGCCGTAGCCGACCGGTTCCAGCGGCGCGTTCGCCGCCGCCGAGAGCGCCAGGCCCAGCACGGTGCGGGTGTCCGCCGGGTCGATGACGCCGTCGTCCCAGAGCCGGGCGGTGGCGTAATAGGGGTTGCCCTGCTGTTCGTACTGCTCGCGGATCGGCGCCTCGAAGGCCGCCTGCTCGTCGGCGGACCACTCGCCGCCGCGGGCCTCGACGGCGTCGCGACGGACGGTCGAGAGCACGGCGGCCGCCTGGTCGCCGCCCATCACCGAGATCCGGGCGTTCGGCCACGTCCACAGGAAGCGCGGCGAGTAGGCCCGGCCGCACATCGAGTAGTTGCCGGCGCCGAACGATCCGCCGATCACCACGGTGAACTTCGGCACCCGGGCGCAGGCCACCGCGGTGACCATCTTCGCGCCGTGCTTGGCGATGCCGCCGGCCTCGTAGTCCCGGCCGACCATGAAGCCGGTGATGTTCTGCAGGAACAGCAGCGGGATGCTCCGGCGGTCGCACAGCTCGATGAAGTGGGCGCCCTTGAGCGCCGACTCGCCGAACAGCACCCCGTTGTTGGCGATGATGCCGACCGGATGCCCGTGCAGCCGGGCGACCCCGGTGACCAGCGTCGAGCCGTACTCCTTCTTGAACTCCGCGAACCTGCTGCCGTCCACCAGGCGGGCGATCACCTCGCGGACGTCGTAGGGTGTGCGCGGGTCCGCCGGTACCACCGAGTAGAGCTCGGAGGTCGGGTACAGCGGCTCCTCGGTCGGGGTGACGTCCCACGGGCGCGGCGCGCGGGGCCCGAGGCCGGCGACGATGCGCCGCACGATCGTCAGCGCGTCGGTGTCGTCGGCGGCCAGGTGGTCGGTGACGCCGGACTTCCGCGAGTGCAGCAGGCCGCCGCCGAGGTCCTCCGCGCTGACGACCTCGCCGGTCGCCGCCTTCACCAGCGGCGGGCCACCGAGGAAGATCGTCCCCTGGTTGCGGACGATCACCGCCTCGTCGCTCATCGCCGGGACGTACGCCCCGCCGGCGGTGCACGACCCGAGCACGGCGGCGATCTGGGCGATGCCCCGGGCCGACATGGTCGCCTGGTTGAAGAAGATCCGACCGAAGTGCTCGCGGTCCGGGAACACCTCGTCCTGCCGGGGCAGGAACGCGCCACCGGAGTCGACCAGGTAGACGCACGGCAGCTGATTGTGCAGCGCGACCTCCTGGGCGCGCAGGTGCTTCTTCACCGTAGTCGGGTAGTAGGTGCCGCCCTTGACCGTGGCGTCGTTGACCACCACGACGCACTCGCGGCCCGAGACCCGGCCGACCCCGGTGATGATTCCCGCGCCCGGCGCCTCGCCGTCGTACATCCCGTCGGCGGCCAGCGGGGAGAGCTCGAGGAACGGGCTGCCGCGGTCGAGCAGCGTGTCGAGACGGTCGCGGGGCAGCAGCTTGCCGCGCTCGACATGCCGGCGGCGGGCAGCCTCGGACCCGCCCAGCGCCGTGCTGGCCAGCCGGCCCCGCAGTTCCTCGACGAGGTCCGCGAACGCGGCGGCGTTGTGACGGGCGGGATCGCCCTTGGCATCGACCAACGTCCGGAGCGGCTCGGCGGGCTCCGCGCGCCCCCCGGGCACCGGGCGGTCGATGTTAGCGTCGACTAACATGCGACGGAGGCTAGCGGTCGCGAGCCCCCCTGTCGAGCGGTGCCGACTTCCGCAGCTTTGCCGGCCCGTTCCGGGGGACGACGGCAGCCGAGGCGAGTTGCGTCAGCCGCTCCATGCGCTGTTGCGGCAACACGCGTTGGAGCGGGCCTCGGCCGGTGGGGACGTCAGTCCGGGCGCAGGCTGCGAAGGAAGAGGCGGACCGCGACCTGGGTGTGGCGCTCCAGCAGCGCGGGGTCGCGGACGATGCCGAACGAGGCCAACCGGGCCGGTGCCGCGGAGACCATGCCGAGGAAATGCTCGGCGAGGATCTCGGGGTCGTCCGCGGCGATCGCTCCGGTGGCCGCGTGCCGGTTCAGCAGCTCGACCACGAGCCGCCGGCGTGGGAAGGCGCCGGCGGCGTGGGTGCGGCGGGCGAGCTCGGGGAACCGGGAGGCGTGGGCGATGGCGATCCGCCCGAGCCTGACCATCGACGGGTCGAGGGCGCGGCTCAGCGCGGTCTGCGCGATCGCCGTCAGCGCCCCCTCCAGGTCGTCGAGGTCCGGCGGTTCCGGGTCCGGCGTCGGCCAGTCACGGCGCAGCGTCGCCCACTCGAGGACCGAGCAGAAGACCTCTTCCTTGCTGGTGAAGCGGGCGTAGAGCGAGGCCTTGGTCGTGCCGGCCGCGCGGGCGATCGCGTCCATCGAGGTGCCCTCGTAGCCGTGCTCAAGAAAAAGCCGCAGGGCGCTGTCGCGGACGGCACCGTCGAGCCTCGCCGTCTCGTCGAGGGTGGGCCTGCCACCGCGGCGCGGCCGGGCCGGGCCGGCGGGCTGGGTCTCGGAACGGACCGGCGGCATGGGGAAAGTCTGCCAGATCCCGACGCGGGCGGCCCCGGCCGGAATCCACGCGGACCGGCGCCGGCGTGGACGAACTCGTCGGGGGCCAGCGGGGCTCCGGTCAGGTAGCCGCGCGGCCCGGCGCGGATGTCTCTCGGTCGCGAGACCACGGTCCCGCCGGGTGGTGAACTCGGCGGTCGGGTTTCCCTCGCCGCCGGAAAGACACGCCGCCGTTCCGCCGGAATCGGTGAGACAGGGAATCGCCGCGAGCGTCGACATCACCGAGGCCGTTCAAGGCCGTTCGCCGCTTCGGTGATCGCCTCCTGGCAGGACGCCTCCGCGTCACGTGACACTCGAAAGCCGGCGTTCCCGGACATGCCTCCCTGGCGGCTTCGACGAGCCGGTCGCGGCGCCTGGCGGGCCGCCCAGCCGCCTGGCGGGCAGGCCGCTGGTCGCTCGGCAGGCCAGCGCCCCCGACGGCCGGCGGACGGAGGGGACACACTCCGTACACACCGATTGATCGACGGACAGGCTCTATAGCCGATCACCGGCTAGTATGGTCGGCACGCCTGGCCACCAGGCATACCTCCGAGACCGTTACGACACCCCGCCCTACAACACCCCGCGCGACTTCCCGCGATACGACACTCGACCGAAACAGCACTCCGCTGAAACAGCACCACACCGAAACAGCACCGACCCTGTCGGGCCGCCCGAATATCGCTCCGGGATACCGTACGGACACGGATACCGCACGAATAGGAGAAGGAATTGTCGACGGCCGCGCCGGTTGATCGCGAGAAGCCGAACGGGCCTCGCTCGCGCAAGGGCGCCGCGACGCGCGCACGGCTGCTCGACGCGGCCAAGGCGGTCTTCGAGAAGGACGGATTCCTCGAGGCCCGGATCTCGGACATCGCCGAGCAGGCCGGGCTTTCCCACGGGTCGTTCTACCACTACTTCGACTCCAAGGAGCAGATCTTCCGCGAGGTCGCCATGGAGATGACGGACCTGCTGAACTCTCCGCTGAGCACGTCGATCTTCCTGCCGTCCTCGACCGCGGTCCCCCGGGAGCGGATCAGGGCGGGCATCCGCACCTACCTCGAGAGCTACCGCGCGGAGGCGCGGATCATCGGGGTGATCGAGCAGGTGTCCCGCTACGACGCCCACCTCACCGACGAGCGGTTCGAGCACCAGCAGCGCGACCGGGAACGCGTCGTCGGTTCGATCCGGCAGCTGCAGAGCCTCGGCCTGGCGGATCCGGACGTCAACCCCGCGATCGCCGCACACGCGCTCGGTGCCATGGTCTCCCGGTTCGCCGAGATGTGGTTCGTCCAGGGGCTGGTCGACTGCGACTTCGACGAGGCCGCCGACCAGCTCGCCAGGCTCTTCGCGAGCGCGCTGCGGCTGCGTGACCGGCCGGACGAGGACGGCCGGCCCTCCCCCTCTTTCGCGGAGTGAGCGCCGGCCGTCGGAGAACCGGGGCCGGCTGCCGGGCACGGCTCGTGCCCGGCAGCCGGGTCGGGGTCAGTGCACGGGGTCGAAGGCCTGCGTGACCACTCCGGTGGCCTCAGCGCTGCTGCCCGTCCAGGAGACCGAGCCGTGGTCGAGGACGATCACCCGGTCACACAGGTCCAGCGCGTGGCCGACCTGCTGCTCGACGATGAGCAGCGACGTCCCCTCCCCGCGCAGCCGGCGAAGGGTGTCGTAGAGCTCTGCGACGATGATCGGCGCGAGGCCCAGCGACAGCTCGTCGGCCACGAGGACCTTCGGGATCTCCACCATGACCCGGGCCATCGACAGCATCCGCTGCTCGCCACCGGACATGCTGCCCGCGAGCTGCCCGCGGCGCCGGCCGAGCACCGGGAACATCTCGTAGGCCAGCTCGAGGCCGCTGCGGACACCACGGCGGCCGCGGACCCGCCGGAACGACAGCGAGAGGTTCTCCTCCACCGTCAGCGTCGCGAACACCGAGCGGCCCTCGGTGGCGTGCGCGACGCCGGCCCGGGCGAACCGGTACGGCTTTGAGCCGGTCATGTCCTTGCCGGCGACGAGAACGGATCCCTCGGTGGGGACCACCAGGCCGGAGGCGACCCGGGCGACGGTCGTCTTGCCCACCCCGTTGGAGCCGACGAGGGCGAGCGCCTCGCCGGGCGCCAGGGTGTACGAGACACCGAACAGTGCCCGGAACGGGCCGTAGGCAGCGGTGACGGACCGGAACTCCAGTACTGGTGTCATTGGGCCACCTCGAAGTTGCCGAGGTAGGCGTCCCGGACCTCGCTGCTCGCCATGACCTCGCGCGTCGGGCCCTGCGCGATCAGCCGTCCGAAGTCGAGGACGTAGGAGCGGGTCGTGAAGCTGGTGACCAGCTCGACGTCGTGCTCGACCAGCAGGATGGCGAACCCCTGGGCGCTCTGGACCTCCTCCAGGGTCTTCGCCAGCGCCGTGGTCTCGGACCGGTCGAGGCCGGACGACGGCTCGTCGAGGAGGAGGAGCTTCGGTTCGGTCATCAGCGCCCGCCCGACCTCGACGAGGCGGCCCTGGCCGAGGCTGAGCCGTTCGATGGGCTCCTCGGCCAGTTCGACGAGGCCGAGCAGCTCGAGCACCTCGTCGCAGCGGGCGACCTCGGCCGGCCGGGGCCGGCCGAGCCCGATGATGTCCTTCCACAGCCGGCCGTCGCCGCGCCGGATCCGCTCGGCGATGACGAGATGGTCCCGGACGGTGCAGTCCGGGAACAGCTCGATCCGCTGGAACGTCCGGCCGATTCCCGCCTTGGCCCGCCGGTAGGCCGGCGCGCCCGTGACGTCCCTGCCGGCGATCTCCACCGTGCCGCCGTCGGTCTGCAGCACGCCGAGCAGGCAGTTGAAGAACGTTGTCTTGCCCGCTCCGTTCGGCCCGATCAGGCCGACGCGCTCACCCTCGTCGATCTCCATGGTGACGTCGTCAAGGGCGGTGATGCCGGCGAACCGCTTGGTGACGCCCTGTGCCTTCAGTACCCGATTCACGAGACCGCGTCCTCCGTCCGCGCGGGCGAGGAGGCCGCCGGGCGCTCAGACCCTCCGTCGGCCGCGGCCTTCGGTGACCCGTCGCCGGCCGCGGGTTCAGCTGTGGCAACCGGGGCGGCGGGCTGCGCCGCCGCCTTCGCCGAGGTGCCCGTGGGTGGGGTGGTGTCCGGCTCGGGAGCCGATCCCGCCGCGCCCGCGCCCGCGCCGACGGCCACCGGCACCGCGGCCGGGGTCGCGGGGCGGGCCAGTGCCACCAGCTTGGTGATGAACTTCGGCATGCTCGCCGGCCGCTCCACCAGGCCCTCCGGATGCCGGGCGAACTGGATGGCCGCCAGGCCGAACAACACGTAGACCCACTTGCCGGAGATCGGGAAGAAGTCCGGGATGGCGGTCGGGCTGCGCAGGATCCAGGCGAACACCGTCCCCTTGAGGATCAGCTGGTCGAACACCGCGAAGGACGCGGCGGCGTTCAGCGCGCCGCGCACCGTGCGCGAGCCGAGCGTCACCACGATCACCACCCAGAACAGGGCGGTGAAGGGAACGAAGTTCGTGCCGTAGTTGACGTTCTCCTGCTGGATCGCCAGCAGCGCGCCGCCGAGTCCCGCGATGAACGCGGAGACCGCGAAGGCGACCAGGCGGGCCCGGCCGGCGGAGATGCCGATCGACTCGGCGCCGACCTCGCTGCCACGCAGGGCGACGAGGGTGCGGCCGAAGGTACCCTTGCGGAGCTGGAGGACGACCATGGCGACCACGATGAGGATCACCGAGGCGAACACCAGGTAGTACTTGTCGTCCGCCAGGTCCCAGGGCCCGATGACCGGGCGCGGCACGGCGGTGCCCTGCAGCAGCGCGGAGTCCCCGCCACCGATCCAGGAGAGCTTCACCAACACGGCGTCGAAGAAGTAGGCGAACGCCAGGGTCGCGATCGCCGTCCAGATGCCGCCCAGCTTGCGGATGGGCAGCGACAGGACCGCGCCGACCACGGCCGCGACGGCGGCGCCGATCAGCGCCGCCATCAGGACCGAGAGGTTGTAGCGGTCGACGAGCTGGAAGACCGTGAACGCCCCGATGGCGGCGAACGTCCCCTGGCACAGCGAGATCTGGCCGGCCATGCCGGTGATCACGGTGATCGACAGGAAGATGATGCCGATCACCACGGCCTGCGTCACCAGGAAGACCCACAGCTGGTCGCCGCGGGCCAGCACCACGATGGCGACGACGCCGAGCGCGGCGAAGCCGATCAGCCTCGTGATCAGGGCCCGGCGCGGGTCGCGCACCTCGCCGCCGAGTGACGGCGGCGGCGGCTCGACCCCGGCCAGCGGGTCACCGGTCTCCCGGGAGCGCCGGATGCTCGGGACGAGCACGACGACACCGAAGAGCACCACGAACGGCACCGACGGCGTCAGGTTGTCCTGGATCGTCGAGACCCAGGCGTGGTCGTCGGACCAGCGCGGGAGGAAGGTGTTGAGCTGGGCGATGATGATGCCGAGCAGCAGGCCGCCGGCCATCGCCTTCGGCAGGCTCGTCAGCCGGCCCACCGCGGCCGCGGCGATCGCGACCACCATGAGGCTGAAGAAGTCCGCGGCCGCGAGCGTGTTGAAGCGGGGCGCGATGAGCACGCCGGCGACACCGGCGAACAGCGACGACAGCGCCCACGACAGGGCCGAGACCCGGTCGGCGGGGATACCGTTGAGCTCGGTCATCTTCGGGCTCTCGACCACCGCGCGCATGCGGACGCCGATGGCGCTGAAGCGGAACAGCGCGACCAGCCCGGCCATCGCGACCAGGGCGACGCCCATGCTGACGAGTTCGTTGCGGCTGTACGCGTAGACCCCGAACGGGTCGTAGAAGACGTTGGCGCCGTCGGGAACGACACCGACCGGCGTCACGCCGGCGACCGCGGTGAAGTCGGCCAGGATGTCGAACAGGTAGGGAATCGCGACCGCGAGGCCGGCGGCCACGACGAGCCGCGCCACCGCCGGTGCCGTCCGCAGCGGCCGGAAGATCAGCCGTTCGAGGATCAGCCCGATCAGCGGGGCCATCACGAAGACCGCGAGGATGACCGACGGGACGGTCGGCCACTCCCAGATGACCCGGGCCTTGAAGTACATGGCTGCCGAGACATAGGCCTGGGCGCCGAAGGCGAGGTTGAAAACACCCGAGGTCTTGTACGTCAGGACGAAGCCCAACGCGACGAGGGCATAGACCGCTCCCGGCGGTACTCCCTGAAGGAGGGCCTGGAAGAAGTCATGTGAGACGGAGGTCTGGTTCAAGTCAGCAGCCGCCCGTCTGCTGGGCGACAAAGCCGACGGGCCTTGGATCGGGGCGCACCGGAGCCCCGTGTCCGGCCGGCGCCGTCGGGCATGCTAATCGCCAGTAACAGATACCCTGATGCATCACTGTATGCGCCATTCCGTTGGCTTCAAGGTGCCAGAAATGCATGTCGCCACCCGCGATCCCGGTGGCAACCGTTTATTCATTTGTTTCCGGCCGCTCACGGCGGCCGGAAAGAAGACCACCGCCGAGGCCCGGTGGGCGCCCACCGGGCCTCGGCGGTGCGAACCTCAGCTCGAGCGCGGAGCGGGAACCTCCAGCACGAGGGCGCTTGCCATGCCCCCGCCGGCGCACATCGCCGACACCGCCACTCCGCCGCCGCGACGGCGCAGCTCGTGGATCAGCGTGATGATCTGCCGCGCGCCGGTCGTCGCGATCGGGTGCCCGAGGCTGCAGCCGCTGCCCAGGAAGTTGACGCGGCTGTCGTCGATCTCCAGGAGCTTGGACGCCGCGACCGCCACGGACGCGAACGCCTCGTTGATCTCCCACAGGTCGACGTCGGCCACGGTGAGGCCGGCGCGCTTGAGGGCCTTCGGGATCGCCAGCGTGGGGGCGATGCCGGTCTCGGCCGGGGGCACCCCGACCGACGCCCAGGCCCGGACGATGCCCAGCGGCTCCAGGCCGTGCTCCGCGGCGTAGCCGCCGTCAGTGATGACCATGGCGGCGGCGCCGTCGTTCGCACCCGCCGCGTTGCCGGCCGTGATGCTGAAGCCCTCGATCTCGGGGTGCAGCGGCTTGAGCGAGGCCAGCTTCTCCAGGCTGGTGGAGCGCCGCGGGTGCTCGTCCACGGCGAAGGTGAAGCTCGTGCCGTCCCGCCGGGGCACCTCGATCGGGAAGATCTCGTCGGTGAAGCTGCCCGCGTCGATGCCGGCGATGGCCCGCTGGTGCGAGCGCAGCGCCCACGCGTCCATCTCCTCGCGGCTGACGCCGGCCTTGACGGCCGCGTTCCACCCGACGGTGATGGACATGTCGAAGTTCGGGGCCTCGGCGGTGTTCCGGTGGGTCGGGGAGTACCAGTCCTCGACCTCGTCGGTGCCGGGCCGGCGCCGCTTCGCCCGTGGCGAGGTGGAGGAGGAGTTCGTCCCGCCCGCGACGACGACACGGTCCATCCCGGAGATGATCGAGGCGGCGGCGGTCTGCACCGCGACGAGCCCCGACGCGCAGTGCCGGTTGTGCGCGACGCCGGCGGCGTTCGCGAAACCAGCCTCGATGGCCGCGTAACGCGCGATGTCGCCGCCGCCGTAAAGCGATTCACCCAGGACGACGTCATCAATGTCCGCGCTGTCGATACCGGACCGCCGAACTGCCTCCGCGACGGCCTGCGTACCCAGCTCGAAAGCGTCGACGTCGACGAGGGAACCCTTGCCCGCGGTGCCGATCGCCGTCCGTGCGGTCGAGACGATTACCGCTTCATGCTCCGACAAGTTCGCTCCTCTGATGGGTACCACGAACCTCACATGGCCGGAGCACACGTCCCGCCGCTGTGAGGTGCCTCATATTACTGAGGTCGACGTCGGAGTCAAGGTATGCAAAGACTCGCGACGTCGACCCACCTCGAGCCCTGCAGGTGAAGGAGTCCGGGCCGAAATCGACGCCAGCGCCGGCGTTGACAGAAATCCGGCGCCCACCATCGAAGTCTCCCGTTCCGCGACCACATCCTCACCCTGCGTCGCCGGGCGAGGGGCGGTCAGCGACGCCCGGCACGCGCTGCCTGATCCAGGACGCCGGTCGCTCACCGCCACCATGCGAAATTCTCTCAGAAGGGGCTCGAAGGTGTCGACACATGTGTTATCGCCTGGCGAGAGGCCCGGATCCCCCTGGGGAGAACACCTGGCCCACCGCGTCGCGCCCTGAACGGGGAGGACCGGGCCGCCCGGGGACCACTGGTCCCGGGGCGGCCCGGTCGATCACGACGACCGGGGGTGGATCACGCCTCGGCTCACAGGTGACGGCTGCCAGAGGCCGCCATCGCCCTGATCATGTTGTCCTGGACGAAGGACGCCACGAGAGCGCCCCCGCCGCGGTACGCGCTGCCCTGGCCGTAGCTGCGGCCGTGCCCCGCGTACGGGCTGCGGTGCGACAGCAGCACCCATTCCGACGCCGGTCCGGGCTGGTGGAAGGTGATCGTGTGGCTGAGCACCCCGGTCGACAGCGACACGTGGGCCAGCGCCTGGCCGACACCGGGGTGCGGCCGCATCGCGGTCCCGATGAGGAAGCTGTCAGTGGACAACGCCAACAGCGCCTGCGAGGTCACCAGGTCATCGGGCGCCCCGGGCCAGCGGATCCAGACGTCGAGTTCGGGCGGGCCCACCGCGTCGGGGTCGCTGATGTCCACGTCGCCGACGACGCGCACCTGCCAACCGCCGGAGCCGTTCGCCGCGCCCGCCGTGCCGTTCGCGCCCTCGGCGCCCGCCGGCTCGGTCGGCGGGACAGGAGGCGGCGCCGGGTGGGTCTCGGCGTAGCTGATGAAGTCGGGCTCGTCGCCGGTGAGCAGCACCTGCGACTGCACGCAGAGCCGCCCGCCCTGGCTGATCGACACCGCGCTGGCCGCCAGGCTCCGCCCGGAGTGCTGGCGGGTCACCGCGATGTCGAGCGGCGTGTCCGGCCGCGCCGCCCGCGCGAACACGGTGTGCAGGGTCTTGACCTTCTTGCCCTCCTGGCCGACCAGCGCCGCCACCAGGGACTGCGCCAGGAGCTGCCCGCCGTGCGCCACCGGGCCGCCGAGCTGGATGCTGCCGGCGCGGTAGCGGTCGGTGTCGACCGTTTCGAGCTCGAGGGACGCGAGGACCGAGTCGAGGGAGAACATCGTCTACCGGGGGCCGAAGCGCAGAGCGCCGTCGAGGCGGATGTTCTCGCCATTGAGATAGGAGTTGCGGGCGATCGACTCGACCAGCAGCGCGAACTCCTCGGGCTTGCCGAGCCGGCGCGGGAAGATGATGTCCTGGACGAACTTCTCCCGCATCTGCTCCGGCACGCCCATCATCCGCGGGGTCCCCATGGTCCCCGGCGCGATGGCGCAGACCCGCACGCCGATCGGGGCCAGGTCACGGGCCATCGGCAGGGTCATGCCGAGGATGGCCGCCTTGGCCGCGCTGTAGGAGACCTGGCCGATCTGGCCCTCGATCCCGGCGATCGAGGCCGTGTTCACCACGACCCCCCGCGCGCCGTCCGCGTCCGGCTCGTTGCCGGCCATCGCGGCGGCGGCCAGCCGGGTCACGTTGAAGGTGCCGAACGCGTTCATCTCCATGGTCTTGATGAACGCCGGCTTGTCGTGCGGCGTCGCGTCGCGCCCGACGGTGCGCCCGGCTCCCTTGACGCCACCGCCGGCCACGTTCGCGACGACGGACAGCGGGCCGCCCGCCTGCGCGGCCTCGATCGCGGCCTGCACGTCCTCGTCGCTGTTGACGTCACCACCGACGGCGGAGGCCGAGTCACCGAGCTCCTTGGCCAGGGTTGCCGCGGCCGTGTCGTCCTGGTCGAAGATCACGACGTGCATGCCGACCTCGGCCAGGTGGCGCACCGTCGCGGCGCCGAGGCCGCCGGCACCGCCCGTCACTATCGCTGAACGTCCGTTCAGGTCCAACGGTCATCACCTTTCGTCGACGCGGAACTGACAACTCTGTCCACCGGCCGGCCGTTCACTGCCGGTCCGGTCTTTCTACCGCCGGGCCGACGACCGCTCTGTCTGCTGATCGCCAGCCGGCCCCCTGCTGACGGTGTTACCCGGCAGCGCCCGCGGATGGCGCGGGCACAGCCCGGCCGACCGCCCGTGGCGGGCAACCCGGCTGCCGGTTTCGCGGATGTCTCGAGGTTCCCTGGGTGGGGCGCCGCGGGCCGTCTCCCCCGTCCCGGACGGGTTGCGCATGTCACCTGAGGACTTGTCCCAGCATGGCCGTAACAGGTCCGCACTGTCGACCGCTCCGCGACGGGGCACACCCGCCGGCCCCTGCCGGGCAGGGCCAAGCCGAGCAGGGGCCGAAACGTCAGACCGGGACGGCGATTCCGGTGAGACGGGCGAGGTTCTCGCCCATGATCTTCCTGACGTCCTCCTCCGGCATGCCGGCCGGCAGGTGGTCGACGTAGCTGCACGGCTCGGCGAGACCCTCCGGGTGCGGATAGTCAGAGCCGAAGAGGACGTGGTCCACGCCGATGGCCTCGACGAGCTTCTCGATGTTGTCCTCGTGGAACGGGCTGATGTAGATGTTGCGCCGGAACGCCTCCACCGGGTCCTCGTCGAAACCGTGCGGCATCTTCGTGTAGGCGTCGGCGAGGTGCTCGAGCAGCGGCACCACCCAGTCCCCGCCGGCCTCGATCGAGGCGACCCGCAGCTTCGGGAACCGGGCGAAGACGCCGCCGCAGACGAACGCCGTCATCGAGTCCTCGGCCGGCCGGTGCCCCATCGTGACCATGCGGAACGGGTCCGGGCGGAACGGCAGCATCTCCTGCGGGCCGGTCCAGTCACTCTGGTACCGCGAGTAGCCGCTGTCGGAGGAGTGCATCGCCACCAGGATGTCGGCGTCCACCACCGCCTGCCAGAACGGGTCGAACTCGGGGAGCGCGAACGAGCGCGAGCCGCGCAGGCCCGGCACCGGCGCCGGGCGGATCAGGACGGCCCGCGCGCCGCGCTCGGCCGCCCACTCCAGCTCCGCGATCGCCTTCTCGACGATGGGCAGGGTGATCACCGGAGTGGTGAAGATGCGGTTCTCGTAGTTGAACGACCAGACCTCGTGAATCCACTCGTTGAGCGAGTGGACCACGGCATGGGTCAGATCCGGGTCGTCCCGCATGCGCTCCTCGAGGAGGCTCGCGAGCGTCGGGAACATCAGCGCACGGTCGACGCCGAGCTCGTCCATGAGCTGGATGCGCGGCGCCGGCTCACGGAACGCCGGAATGCTGCGCATCGGGTCCCCGACGATCTCGCGGTAGGACTTCCCCTCGGGGTTCCCGACACGGAAGTACTCCTCCTGAGCGCCGGGCCGCGCCACCACGTCGAACGTCGGATTCGGGATGTAATCGCTGATCTGACCACGGATGGCGATCTTCGTCCGGCCGCGGACCTCGACATAGTCGACGGCGCCGCGGTAACGGTCCGGGAGATGCCGGGTGAAGGCGTCGCGTGTCTCGTAGAGATGGTTGTCCGCGTCGAACACCGGGAAGGTCAGTCTCTTGGCCATGTCAGCATGTTAGTCAGTATTGATACTGACGTCAATATTGGTTTGGGGGGTGAGCCGGAGCCGGGCGGGGCACGGCGTGCCAGGTCAGGGCACATGCCGCGGCACGGCACGACCAGGTCCGGACATGACGAAGCCTCCGCCCTGCGGAGGGCGGAGGCTTCGTCTACTGCTGGTGGTGGTGCCGGGTTACTGGCCGGTCCAGCGCGGCGGGCGCTTCTCGGCGAACGCCACGGCACCCTCCTTGGCATCCGCCGAGGTGCGCACCACCGCGACGTACTCCTCCTGGCGCTCGAACGCCTCCTCGAGCGGCCAGTCGACCGATCGTGACAGCACCTGCTTGGAGGCCGCGAGCGCCAGCGGCGCGTTCGCGGAGATCTCCTCTGCGAGCTCGAGCGCGACCCCGAGCGCCGCGCCCGGCTCGGTGAGCCGGTTGACGAGGTGGACCTCGGCCGCCTCGGTCGCCGGCCACATCCGGCCGGTCAGGACGAGCTCCATCGCCAGGTGGTAGGGGATGCGGCGCTGCAGCCGCAGCAGTCCGCCGGCCGCCGCCGCCAGGCCGCGCTTCACCTCGGGCAGGCCGAACTTGGCGTCCCGCGCGGCGACGATCAGGTCGCAGGAGAGCACGATCTCGAACCCGCCGGCGAGCGCGTAGCCCTCGACCGCTGCGATCAGCGGCTTGCGGGGAGGCTGGCGGACCAGCCCGGCGAAGCCGCGCCCGGGCACGATCGGACGCTCGCCGCGGGCGAAGCCCTTCAGGTCCATCCCGGCGCAGAACGTCTTGTTCGCGCCGGTGATGATGCCGATGCTCAGGTCGTCACGGGCGTCGAGCTGCTCGAGCGCGGCCGCGATCGCGGTCGCCAGGCTCAGCGACATGGCGTTGCGCGCCGCCGGCCGGTTCATGGTGAGGACGAGCACCCGGCCGTGCTCGGTCAGGACGAGCTCGTCGGACGCGCCGGGAGGGGCGTCCTGCAGGGAGCCGTCCGGACGGGAGGTCTGCAGATCAGCCATGATGCTCTCTCTGGTGATCGGGTCAGGGGCCGCGGAGTCGGTCGCCGCGGCAGCGGACGGACGGGGTGGGTCAGGAGGTCCGGGGCTCGGGCCGGCCGGGCTGTTCTCCCC
>NZ_SJXI01000080.1:0-106007 GCF_004337455.1 Parafrankia sp. BMG5.11 | reverse complement strand
CCAGCGCACTAGGCCGTCGAGCGCGGGCACAACATCCTCGACGAGGACAGGCAGGTGGCCGCCATCGGATCGGTCTACTTCCTCGCCCGGCCGAACCCGCACCCCGACGATCTCAGGCTGGCCGTCCACGCGATCAACGACTGGATCGTCCGAGCGATCGACAACGGCGAGTTCAACGAGTGGGTGCGCCACGCGGCCAGTCTGGACGCCGGTGCCAGCGAGGTGCGGCGGCAGGCCCGGTCGGAGTGGTACAGGCTGCTGGCGAGAAGCACCGCCTGGAGCCAGCTCGGCGCCGATCGCGACACCGTGACCTGGGACATCCTCGTGCTGGTTTGGCAGGTCATCGGCAGGCTTCTGCGCGGCGGGGTGCCAGCGCGAGTGATCTTCGTCGACGCGGCCTTCGCCCCGCTCCTGGCAGCCGGAGCAGCGGAGCCCGACACCCCCGAGACGTCCCTGCTCCACAACATCCGCCACGTCCTGTGGCCCTACTTCTCGGCCGAATCCGACAAGCCCGCCCGCGACCGTCACATCGTCCAGGCGATGTACGAACCCCTGTGGGCCGCGCTGAACCGGTGCCTCCAGCAGACTCCTGAAAGGACGTCCACGTGTACCCCTTGATTCGGCCGACCGCCTACGAACCCGATCCGGCCGCCGGGCCCTGGGTCGAGGATTACCAGGTCATCTCATTCACCGAGCAGTGGCGAACCGAACTCACGGAGCTGTACCAGGCCGGCCGGCCAAACCGTGATGTGCCGGCGCACCTTCCCGTCAGGCAGCTCAACGCGTTGCTACGCGCGGCTGCTCCCGGGGTCGTCGCGACGGGCCGTGGCGCAGCTTCCGACGCGAGCGTTCCCTGGGTCTACGCCAGAGAAGGAACGCCGATGGCCGTTTTCACCCCACTGTTCACATCGTGGGTGATGGCCCTACGGCCGGAGCCCGAACACGACGAGGCGATGTTGCGTGTCCTCACCTCAATGCACGATGCCATGCCGGAGTGGACCGTCGAGTCCGTGGACCTGACCGCGTCCCTGGTGACCGGCGGCGGCACCGCGCGGCCATCGCCGCGGCTCTACGCCCTCTTGCCCGAGGTCGTCGCGGCCCACCTCGCTGCACGGCCATTCCATTCCGACGGGGTCGCACAGGATGTCGACTTCCGCGTCGTGGTCGGTAACCAGCTCGCTGAGCTGGTCTCCTGGCCACCCTTCGAATACATGCGGGCCGGCCGATCCTGGTTCTATTCCGCGGTCGTCACCATCACCCTGCGAACCGTCCCTTTCGCACCGAGCTTCCGTCTCCACGTCTCGACCGGAATACGGCGTTGGGCGACCGGCGCGCCCGTCTTCCTTCCCCAGGGACGGCAGGCGACCGTGCTCTTCAAGGCCGAGTTGCCCTGGATGCAGGACGCCGCGGCCCCGACGCCACGGCTGATCGCCAACACGATGGCGTTCAGTCCTCGCCTCGGCCAGGTCGACTGGCAGGGGCGAGCCCCGGTCGATCTCCTGCCCGAGCTTGACATCGTCCAGGCCTATCCCCGGGCAGCGGATCTGCGGGAGGCGCCGGTGAACTGGATCCGCGGTCAGGGCAGGATCACGGCCGGGATCATCCACAGCACAGCGATGGGCACGCACGCGGTCGGCGCCGGGCTCATGCCGGCCGAGCGGGCCCGGCTTGACGCCTGGGTCGAGGAGGGCCTGCGTCCGATGTTCCGGCCCGTACCCGCTCTCGCGAGGGGATTCACCGGCAACAAGCCAGCGTTGCTCCCCCGGGGCCAGGCCGGGAACGCGCTGAAAGAGATCGCACGGAGGCAGCAGGAGACCCGGGCACGTCGAGAGGCGCTGCTCGCCAGCCTCGACGGGCAACCGTTGGACGTCGACATTGCCTGGCAGTACCCGGAAACCCGGGACGGTCTGGTGAACACCCTGCGCGACCTGCTGGGGTTCCCCGCCGACGTCGTCACCGAAGGCCCCGACCAGCGGTGGCAGCTCGGCGAGTTGCGGGTCCACATCCGGACCGCGGAACTCGGGGCGATCGGTTCCGCTCTCGAGATCTCACGTCGCGAGAAGCAGGCCCGCGCCACGGCGCTGGGTGAGGCGATCCGGGCCCGCCGCACAGCGGTGGCCACCCGCTTCGACCAGCTGACGGGGCGGGTCGGCCTCGCGATCGTCGAGCTGGCAGGCGAGGGCCGATTCAACGGTGAGCCGGACTCGGATCCGAAGTTCGCCCTGCGACTCGGCCTCGCGGATACGGGCCGGCTCAGTCAGTTCATCCAGATCCCGGACGACACGGAGGTCGGGATCAACACCCGGGCGAAATCGGCCTGGCTCGACGGGTTCCGCCAAGTCGGAGCCGTCATCATTCCTCGGCACCGAGTCGGCGACGCTGTCCCCGGCGACCTCCAGTACCTGGCCATCTGGGTGGCGCGTCGCCGCGCCGACGGGCCGACACGGCGCGCCGGGAACCGGCTGATCGCACTTCGCGTTCGTCCTGGCGACGCCGCACACCCAGTGCGGGGGTGGCACGACACCCGCAAGGAATGGGTACCCTACCCTGTGCTGCTGCTTGACCTCGCACGGGACGCTGACATGGTCGCCGGGGCAATCGAGGCGTCGGCAGACCGCCTGGACGGCGGCGCCGCTGTCGGCACGCGACCCACGCCGTCGGTCACCGCGGTTGAGCGCGAAGAGATCGAACGGCTCGTCAGATCAGTGCTGTACCAGGCACGCGACCGGCCGACGCTGCTGCTCGCGAACGCTGGGAACCTTCGCCGTTCCTGGCCGTGGATCGGCAACGAGACGCTGGTCCGCGACATGCTCGGGTTCGGCGGGTCGGACGTCCAACGACTCGCTGTCTACGGCCCCGACTTGCGGTTCGTGCTGACCCGGGACGGCAATGGCCGCGAGGAGGTGCCGCAGTGGTACGCACCCGGCGACGACCGGGTCGGTTTCGCCGCCGGGTTGTGGGCGGCGCCGGGCGCGGACACGGACAACCGCGTCTTCGTGAGCACCGCGGACTCATCAAGCAGCGCGAAGGCCATCAAACGAGGACTGCTGAAACTGGGCCCGCATCCCGACTGGCCGACCGGGCCAGCGAAGACGGCCTGGAACCCGCGGTACTTGGAGCTGACGGTCGTCGGTTGCCTGTCCGAAAAGGCTCTCGCGGACGCCGGGCGGGACGATGTCGGCCCGGACCAGCCCGCGGCGTGGGCCGCGTTGGCCCACCAACTGCGCTTCCACGACGACTACGAACCGCTCTCCCGGCCGCTGCCCCTGCACCTGGCGAAGCTGGCTGAGGAGTACGTGCTCCCAACCGAGTCGACCGCGCCCGCCGAGTAGAGCGCTGCCGGCCCGGTCAGGAACGGCGGCTGTGCGTAGGTTCGAGAGGAAGCTAATGCGGGAGCGCCTCGTGGACGTCGTCGGGCAGCTGAGGAACGCGGTCGAGGAGAAATCCGATGCCAGCACCGACGACCCATTGCGCCGTATCGGAATCGAGAGCCCATGGCCGGCTCATCAGCAGCCGACGGAGACCGGCACGCCCGGTGGCCTGGTGTGGCGCTGTCTCCACCGTCACCTGCCATCCCCCACCGGACGACCAGTGCGGGTGATCAGGTGTGTCGAGAGCATGCATGAAGCGGTCGACCAGCGCGGGCCATGCCGGGGTTCCCCACCAATGCCGGCAGGCCAGCCCGCCGTGAGCCGCCGCCCTCCAGAACGCGTAGAGCATCCCGCGCTCTTCTGCCATCGCCGCGAATCCACCTAACGCCTCGTCGGCGTGGTCGCGGTAGTCGTTCAGGTCGCTCCCGGCGAGTTCGACCAGCGTCGCTCCGGTCGGCAGGCGTCTGGCAGGGTTAACCAGCCATCGCCAGATCCGCTCGGCGAGCCAGTCGGTCGCATCGCTGTCTAGACCATCGCATGCCTGCTGCAGTGACTGCGGTCCGAGTCCCAGATCGCCGCGCCATCACCGGACAATCTCACGCACCCGCCAGCTGGTGTGGGCGTTGATCCGCAGCATGTCGCCGTCATGTAGCCGGCTCTGGCTGTGCCAGTCCTCGACAGGGCTGTTGCGCCAGGCGCCGTTGACGATTCCGACTGCAGATAAATCGAGGACAGCGCCGAGGTCATCGGGATCGATCTGCACCTGATGGCGCAAAATCACCTCTACGAGTGCCTGTTCCCGCCGACTGGACATCGGGCTATCTGAAGCAGCCGGAGCCTGCTCAGCCATAACATCACTGTGCCAGAACGCTGTGGACGGAGGTCGGCGGGAGCATCCGCCTACTCAGCGCATCGGTCGTGGCGCAAGTGATGGGTCGTGACCGGGGTCCTCGAGTACGTCGCCGACGTCGGCCATCGCTGGCGCACCACTGCGAGCGCTCCCTGCGACCATCCGCCGTTGCAGCGGACGGTCGTCCGCCGCGATGCTGCTCATCGCCGCAGATCAGAGGCGCACCCTGCCCCGCTGTCATAAGTCCACGTTCCGCCGGGGCCGCTCGGTGTAGCAACGACCCGAAATGTCGCGGCGGACGGTCAGACGTAAGCATTTACGCAGGTCAGCGGGGTATACCCTGGAACGTCTGCTGCTTTAGGTTGCTAATGGGGTCGCACCCGTTGCTACATAACGATCTTCAAACGGCTAAATTGATCTCAACGGAGAGGTAAAAGGCCAGGTCACGGGTGGTGGACAGAACCGGGCACAACCCGAACCGCCACCCCACGATCCCTGGCCCCACGATCGGCATCCCCGATCACACGAACAGGCCATCTACCAGCGGCAATGCACGGCGACGCCAGCGTCGTACCCCCACCACCGACGCATCGGCCGCCGCCGCAGGATGACACCCGTACAGCCGGGGGCGCAGCCGCGCTGGTCGATCCCGCCGTCGGACTGCCCAGCCGAGCACGATCCGGTCCGGGTTGTCGGCCGGGTAGGCGGCAAGATCACAGAACCACGGATGGCGCGAGCCGCGTACGGATGGCGCGGGGTGTAACTTACATAGCAAGTAAGTTACAGGTGGTGTGAGTTACTGGGGGAGGCGGGGAGCCGGTGGCCTTTGTGAATCGCACCGACGAACTCGCCGCTCTGGAGGCGTGGTGGCACTCGACCGACCCCCGACCCGCGGTGGTGTGGGGACGGCGACGGGTCGGCAAGACCGCGCTGTTGCAGCGCTTCGCGGAGGGCCGTCGGTCGGTGTCCCACACCGGAGCCGGTCGGGCGGCAGCTGGGGAACTGGCGCAACTATCCCGTCAGGCGGCCATCGCGCTACCGGGGCGAATTCGTGATCTCGCTACTCGTCCCTACCTCGACTGGGACGACGCGCTCGACGACCTCGCCGCGGCGGCTGAGCAGGAGCCTCTCCTCGTCATCCTGGACGAGTTTCCCGAGATCGTCGCCACCTCACCCGAGCTGCCCGGCGTCCTGCGGGCCTTCCTCGACCGGACAGCCGGCCGGACCAGGCTACGGATGCTCGTGTGCGGATCGGCCGTGCGGCACATGACCGCGCTACAGGAGCAGCGGGCGCCCCTGTACGGCAGATTCGATCTGTCGCTGTCGCTGCATCCGTTCCGTCCGCACGAGGCCGCACTCATGCTGCCCGGGCTGACGCCGTCCGACCGGGCGCTCGTCTACGGGCTGGTTGGCGGAGTTCCGTTGTATCTGTCGTGGTGGGACCAGGGCGCTGACCTCGCTGACAACCTGCTACGGCTGGCCTGCCGGCCCGGGGCGCCGCTGCTCACCGAGGGACAACTCGTGCTTGCCACCGAGGTGGAGCACGGTGAATACCCGGCGGCCGTCCTCCACGCGATCGCCGAGGGTCGCACCCAGTACAACGAGATCAAGGACTATATTCGGGCTGAACCGGCCCGTACTCTGGATCGGCTCGTCGAGCTACGGCTGGTCGAACGGCTGATGCCCGTCACCGAGACAGCGCGCAGCCGTCGGCGCGTCTACCGGATCGCAGACAATTTCCTTGCTTTCTATCTCGGCGTGCTGTCTCGGTACCGCGCGGAGATCGAGCGTGGACTGGGGAAAGCACTGCTGCCAGTACTGATCGAGAGTCTGGACGACCATCTCGGCAAACCGTGGGAGGAAGCGTTTCGCGAGCACCTACGCCGACTCGCGGTCGCCGGCGCGCTGGGCAGGGACATCGTCGCGGTCGGGCCTTACTGGAACGCGGGCGGGCAGAACGAGATCGATGCGGTCGTGCTCGCGGGCAGGGACCGACACCCAATTCTGTTCGGCGAGGCGAAGTGGGCGCGCTCTATTGACGGTCGACGGATCTCCAGCCGGCTCCTGGAAAAGGCTCGCGCTATTACGTCGGCCGTTCCAGCAGCCTCGGACCGCCAGGCAGACGACGGAGCTGCCGGCCCTGACAGTGCCGGGACCGAAGGCGCTGTCCGGGCACGCCTCGCGCTGTGCGCTCGCGAGGAGATCCGTGACGCGCCGCCGGGATGTCTCACTGTCACCGCCGCCGACATCTTCGATTAGCGATATCCATCCGAGCCGCGCATGAGCTCTCTCATCGAGACTTGGCTGGAGTACGCCGCCCGGGCCCCCACGGACACGAGGAGATGGACTCCACGCTGCCCGACCTGGCGCGGGCACGCGGCCTGCGACACCATCGTCTTCGTCGAGACCCTCGCAGCAACGCCGGCACCGCCTGCCGCGAAGCCTGAGAGCCACTCGTCCCCACCCAGGCCACCCCGCCGACGCAGCGCTCATCTGGGGCGACCGGCGAGTCCGAGACATACGCGTGGATACCGCGCTGGTCAGCCGGCTCCGTGAGGTGGTTGCGACGCACTCCGGCCCCGCCGGGTGGACGCATCCGTCAGCCGTCGGTCGGCCCTACATCGAGGTTCTCTACAACCGGCAGAGGCTCCACCCCACTCTCGGCTACCGCACACCAGAACACGTCGAGCGCGCATACCAGGCAACCCAGAACTCAATCAAGGAAGCAGCATAAAGCTGGTATAGTCCCGCTACGTCGGTGTCCGAGAAACGGGCAGCACCTCAAAGGCGGTCGGCGACATCACCTACATCCCCACCTGGGAAGGCTAGCTGTACCTCGCGACCGTCATCGACTGCTACACCAAAGCCGTCATCGCCCGGTACATAGAACTTCACTGTAACGCCACACGCCGCCACTTGGGACTCCACTATCGCACCCCACGACGGGCCTACGCCGAATACCTGAAAAAGCAGGCCGCCGCGTCCATCAGCTTCATTGGACCTGTCCGGATTCAACGGGGCACATCAGGGCGCATCAGTTGGCGGTCTGGCGCGGTTCCCGGACTTCGCTCAGCGCTCTCCGGATGCCGCTGTCGAGTTTCGACGAACCCGCCCGCACGACCCGGCCCGGCGTTCAGGCTTCCGCCAGCGCGCGGGCCCGCTCCGTCATGCCGGCGATACCGGCGCCGCCCTGGTTGCCCACGGGCACCGGACCCCGGCCGTCGTCCTCGATGCTGAGCACAGTCGCCGGTCGGCGTGTTGGACTCGGATGACGACCTGCCGGGCGCCGCTGTGCCTGGCGGCGTTGGTCAGCGACTCCTGCACGATGCGGTAGGCGGCGAGATCGACCGCGGCGGGCAGCGACGGAACCACTCCTCGGCAAGGTCGTCATGTGAGCCCGCGTCACCAACCGCGGCATCGCGAGGGTTCGGCAGAATGCCACCATGGTTTCCGGATCGTTTGCCGAATACCTGGCCGGGTTGGACGAGGCAGCGCTGACGGGGTTGCTGCGGGCACGGCCGGACGTCCGGGCCGAGCCGATCCCGCGTGGGTTCGAGCAGCTGGCTCAGCGGCTGTGCGGGCCGGACTCGCTGGTTGCCGCGCTGCGCTCGATCGATCGGGACGCGGTGCTCGTCGGTCAGGCGGTGGCGGCCCTGGGACCGCTGGCCACGGTTGAGACCGTGGCCGGTCTGGTCTCGGCACCGGACCAGGACGCGCCGGAAAAGGCCGTGTCGGACGCGATCGGCGAGTTGCGCGGCCGCGGGTTGGCCTGGTTGGAGTCCGGGACGATCTGCCTGCCGGAACGGCTGGCCGAGCACTGGGCGGCCGAGATCGGCGATGGTCGACCGTTGGCCCTGCTCGCGAAGTCGGCGCTGGTGGACGACGTGCGTACGGCGGCTGACGCGCTGGGGGTCGAGGTGGACGGGCTACGCAAACCGGAGCTGATCGCCCGCCTGGTGGACGTCGCTTCCGACGCCCGCGCGATGGCCGACGTAGTGCGCCGGCTACCCAAGCCCGCGCGGGATCGCCTGAAGCAGATGCGCCATCGCTACAACCAGATCTACCTGGGCTACGCCGAGCCGGCGGCCACGGGTGCCGAACGCGCGTTGGCCGCCGCGGGCTTGGCGCTACGGGTCAACGGGCGGTTGGAGGTGTCCCGCGAGATCGAGGTGGCGTCCTGGTTGGCGCAGCGTGACCTGCTGTTGACCGGACAGCCGCGGGTCCCTTCAGCCGCGGCCTCGAGCGAGTCGACGCTGGCCGCCGCCCAGGCCGCCGCGGCGGATCTGCTCCGTGGGATCACGGCCCTGTTGGACGAGGCGCGCGCGCATTCGATCGTCGCGCTGAAGAAGGGCGGCGTCGGCCCGCGGGAACGGTCCCGGCTGGCCGCGCGGCTGGCGCTGCCGGTCGAGATACTGCTGCTCGGTATCGACCTGGCCTACGCGGCCGGGCTACTCGGCCGGGCGGACACGGGCTACGCGCCGACCGATCGGTATGCGGCGTGGCGGGAGGCGCCGCCGGCCCATCAGTGGTCCGCGCTGGCGACCGCATGGTTGGTGTTGGCACATGCCCCGACCAGCCGGGAGATCGGTGGGGGCAAGGAGCTGGCCCCGCCGCTGCCCCTGGCCTCGGCCGCCGGTGGGCTGCGACGCGCCATGCTGCGCGCGGCGCGCGGTGGGCTGTCGTTGCGGGCGGCCGGCGAACACATCGACTGGTTCTTCCCACTGCATGGATATGAGCCAGGCCAGCTGCGGGACAAGGCGGCCGCCGCGATCCGGGAGGCGGAGCTGCTGGGTGTCGCCGTTGCCGACGTGCTGACCGACTGCGGCGAACAGCTCGCGGCTCTTCTCGACGGAGACCTGGCCACCGCCGAGCCGGCGGACGCGGTGGGCGCGATGGACACGGTGACCGCGATGGACGCGATGGACGCGTTGGCCGCGCGGGTGGCCGGGGTACTGACGGAAAGGCCGTGCACGGTGATACTCCAGTCGGACCTCACCGCGGTGGTGTCCGGCCAGCCGACGACGGCGGTCTCGCGGCTGTTGGGGACAGCGGCGGTGAGCGAGTCCCGGGGCACGGCGGGAGTGTGGCGGTTCAGCCCGGCCAGCGTCCGCGCGGCGTTCGACGCGGGCTGGACCGCCGCAGGATTGCTGGCCGATATGGCGGCGGTGTCGGAGCGGGCGGTGCCTCAGCCGTTGGAATACCTGGTCAAGGATGTGGCCCGTCTCCACGGGAAGATCCGGGTGCGGGGGATGCGCTCATGCGTCGTGGCCGAAGAGGCTTTGATCAGCGAGATTCTGCATACCCGGTCGTTGGCGAAACTGTCCTTGGCGCGGGTGGCGCCCACGGTGCTGTCCAGCCCGCACGAGCCGCACGAGGTGCTGGCACGGCTGCGCGCGGCCGGGTTGTCCCCCGTCGCCGAGGATGCGACGGGCACAGTGATCGTCGAGCAGCAGCGGGAGCACCGCGCGGCCGCGCCCCGGTCGCCGGCGCGGGCCACGTCCCGGGCCCGGCCCCGGATGGACGCGGAGACGCTGGCCGCGCAGCTGCTCGCGGACCCGGTTGGCACGAACAGTGGCGGAGCGGCCAGCGGCGGGGCGGGAAACGGTGGCGCGGATACCTCGGAGACGTCCGCGCGGCTGGCGCAGCTGAACCCCGGCCTGACCGATACTGAGATCATCCTGCTGGCCGACGCGATCGAGGCCCAGCGCGACGTGTTGATCAGCTACCGGAACAAGGCCGGAAACCGGACTGTCCGGGAGATCCAGCCGCGCCAGCTGTACGGCCGATGGCTCGACGCGTGGTGTCACCTGCGGGACGCACAACGAGACTTCACCGTGGCCAATATCGAGTCGGTCGCCCCGGTCGGCTGACCCCGCGACCGCCTATGCGTCGTCTGTCGATCAACCACGACCGCCTCGGCCGCGGTGACAACGCGACCGCCCTCGCCGAGACGGCGGCCGGTCAGCGGCCGCTGATGGCACGCATGTTGGTCGCGCGGGCGAGAGCCCGGCTCGTAGCCATTCCGGCGGATACCGCGCCGTCTGGGACTACGCGACCAGAATCCACGGCCTGCGCGAGGCGGCGCTGCCGCGGTTCGTCGCGACGGCGGGGTGGGCGGCCGTCGTACGTCAACAACCGACGCATCGGCTGCCACCGCCGGATGACACCCGTCGGGCCGGGACACCGTGCCCGGCCCGGCCCGACGCGCGGGGCCCGCGGCGCACCGATGCCCGGATCAGCTATCGTCGCCAGGCCGGCTGGAACTCAAGTAGGCCGCCCGGACCCCGGCCGGGTACATGACAACGGCGACGTAATACGTCGTGTTACGTTAGCGGCATGCCGAACGTCCGGTTCACGATCTCGACAGCCTCAGATGTCCAGGCCGCGATCAGGACGCACGCGGAGGCGGCGGGCATGGACGTGTCCGCCTACATGATCGCGGCGGCCGTCGCCCAGATGGCACGTGACGACGCCGCCATGGCGGCCTTCGCGGCACTGGACGCACGCAACCAGGCCGCCTTCGAGCAGGCCGCCGACCTCCCCGAGGCGGACCCGCCATCGTTCGACGCCCTGACCACGGACGAGCAGGCCCTCGTCCACCGGGTCCTGGCCAGCGCACTCGGAACGGATACCGCGAGCGTCGCGTGATCACCCGTACCGTCGTCTACGACACCGGGATGCTCGTAGCGCTCCTGCGCGAGAACCCCACGGCACGACTACTCCACCACGGCCTACGCGCTGCGTCACACCGGCCGGTTCTCATCGGCCCGGTCCTCGCCCAAGCGTGGCGACCGGACCCGAAAACGGTCCACGCCTTCAGTCAATACCTGAAGGACTGCACCGTTCCACAAACCCGGGAAAGCACGCCACCCATCCGCGGGGCGGCGAACATCTCCGCCGGCTGCGTCGCCTGCGCGAAAACCTTCACCCTTGACTCATACAAACGGGCAGGCGCCATGCTCGCCGACGCCAAACTCCCCACGAGGAAACGGCCGGACGTCGTCGACGCCCTGGTCATCATCACCGCCGCACTGCACGCCCCCGCCCAGATCCTCACCAGCCACCCAGACGACCTGACCGCCTACACCGCCACACTCGACCGCGCCGACATCCTCGTCGAGCCGATCTGACTCTCGCCGGCGCCGTCACCCGTCGATTATCTGCCTGATGGTGCGGGGTGAGCACATCCTGCAGGTCCGGCAATGTCCTGCCCGCGCAGGCTTCGAGCCAGGCCATCCGGACGATTGCCTCGCGGACGAATCAAGACCGGCTTCCGAGCTGGCCGCACCCGCCTCCAGGCTGACACGATCATGAACCTGGCGAGCTTGCCAGCTCAAACAGCGGTTCGCATTGTGCGAGCTTTACGCTCGGCAAAGAGTTCATCAAAATCCCAGGTCACACCAATAGTCAAGGTGACCAGTGGGCAGGGGCGGGGTCGAACCGCCGACCTTCCGCTTTTCAGGCCGGCCCATACCGTCCAGGAACGTCCGCACACGTACACTGACGTCCGCTTTTGGCCGCTGGAGTACCCCTCTGGCGGCCCGCGTTGCCACATGCACTGCCACACGTCGCTCGGCCCCGAGAGGACCAGCAACGCGGCCGAGCCTTCGCTGCACCCCTGTGTGGCAACCGGTGTGGCAGCAGCCCCGCCCAAGAGGTCCGCCGGCACCTGGCAACCCACCACGGCCGCGTGGGGCACCCGATGAACGCCGAAGCGGCAGCAGCCGCGACTTCGACGCCGACCTCATCCCGGGGTGCAGGATCATCCCCCGCGACTGTGAAGATCGTCACTGCGGTGATCGTGACCGTCGTCGGGCTGACGTTCCTGTTCAGCTTCGGCAACATCCTCGCCCTCGGGCTTCGGCTCGGCGTCTCCCTCTGGGTCGCTCCCCTCGTCGCACCCGCCGTCGACCTCTCCGTCGTCGGGCTCCTCATCGGCATCCGCCACCTCGCTCTTCACGGCGGACCCACCGACCTACAGCGCTCCGCGCGGCGCCTCCTCATCTTTGCCAGCATCGTCACTCTCGCGCTGAACGTCTCCGAGCCGCTGATCACCGGCCACTACGGCAAAGCCGCCTTCGACGCAGTCGGCCCACTCCTGCTCATAGGATGGGCGGAAGTCGGACCGCGGCTCATTCAAGCAATGCAGACGACAGAAACATTTCCGGCCGATACGTTTCCTTTTCCACCCGCCACGCAGACAGCACCCATCATTGATCTACCTGTCCAGTCAGCATCACAATCACAGCCTCCGGGGCAACGTAAATCGGTCGAGCCACGGCCTTCCAGCCACCATGAGCGCGCATCGGACCAAGACCTCATACACCGGGCCCGCGCCGAAGACACCCTGCACTGGAAGCAACATCACCGGCCAATCTCAGCCGAAACCCTCCGCAAGCGCCTCCACGCCGGGGCGCCCACCGCACGTCACCTCGTCACGCAGCTACGGACCGCAACCCACGCCCGACTCGACACCAAAATCGATGACGATCTTTCCTCCGGTCAAGACGATGGGCCATCGGAACCGTAACGTTTATTGTCGGTGGATGGATGCCACGGTCCATCCACCGACGCCTTCGTTTGTCTGCCGCCGAACAATCTCAGGAATGTTCAGAACGGCGCGAAATCCGTTTCTGGCATTCGATGACCGCGCCCGTCGGCAGCAGGCCGGGGCGGGAGTGTCCGATCAACGTGGTGACGGAGTGTGGTCCCCGGTGAGGCTTGCCGGTGGAATGCGGTCTATCGTCCGGTATCGAGACGCGGGTCTGCCGCTTCCGGAAGCGGCACCAGACCACGTGCCCGGCCAGGCACATCGACGGAGCTGCCCACCTGCCCACCTGCTCACCGGGGCGACGCAGCCGAGGCAGGCCGCCACGCGGCGGGACTTCTGGGCTGCGCGTGCTGCCCGCCCTGGGGCGCCTCAGGTGTCCTGATTGACGGTTCGGCTGGGCTGGGGCTGCAGCAGTCTGATGATCATTTCGACGGTGCGCTCGATGGGGCGATGTCGTGCTGTGATCCTGGCCAGCAGGGTCCGGGTGAGGATGGCGCCGAGGAGCATGTCGAAGACATCGTCCGGGTCGATGTTCAGGTCGATCGTGCCGGGTGGTGCGGCGCGGAGGATGTCCTGGAATTGTGGTCGCGCGGAGACCCGTAGGTAGAGGTCCGGCGGTCGGGGGCGGCTGGAGGCCTGGTGGTACGCGAGGAGGCCGGCCGCGGCCGCGCGGGACGCGGGGGCATCGAAGGCCGCGAGGTAGGCGCGGATGAACCGTCGGAGGTCGCGGTGCAGGTTTCCGGTCGGCTGGACGCTGGGAGGGCTGAGCCCGGGGAACGTGGCTTCCTCGATCAGCTCGATGCGTGACCCCCAGCGACGGTAGATGGCCGACGCGTGCACGCCGGAGTGCGCCGCGACGGCCTGGATCGTGGTGGCATCGAAGCCGCGCTCCACGAGGAGCTCACGGGTGGCCGCCAGCGCGCGCTCGTCGATGCTCGTGTCGCGGGGGCGTCCTGGGCGGCGCGCTGGCTCTGCCATGCCACCGATCGTATGGTCCGAGCGTTCGGACGTGCCCCACTCCCCCGCGACTTCCAGGACACCGTCTCCCGGATATTTTTAGGACTGGGTCTTCTGTAACTGGCTTCGGTGCGGCTACAGTGCCGTGACGGGAACAGGCTGGGCGCGAGCGTGGGGAGAGCTGATGAGAGCCGCTGTGCTGCGCGAGGGGGTTGTCGAGGCGCGCGTCATCGACGACCCGGTACCGGGTCCGGGCCAGCTGCTGGTCCGGTCGCTCGCGTGTGGGATCTGCGCGTCGGACATCCACTTCATGGACCACCTGGAAGCGGGCGTCGACGATGACAGCGGCATGTCGACCTACGACCGTGACGTCGACATCGTGATGGGCCACGAGTACTGCGCCGAGGTCGTCGACTACGGCCCCGGCACCGAACGCCGGATCGCCGTCGGTACTCGGGTGAGCTCGCTGCCGGTGCTGTCCACGAGCACCGGGCGCAGGATCGTCGGGCAGAATCCGGAGTCGCCCGGCGGGTTCGGTGAATACCTCCTGCTCGACGAGGCGATCACCCGCGTCGCGGCCTCCGAGCTGCCGAGTGAGATCGTGTGCATCGCCGACGCGATCTCGGTCGGCTGGTCGGCCGCCTCCCGGGCACAGGTGACGGCGAGGGAAGTGCCGCTGGTCATCGGCTGCGGCGCGATCGCGCTGTCCGCGATCGCGCAGCTGAAGCGGCTGGGGGTCGGCCCGATCCTGGCGGTGGACTTCGTCGCCTCGCGCCGGCAGACCGCGTTGGCGATGGGAGCGGATGTGGTCATCGATCCTGCCGAGGTCTCGCCGTACCAGGCCTGGCGTGATGTGGCCTACGGGCCGCCCGAGGCGATGCGGCAGCTGATGGCGGTGGCCGGGCTGCCGGGATGCGTCGTGTTCGAGTGCGTGGGCATTCCGGGAGTCCTCGACTCGATCATCAAGGGTTGCGAGCGCGGCACCAGGATCTTCTCGGTCGGTGGTCCGCCGGAGGGCGACCACCTCCACACCCTCACCGCGAAGCGGAAGGGCATCAACATCCAGTTCGGTGGCGGCCCGTCGATGCAGCACTGGGACGAGGCCTTCGAGGCGGTCTGCTCGGGCAGCCTCGATGTCACACCGATGCTCGGCCGGACCGTCGGGCTCGACGGTGTCGCCGAGGCGCTGGACGCCGCCCGCGACGCCAACGGGCCGGTCCGCATCGTCGTCGTGCCCTAGTGTCGCGACCGCCCCGCCCGGCGCAATCAGCGCGACCGGCGCGACCGGCGAGGTCCGGGCCGCGCATCTGCAGAAGGGCTGTCATCCATGAGTGAGATCGAGGACCTGCGGGCCACAGTCGAGACGCTGGCAACGAGGATCGCGCGGCTCGAGGACCAGGTTGAGATCATGCAGCTCGTCGCTCAGTACGGACCCGCCGTCGACAGCGGGTCGGCTGACGCCGCGGCGGAGCTGTGGACCGAGGACGGCACCTTCGACGCTGTTCCCCAGCTGCGCATGCGGGGCCGCGACGACATCGTCGCCATGGTCAACGGTGGTCACCAGCGCCTGATCCAGGGCGGCTGCGGGCACGTCCTGACCGTGCCGCACATCGTGGTCGACGGGGACGAGGCGACGGGGCGCAGCTACGCGCTGAACATCCGTTGGGATACCGACGCCGACCGGTTCTGGGTGGCCCGGGTGTCGGCGAACACCTGGCGCTGGACGCGCACCCCGCAGGGCTGGCGGATCAGCGAGCGGGTGAACGCCAACCTCGACGGCACCCCCGAACACCGCGCCATGCTCGCCCCACCCCGGCGTGCCGCCGACGGCACGCCGGCGCAGTGACGGGCGGCGGCCCCGTCGAGACCGCACGCCGTCTGGAGGATCAGTGAAGATCGGGTTCATCGGACCGGGCCGGATGGGCCGGCCGATCCTCGACCGGCTGAGGGCCGCCGGCCACGACGTCACGGTGCTCGTACGTCGCCCGGAGGCCAGAGCGGCGGCGGAGGCCGATGGCCTGCGCTGGGCGGCCACGACAGCGGAGACCGTCCGGGATGCCGACGCGGTGTTCGTCGTGGTGCTCAGGGACGAGCAGGTCCGGCAGGTCTGCCTCGGCCCCGACGGCGCCCTCGCCGCCATGCGGCCCGGTGCGACGCTCGTCCAGCACACCACCTCGGATCCCGCGACCGCGAGCCTGCTCGCCGAACAGGGGGCGGCCCGACACATACGGGTCCTCGACGCGGCGCTCTCCGGTGGCCCGCACGACATCGCCGCCGGCCGCCTCACCCTGTGGGTCGGCGGCGACGAAGCCCTGGTGGACGAGATGCGGCCGGTTCTCGGGGCGTACGCGTCACCGATCATGTTCGTGGGGCGACTGGGCGACGGCCAGCGGGTCAAGCTCGTGAACAACGCGCTGTTCGTCGCGCAGGTCGGTCTCGCGATCGACGCGGTGCGCCTGGCGGGTTCGCTCGGCATCGAGGAGAAGGCGATCCTGGCCGCCGTCCAGCACGGCAGCGGCGCGAGCCGCGCCCTCGCGGTCGTCTCCAGCGGCGCGTCGGTCGACACGATTCCCGGCCGCATCGGCGACCTCATGCTCAAGGACGTCACGGTGGTCCGCGAGGTCGCCCGCAGTACGGGCGCGGACCTGGGAATCATCGGGACGGTGCTGGCCTCCGACGCGGTCGAGACGAAGGTGCTCCGCCAGACGAGCGGTGTGTCCGCCCGGACACCATGACCACCGGTACCGCGGGCGGGGCAGGGCGAGCCGGCCGACCGGTCCCGGACCACGCGCTTCGCGCCTTCGGGCGGCCCTCGGCCGCAGGCCGCGGAAAGCCGGGCACCACCACAGGGAGGACACCGTGAAGGTTGGATTCATCGGACTCGGCAGCATGGGACTGCCGATGGCCCAGCGCCTGGCAGCGCAGGGCCACGACCTGACTGTCTACGCCCGCCGGGCGGCCTCGCTCGAACCATTCGCGGGCACCAGCGTGACCACCGCGGCCACCCCGGCGGAGATGGGCGCGTCGGTCGACGCAGTCGGTATCTGCGTCTTCGACGCGGCAGGGGTGGAAGAAGTCCTGTTCGGGCCGGACGGCCTCGCCAGCACCCTCAGGCCCGGCGCGGTCGTGCTCGTCCACAGCACGGTGGCCCCCACGCAGATCCGGACGATCGCCGAGCGGGCGGCGACGCACGGTCTGCGTGTCCTCGACGCACCGGTGAGCGGAGGGGAACCACGGGCTCTGAACGGCGAGCTGACAATCATGATCGGTGGGGACGCCGAGACGCTCGCTGACGTCACCGAGTTCCTCACAGCGCTGTCCAACCATGTCGTGCACCTCGGCGAGGTCGGGGCGGGATCATACGCGAAGCTCATCAACAACACGATGTTCGCCGCGCAGATCGCGCTCGCGGACGACGCGATGAAGGCTGGTGAGTCGCTCGGCGTCGACCCCGGCGGCCTCGCGGCGGTCCTCACGACCAGCAGCTCGGTCTGCATAGCCTCCAGGGTGCGGTTGCGTGCCCTTTCCTTCGCCGGCCTCGCCGACTCACCGGCGAATCTGACGCTCACCAAGGATGTCACGCTGATGACCGACGTTCTCGGCGATGCCCCCGGGCGCGAACTGGTCGCCGTGGCGCAACGTTTCGTCGCCGGCATGCGGTCAGACTGAATGCCGACGCACACCACGGTGCCGATCGCAGCGGGACGGCTCGCCCTTGAGCACCAGACTGTTCTCGGGCTGCCGCCGGTGGAGTTCGTGCACCTCGCCGCGGACCTCGGCTGCCGGTACATAGCAGCCGTGCTTGTCGGCAACCCGGTGAACCCACACGGCTACGAGCCGTTCTCGCTGCGCGACGACGCCGCGCTGCGCCACCGGACGATCGCCGCGATGCGCGAACGGGAGGTGTCGATCTCCCTTGCCGAAGGGTTCGTCGTTCGTCCAGGCGGCGACGTGCGCGGGTATGCCGCCGATCTGGACGTGATGGCCGGACTCGGTGCCGCGGTCATCAACACCGTCACCATGGACCCGGACCTCGGCCGCAGCCACGACGAGTTCGGGACGCTCGCCGAGATGGCGGGCGAACGTGGGATGCAGACGACGATCGAGTTCGCGCCCTCGTTGACCATCGGGGATCTCGACTCGGCGCTGGCGGCGGTCCGTCATGTCGCCCGCCCCGACTTCCGGCTGCTCATCGACACCATGCACCTGGTGCGGTCCGGCCACACCCCGGCGGACCTGGCCGCGGTCGATCCCACCCTGATCGCCTACGCACAGCTCAGCGACAACACGATCCGGCAGCGCGGCACGGTCTACCGCGAGGACTCGATCGACCGGATGGTGCCAGGTGAGGGGGAGCTCCCGCTGCGGGACATTCTCGCCGTACTCCCTCCGGACATCGTGATCGGCCTCGAAGTTCCCATGCTCTCCGCGGCACAGGCCGGCGAACCGACCGAAGAACGAGCCCGCCGCTGCGTGCAGGCGGCGCGCGACCTCCTGACCGCCACGGGCGCCGTCGACCAGGCGCCCAGAACCGAGAGGTGACGACAGCTGTGACAGGACAATACGGACCGTGGGGCATTGTCGCCGGCGGGTCCGACGGAGTCGGCGCCGCATTCGCGCACGAAATGGCAGCTCGGAACCTCAACGTCGTCCTGGTCGCCCGGCGGGTCACAGTCCTGGAAGCCTTCGCCGAGGAGATACGAGCCGAGTACGGCGTCGAGGTCCGTACGGTCGCGCTCGACCTCAGCACACCGGACGCTCTCGCAAGGCTCGCGGACGCGACCTCCGACCTCGAAATCGGACTCTTCGTCTACAACGCCGGCGGTGACGACTACAGCACCCCCTTTCTCGACAAGGACCTCGACACCCACCTGAAGCTGATTCACCGCAACTGCGACAGCGTCGTCGAAGCCGCCTACCGCTTCGGCGCCCCGATGGTCGCCCGACAGCGCGGCGGCGTCATACTGGTCACCTCCGGCGCGGCTTGGGCCGGCGGCGCGACCCTCGCCACCTACGGCGCCACCAAAGCCTTCGATCTCCTGCTCGCCGAAGCACTCTGGGCCGAATGGCGCACGAGCGGAGTCGACGTCCTCGCTCTCGTGCTCGGCAAGACCGACACCCCGTCCATGCGCCGCGTGTTCGACGCGAAAGGCGAACCCTACGGCGACGCCGCTGACCCAGCCGACGTCGCGAAACAGGCACTCGACCATCTCGCCGACGGGCCCACCTGGATCTTCGGCAGCCAGAACCCCACCGGCGGCTCACCCTTCGGCGCCACCAGCCGCCGCGACGCCGTACTCGCGATGAGCCGACACTCACACACGAGCCGCGCCAGCACCGGGTCGTGACCGGCCGGTTGCGTCCGTGCGACGCCGCGGTCCGGCCAGCTTGGCGCGCATCACTCCCGCCTGGTCAGCCTGCCGTCGAACCCGAATCCGAATCCGGACCAGCTCGTCGGCGAGATTGACCATAGTGCGTGTCGCGTGCGCCACGACGGTGGAGGGCTACCTCGACGTCCGCCGCCCGGAATTCCTCGATCCGACGTCACGCCGCCAGTGAGGTAGGAGCCAGCCGCTGCATCGCCCGCCAGGAACGCTCACGGCCCACTGTCCCGAGAAAGGCAGAAAGACAGCCATGTCCGACATCCGAGAGGACCGCGAACGGATCTGCGATGTAGTGCTCCGCTACGCCACAGGAATCGACCAACGAGACTGGAATCTCTTACGAACCTGCTGGACGCCCGAGGTCGAGGCCGACTATGGCGCTTTCGGACAGTTCACCAGCGCAGACGCGCTCACCGAAACCATGGCACGGACCCACGAGAACATGGGCCCGACCTTCCACCGCATCTCAAACATCGTCATCGAGATCGACGGAGACCAGGCGTCCGTCCGCTCTTACGTCCACGGCGTTCTGATGGTGACTCCCGACGATCCGGGCAACTGGGTCGATGTGATCGGCAGCTACGAGGACGTCCTCATCCGAACCACGGAGGGCTGGCGCATCAGCCGCCGTATCGCCCGCACCGCCCGGACGCTGACCGCCAGCACCGCGCTCCGCACCGGCAGCGGACTTGATGGAAGCCGAAGGGCAGCGCCATGAGCCTGTGCGGGGGAGTGTCCGCTCAACGGCCACTGCCTGTTGGCGTGATCGTCGGCGGCGTCCGCGAGTCTCCTACGCCCGCCTTCGACAGCGTCTCCCCGCGCTGACCGAGCTTCCTGATTCGCCTCCTCGATGCGGCCGAGCAGTGCGCCGCCAGCGGCAGGACCATGCACGGCTGACGACCAGATCCACGGCTGACCGCAGGAACCACTGAGCATCGTCGGCGGGATTCGTCCGGTGGCCGAGCAGCCGCTGCCGGAGGATGCAAGTGGAAGCACGACGACCAGTCGAGAGGCCCGGCCAAGCCGGTGGCGTCACGCTGCGGGACGTCACCTCGGGTCGGCACGAGCCCCTTCTATTAGGACGTGACCTTCTATAAATCCCCACGCGTCGCTACAGCCCCGTGACAGGGATGTGGCCTGCGTCCACCACGTGAGCTCTCCATTGAGGCACGACGAGGAGGTTTCGCATGACCGCCACGGACATCCAGCCGTCGGTCCATGTACCAGCGCGTGACATCCCGGTTCCTGGGTCAGTGAGCGCTGAGGCTCAGGCGGTACTGGCGATGGCCCCGATAGAACTACCGGACTACCCTCCACTGGACGACATTGCGGCGTGGCGAACCATGATCGCAGCGAGGGACGCGGCGATCCGGCCACGCCTGGTCGACCGGGCCTCCCGCATCGCCGCCGACGTGGAGGAGATCGACCTCGGCGGCGTCGGTACCTTCGTCATCACACCGCGCGGCGCTCCGGACAACGAGCGCGTCTTTCTCGATATCCACGGCGGTGGTCTGATCATGGGTGGCGGCGACCTCTGCCGGGCCATGGGCGTCTCCACGGCCGCCCGCGTCCACGCGCGAACCTGGGCTATCGATTACCGGATGCCGCCGGACCATCCCTACCCGACGCCCCTCGACGACTGCCTCGCCGCCTACCGCGCCCTGCTACGGGATCACCGCCCCGAGAGCATCGTCGTGGGCGGAGGTTCCGCTGGAGGCAACCTGGCGGCTGCACTTGTCCTGCGAGCGCGTGACGAAGGCCTCCCTATGCCCGCCGCCGTCGTCCTACTCACCCCGGAACTCGATCTCACCGAGTCAGGCGACTCCTTCCAGACCAACCTCGGCGTTGACACTGTCCAGACAGATAGTCTGATGCCCGCCAACCTGCTCTACGCTGCCGGTCACGATCTTTCGGACCCGTACCTGTCCCCGTTGTTCGGCGACTTCTCAGCAGGCTTCCCACCCACGTTGCTCGCGACCGGTACGCGGGACATCTTCCTGTCCAACACCGTTCGCATGCATCGGGCGCTGCGAGCGGTTGGGGGCTCTGCTGAGTTGCACGTCCTGGAAGCGGCGCCGCACGGCGGGTTCTTCGGAAGCGCCCCCGAGGATCGTGAACTCGAACGTGAGGTCCGCCGGTTTATCCACACACAGTGGGCGCTGAGCCTGTAAGCCTTGGGGTTCATGCTCCTACTGCCAGCGATCGCTCCGGTGGGAAGGACGCAGGCGCGTCCAATGGTGTCGAGTTCTGTCAGCGACGTGGTGGTGTGCCAAGGGACATGCCACCGTCGACGGTGAGGACCAGGCCGGTGACGTGGGCGGCGCGGTCGCTGGCGAGGTACAGCGCGGCCTCGGCGATGTCGCGGGTTCTGCCCTGGTGCGGCAGCGGCTGCAGGCGGGTGACGGTGGTTTTGTCGAAGGCGGCGTTGATGTCTGTGGAAATGTTGGCGGGGGCGATGCAGTTGGCCCTGATGCCGTGCTCGCCCACCTCCACCGCGAGGCAGCGGGTGAACTGGACGACGCCGGCCTTCGCCGCCCGGTAGGGCAGCATCCCGATTCCGGGGGTGACCCCGGCACCTGAGGCGATGTTGACGATGGCACCGCCACCGTGATCGACCATGTGCCGGGCGGCGCTGCGGCTGCAGGCCATGACCCCGTAGAGGTCGACGGCCACTACACGTTCGAAGTCGCGCAGGTCGTCGTCGAGGAAGCGCCGTAGTCCACCGGACACACCGGCGTTGTTGCACAGTACGTGCAGTCCGCCGAAGTGCTCGATGGTGAAGTCGACGAGTGCGTGCGCCTGGGCGGGGTCGGAGACGTCAGTCGTGAAGAAGGCGGCGCGCCCGCCAAGCTTCGCGGCGACGCCCTGACCGCCGGTGTCGATGTCGGCGACGACGACCTTGGCGCCTTCGGCGACGAACCGCGTGGCGATCGCGCGGCCGATCCCGTTGGCGGCACCGGTCACGATCGCGACCTTGCCTTCGAGGTCTCCGGTGGCCGTCATACTGGCGTGAACTCGATGTGCAGCTTCCGCAGGCCGCGCAGGATGTAGGTCGGGTGGTAACGGAAGCGCCGCGCTCCTGGGGGGCCGTGCTCGGCCTCGGAGATCCGGATGTCGGTCGTGCGGTCCAGGAGGCGTTCGAGGGTGATCCGGCCCTCGGCGCGGGCCAGCGGCGCGCCGGGGCAGTAGTGGGCCCCGTGGCCGAAGGCGAGGTGCTCGCGGGCGTTGTCCCGTTCTGGGAGCAGTTCGTTGGGATGATCGAACTTGCGCGGGTCGCGGTTCGCGGCGCCGTTGAGGACCATCAGCGTGGTGCCGGCTGGTAGGTCCACGCCGCCCACGGTGACGGGCACCTTGGTGAGCCGGAAGTCGCCTTTGATCGGGCTTTCGAACCGCAGGATCTCGTCGATGAACCCGGGGATCAGGTTTCGCTGGTGCCGCAGCCGTTGCTGGAGCTCGGCGTCCTCGGCCAGGACCTGCACGGCGGCGGCCAGCATGCGCACCGTCGTCTCCTGGCCTGCCGCGAACAGGTTGGCGGCCAGGCGCACCACGTCGATGACCTCGGGTGTCGTGCCGTCCCGGTAGGTGGCCTGCGCCAGCCGGGTCAGGACGTCGTCACGCGGAGACCGGCGACGATCCTCGACGTAGGCGGTGAACGCCTCGTACAGGAACTCCAGGGGCGTGTCGGCCAGCTGCTCACCGTCGGTGCTGCCGAACCCGCCCTTGGCCTGGCCCGTACCGCGTCGGAACAGGTCATGGTCCTCCTCGGGCACGCCGAGCAGGTCGGCGATGACCACCATGGAGAAGGGCCCGGCGAAGTCGGCGATGAACTCGCACCGGGCGTCGCCGAGAAACTCCTCGAGGTACCGGTCGGCCAGCCGCCACATGGCCTCCTCGTTCTGCTTCAACCGTCCGGGAGACAGCAGGCGCATGAGCAGGGCGCGGTGCTGGGTGTGCTTGGGCGGGTCGAAGGTCGGCAGCTGGTCGCTGTAGGGAAGTTCGTCCCGGTGCGCCTCGATGAGTTCGGAGATGTCGTCACCGTCGAGCGGAACCGGGAAGCCGGGGAACGGGCCCGTCACCGCCGTGCACGAGGAGAACCGGTCGCTGTCGTGGTAGATCGCGAGCGCCTCGTCGAAGCCGGTGACCATCACCACGCCCTGGTGCGGCTCCCGTGACACGGGACACCGCGCCCGCAGCGCGTCGTAGTAGGGGTAGGGGTCTGCCACCAGCTCTTTACTGGTGAAGAAGTCCACTCCATCGATGTCGACCACACGCATCTCCGATTCAACAAGCTTCCTTCAGCGGCGAGGCGCGTCGGCCCCGGCCTGTCGACCTGAATGTTGGTCTACTTCGCCCCGAAGGTGGGGATGATCGGCGGCAGGTCGAAGATCGTGCGGATGCCGGGTTCGGCCTCGACGAGGTACGGGATCGTGTTCACGGCCGGGGTCGCGGTGTAGCCGGCCAGGTGCTCGGAATACCCCTCGTCGGTCGTCCCGTAGGTGACCCGGACCTGCATCGGCGCGTCGCCCCTGGTGGTGAACAGCCAGCCCTCGCCGCCCATGTTCCAGTCCTGGTCGAGATGCTGGGTGCAGAACCAGTGTGCCCGGAAGATCATGAACGGTCTGCCGTTGCGCAGGCCCGCGACGGTGATTCGCTGGGCGGCCATGGTGCCCTTCTCGATGACGTAGCCGTCCGAGAGCGTGTGGGGCTCGGTGGCGCGGGCGGCCTCCGCACGCACCTCCCAGCCGTCGAGCGGGAGTCCGATCGCGTCCGCGAGAGCGGCGAGCGACTGCTGGTAGCCCACGAAGGCGGTTCCTATCCGCGCGGCGGGCAACTCGCTGGTGGCGACCGGCGCGCCGAAGCCCATCAGTTTGATCATGTCGGGCCCCACTGAGGCCGGGATGTCGGCGTACTCGTCGATGGTCAGCTCGTCGAAGCGCCGCATGGGGTAGATGAGCGTCAGTGGCATCGTGGTGGTGCTGTAGCCCGGGCTGCTGCCCGTGGCGTGGATCGATGTTCCGCCCTGCTGGCACGCCTCCTCGATGCGGGCCCGGATGGTCGGGTCCATCGTCGAGGCGTAGAAGAACTCGCTACGCGTCGTGATGACGTTGATGCCGGAGCTGAGTAGCCGCGTCAGGTCGTCGAGGTCGAAGCCCTCCTGCATGTACAGCACGCAGTCGGGCTGGAGCGCCACAACGTCGTCGATCTTCTGAGTGGCGAGGATGCCGACCGGGTCGATCCCCGCCAGGACGCCGGCGTCCTGACCCACCTTGCTGTCCGAGTAGACGTAGAGCCCCACCAGCTCTAAGAACGGGTGCTCGACGACGCCTCGGATGGCCTTCTTCCCCATCCGCCCCGCCGCCCACTGGACGACGCGGTACGTCTTGTCCGACTGCCCCTTGGTCATCAAGGTCCTCTCGCCTGGCCCGGTTGCCCGGTCGCCACTCCGCGACCGAACCCGCGGGCCCGTTGATGTTGAAAATGACAGTAGCAGACAAAAAACTTCCACGTCCAGGGACGGCAGATCGGTGCACCTGAGACGCCAAGAACGCCCAGTGACATGGGAGATCCCCGCTCACGCGCGGGCCGCATCATGGCTGCCAGGACAGTTCCGCAGTGTCATAGGATGATGTTCCAGGGTCGAAGGAGAGAAAGGGCATCCGGTGGAGGGCGAAACCCACGTAGAGGCTGGCGGGCGCAAGAGCGAGATGACCCGTCAGCGACTGCTCGTCGCCGCGCACCACCGGTTCCGCACCCACGGCTACGTCGCGACCACCGCCGCGGCGATCGCCGAGGACGCCGGCGTGACCGAGCGCACATTTTTTCGTTACTTCCCCGCCAAATCCGACGTGCTCGTCGACGATTGGCGGGTCCGGCGCAAGCTGCTGAAAGACGTGCTCGCCACCTCGGACGCGCCCGAGCTGCTCGAGGTGGCACGCGCGGCCATGCGCGCGTTCACCGACCACCTGCGCGCAAGCATCGAGGCCGGGCGCGACAGCGTGCTCCGTGTCCTCAATGAGCGGGAGGCCTCGTCCGCAGTGCTGGAGGTGCTTCTGGCGGTGGAGCACGACCTGACCAAGGAGCTCGCCCGGCGCGCCGGCCGGTCCTCCGAGGACTTCGAGGTGCGGCTGGCGGCGTACGCGACGGTCGGGGTGTTCCGGGCGGCGCTCCGTGCGGTGGTCGCACTGGGCATGGCCAGCTACATCACCGCGCTCGTCGACGACGGGATGGACCGACTGAGGCCGCTCTACGCGGGCCTCGACCGGGGCCCGTCTCGTCCAGGTGACCGGCTGGACACACCATGACGGTCGGATCTCAAGCTCGGAGACCTTGACAGCCACTGACATTTCCTTCAGTCTTCGTCGTCATCCACCGCATGCGCGGAACTCCCGAGGGGATGCGACGTGACCCTGACCAACGACGCCTATGTCGACCAACTCAAGATCTGCGACGTTGATGCCCACGTACTCGAGCCACCGGACCTCTGGACGTCCCGGATGTCGAAGAAGTGGGGCGACCAGGTGCCGCACATCGTGCGGATCAACAACAGGGACACCTGGTACATCGGCGACACCCGCGTAGGCACCGCGGTCGGTGGCCAGGCGCAGGCGGGGTGGAAGGCGCCCTACCCCAACACACCTCTCTACTACGAGGACGCGCATCCCGGCGCGTGGAAGGCCGACGAGCGCCTCGCCTGGATGGATGAGAACGGCATCCACTCACAGGTGCTGTACCCGAACATGATCTCCTTCCACACCGCCCGACTGCTGACGTTGGACCCACAACTCCGCCTCGAGATCGTCCAGGCGTACAACGACTTCCTGAGCGACTTCTGCTCGGCAGCTCCGGATCGGCTCATCGCGCTCACCAACCTTCCATGGTGGGATCTCGAGCAGAGCCTCGCCGAGCTCGAGCGTTGCTACGCCCTCGGGCACAGGGGCCTCAACTTCGGCTGGCAGTTCGAGCGGGCCGGCCTGCCGCCACTGCGCTCAGATCACTGGGAGCCGCTGCTGAAGATGTGCCAGGAGATGAACGTGCCCGTGAACTTCCACACGGCCTTCAACGAGTCTTTCGAAGAGGACCAGGGCCTCGTGGCCAACGCGGAGTCGTTCAGCACGCTGGACCTGGCCAAGATCTCCGCTCAGTCCATGCTCGCGAACGCCAACTGCATCTCAGAACTGATCCTTGGCCGCCTTTGTGAGCGTTACCCGACGCTGAAGTTCGTCTCGGTGGAGAGCGGAATCGGCTACATCCCGTTCCTGCTCGATTCGCTCGACTGGCAGTGGAGCACCCTTTCCACCCACCTCGACTACCCGGACATGCTGCTGCCGTCGGAGTACTTCCGGCGACAGATCTACGCCACGTTCTGGTTCGACCCTCATGTGGGTGCGCCGGCGGCGCTGTACCCGGACAACTTCATGTTCGAGACCGACTTCCCGCACTCCACCTGCCTCGCGCCGGCGCCGAACTCCAGTGCGACCGGACCGCGAGAGACGATCAGCAAGAATCTGGGCGATCTGCCCGCGGATCTCGTGCGGAAGGTGCTGCACGAGAATGCCGCCCACGTCTACAACCTGTGATTCGAGGATCCACGTGCGACTACTTATCACTGGAGTAAGCGACGACGGCAGCTCCTGCGTGGTCGAGAACCGAACTCCGAGCGAGGTGCCCTTCGAGGAGGGCGGGATCATCGTCGTGCAGGCGGCCAGGACCACGTCGTCTCCGCCTCCCCCGCGTCCGCCGGGGCAGGGCCACCTGGTCAAGGTCGAGGCCACACCCGGCACCGCTGGCTGGAATTTCATCAAGTTTCCTCCGCGGACCACGACCGGGCTTCACCACACCGACAGCCTCGACTTCAACGTGATCCTCGAGGGCAGCGTCGACCTGATCCTGGGCGACGGGCCGCACCGGCTCGGTCCCGGTGACGCGGTGGTGCTCAACGGTGTCGACCACGGGTGGCAGACCGAGGAGTCCGCCTGTCGCATGAGCGTGGTCGTCATTGCCACGCCTCCGCTCGACTAACATCGTTTTCTGTCCGTCATTGTGGGAATTCCGTCGGCAGCGCCCGCCACACGCAGCCGTTGTGCGTCACGTAAAGAATCTCGTCCGCCCTGTCCCGCCGAGGGCGCTTCTCCGGCCTGACGTCCTTTTTCGCCACCGGCCAGCAACCGGTCCACTACCGCCCACTCGGCATCGGACAGGCCGGACAGATACCGGCGGACTCGTGACAGGCTGCGACAATCCCGACCCCTACGCCACCGGTCACGTCACCACACCGACTGGCCGGGCGCGAATTCTACCCCCCGCTCACGAGAATCGTGATTTCCGACAGGCGCTCCACGGAGGACTGATGGACTGAAAGGCGCACCTTCGGTGCGGGAGGCGACCGAGGCGTCCGCGTCGGGCGGGAGCCAAGCGCCGCGCCCCAGGTCGGCTTCACCCCGCCTGCCGACTCATAGGCTCCCTGCGCTTCGAACCGGCGATCAAGGTCCGGTCACCACCTGCTGGTGACCGGGCCTTCCCTTATCGATCGGAACCTTCCCGGCGACGCGCACCGCGGTAACACCCTCCGCGCCACCGGACCCGCTACTCTGCGCTCGTCCGGTGCTGGGTCCGATGTAGCCCCACCCGCTGGTCCCCCGAGCGGGTGGGGCTACATCGCAGTCATCACAGGGCCGGCGGTCTCCCGGCTCGCCTGGTCGATACTCCGGGCAGCAGATGATCTGCCAGGCCCGGATCTCATCCCGCGCCACCGAAGCACGCCGCCCCGAAGGCCCGGCCGAACATTGAAACCCACGGGGAGCAGCGAACCAAAGCCGTACTTAACGATGCCGCCCACGTTGGGGCTCGAGATGGTGCTGGGTGCCGCCCGCACGGCGAAGATCGCCGGGATGACCTCCGTCAAGCGTTCCTGCACGGTCGCATAGGCGTCCTTGATTTCCGCTTCCGACCTGACCTAGCCGCCGCACAAGCGGACGGTCTACCAGACTCGATCTTGCGCACCGTCGCAGGTCATGGCGCCGACGCGACCGGGCCAGACGAGCTTCGTTGCCATACAAGACCCATAGCTTGTGGCAACGTCCGTGGACACAGGCCTCGTGACCTCCCACCCGGAAAGCGGATGGTCAATTCCACCGTTCTCGCAGGTCAACCGGGGTCCGAGACAGACCGTCACTGGGATCCTGCGGCTCCGTTGCCACACCCGTTGCCATATAACGATCAAGAAGTGATCGAAAAATCCCGCTATTTCCGCAGGTCAAAACGGTGGGCAGGGGCGGGGTCGAACCGCCAACCTTCCGCTTTTCAGGCCGAACTGACCGTCATTCCAACGTCTGCGGACATACGTTTTCGGCCGTGGAAGGCCGCTGACGTGTGTGCCGGTTCGCCGACGTTGCTACACCCGTTGCTACACCTCGATGAGGCCGCGAACGGGCCGTTCCCAACAGCCGGCAGCGCTTTCGCGCACGCCAGGTGCAGCGACCAAGTGGTCCACTTGATGGAGGATCAGCTCCGCGGCGCTGTCGAGCATCAGCAGCGCGAGTCGTAGATGCGCCTCGTCGCCCATCGGACCAAGACGCATCGCCTCGTCAACGTGGACGACGAGGCGCTCCAACCGCTGTATGTCTGCCAGTTTGCAGCGGATCACAGGTGGGAGCACCCAGTTTCCTGGCCTCTTCGACGGCCCACTCGTACGCCTGCCAGGTAAGCGGCGGCAAGGCGTCCGCCGCGATTGATCGTCACTTCCTGTAGATCACGGCCGCCCGGTCCGCGTCTGGCTGAGGCGCTACCCGCATGTGACGGCGACTATCTTGAGGTCTCGTGACGAGCACCGCCCAATCTCACGCCGCGCTGGCCGAGTGGATCGGGAATAACCCCCAGGTCGACGAACCCGGCGTGCCCGTCAGCGGCTGTCGCCGGCCCGACCAGTTCCAACGCCGGAGCGGTATCCCGTCCTCCCGGGATCTCGCCTTCGAGCGGCTCACCCCGACTGGCATGGCGATCATCGCCGCCGCCCGCCAGGCGCCCTGTCCAAAAGCAGTTGACCTCATCGACCGAGGTGGACCCATCGATCTGCCTATATCGTGAGTATGTGACCCGATCTGTACCGGAAAAGACGCTGGAACACTGGGCGAGCCAGTACATCACATACCGGTACAGATCGAAGGCCGCCCTCTGGTGGCCCGCGAGGGGGGAGGACATCCAGTTCGGTCGGCTACCGTCAAGAGCCGGCAAGATCGTACAGATCGAGCTGAAGACCACTGAAGTCGTCCGTCGCGGCGTCCACGAGGTGGAGGTCGACCTCGGACAGCTCTGGGAGTATCAGCGTCTACCGCTGGGAAAGCAACCGTTCTACGCCTTCCCCCGGCCGGGTGCCGATTGGCCCGGAGATCTCGGCGAGGCTGCCGCCATGGCAGGCCTTGCCGTCTCCGAACTCGGATACAGCAGGAGTAAGGAATTGTGGTTCGCCAACTGGATGGTCGTGATGACCACCGAGCAGGTGGCTAACGTTCTGAGTAAGGAGCTTGCACTGCACGGTTCGGAGAAACGAGGTGAGCGGCGGCCGCTGGTACGTTTCGCCGGCACATCCGAACCGAGATGGGGACGTGAAGCAGCCGATCCGGAGGTGATCCGCTGGCGAAACTTCTGGTCGACTCTCGACCGGTGCGGTCGGGATCACTGGCCGCAGTTGATTCGCCTGCCCGCCGTCGTCCTTGACATCCGCGACGGTCGGGAGCTTTTCGGCGGTCGAGAGCTCTACACTCGCCAGCAACTCAGGGGGCTTCTGGACGGCGCGGCAGGAACGCAGGGAGATGTCGGGCCCCTGGTGATTCTCGAACCCAATCCTGACGGTCACTACCGGCGTTCGGATTTCTTGAATAGCAACTCTGTCAGAGTAGGTGTAGCTCCCAACAGAGGAGATACTGAGCAAAACGACCATCGTGCGGTTGTTTCGCTTGATGTTTGAATCTCCGCGACGCATCATTGACGTGATGTCGATATCGCCGGTATTTGCTGCTTCCTCGCGGCGGCTACGGGTTGAACAGCACCCCGATGGGGTGGATTTTCCAGGGTCTAATTACCGTCTTCTTCGGGCCATCCAGGAACCGGTTCATGAAGCCGCGGGAGTCGAGTCGTCGCTCCATGGTTCCAGCCCCTGCTCGTCGTAGTGGCCGTGGCGGATCTCGCGGGAACACCCGCACGATGTCGATCAGGGCAACAAGGTTAAGGATCCACCGGAAAAGCCCGGCGCCTCCGCGGCCGGAACCCATCCCACACAAGCAGCGCCGCCAGCCCGCGGCCCTGATCGCCGAGGAGCGGGCCCGGGTGTTGGAGGTGCTGCACTCGGAGCGGTTCGTGGATGCCTCCCCGGACCAGGTCTGGGCGTCGCTGCTGGACGAGGGGATCCATCTGGCGTCTCCCGCACGATGCACCGGATTCTCGCCGAGCGCGGCGAGACCGGGGAACGCCGCCGCCAGGCCACCATCCCGCCCACGGCAAACCCGAACTCGTCGCCGAACAACCGAACACCGTCTGGTCGTGGGACATCACGAAACTCCGCGCCGTGCCCGCCAGGGCCAATCCGGTCGCATCCCGGTCGGGCGAGCCGTCCCCAGAGCCCTCGTTCCGTTACACCTCCGGACGTGACGCGGCAGCCGGTGCTTCCGCCACCCGCCGACTCGTCGCGCAACTCCGCAGCGGAACCCATAGCCAGATCGAAGAGAACTCCGGGCCAGTCAACAGCGGGCTACCTATGGTGACCTGACTGGAATCGCCGGATGCGAGTATGCTCCCCGCGGCACGGCGGGGAGCATACTCTGCGTTTGCAATTAGCTGCCGAGCACCGGCTCCTAGCCGAGGCCTGCTACGCCGTATGCCTGAGTGGCGACGGGCGTCGAGCGGCGCTAGCCACTAGACGACCACTAGACGCGTCCCTTCGCGGGGACCGGCCGGTCCTGCACAGGGCGTTCGCGGGTGGGCTGGGCCGGGGAAATCGGCTGCGTCTCCGTGGTCCTGCGGCCTCCGCGCTTCCGGTGCGGAGGGAACGTGGTGGTCTTGCGACGCCTCGACATCAGCTACTCCCCGTAATCGAACTATCTCGAAAATTACTGGCTGTGTTTAGAGCCTTCTCAAGCTGCGCCAAGAAGGCGACCAACCGGGACATCGCAGAGTCTAGCCACGTGGTCAGCGCGGGTTCGCACGCGAACGTGAGCGAAACGTGAGCCGCCCTCTGGACGCGAATGGCAGGATTGTGTTGGCCGGCCGAGGCGGGCCAGATCCACTGGCTACCGAAGGGGGAAGATGAGATTCCGCGTGCTGGGGGAGTTCAGCGTCTATCGGGACGACGAGCCAGTCGAGATCGAGTCGGTACAGGTCCGGGCGCTGCTCGCCGTGCTGCTACTGGCCCCGAATCAGCGTGGGTCACACGCGTACGTGGCCAGCCGCCTCTGGCCGCAGCGTCAATGGAATTCGGAAAACATCAGATTCTGCTGTTCGAAGCTACGCAAGATCCTGCCCGGCGTCATGCCGGACCGTAACAAGAGGAGCCTGTGCGAGATCAAGATAGCTCGGAACAGTGTGGACTATCTTCGCTTCGTCGACGGGTTGTCGGCGGCACGAGAGCAGTCCGGGAGAACGCGAGTCGAGAGTCTGCGCGCGGCTCTGGATGAATGGGGGGACGGCCTCCTCGAGGATTTTCCGGGCATTGACCTGAGCGTCGAGAAGGCAAGGCTGACCAAGGAGCTAAAAGAGGCATACCTTGAGTACCTCCGTTCGATGTTCGATGTCTGCGACCTCGATGAAGTCCTTCGGGAGGCCCGCCGGGCCGAAATGCGCTGGCCGGGGGACGACGAACTGTTCGAGACTGTCTGCCGCGGCTTGGGCGGGCGGGGTGAGACACGGCTCGCCGGGATCTTCTACGAGCGGTGGGAGCGGGAGCACGGCCAGCGGAGCGACGAGCTGCTGTCGATCTGCCAACGGGGGATCGACGAGCGCGGTCTCTTTGAGGTGCCCGCCGCCGGATCCGGCCGACGGCTCCTTCCCCGGCAGCTGCCGGCACACCACCCGCGCATCGTCGGCCGAGAGGCGCAGCTGGCGGAACTGTCCGAGATCCTGCTTGCGCCAGGAACGGGTACCGCGCGGCTGGCAGTACTCACCGGAATGCCCGGCGTGGGGAAGACGCAGCTGGCCCTGTCCTGCGCGACGTCTCTGAAGGACGCCTTCCCAGACGGGGTTCTCTATGCCGACCTCAACGGCTTCGGGTCGGTCGGGCCGGAGAACCCGGAGCAGACCCTGGCACGTTTCCTCGGCGATCTCGGGGTACGTCCCGCGACGCCGACCCTGGACGGGATGATCGCGACGTATCGCTCCAGCGTCGCCGACCGTGCGATCTTGGTCGTTCTGGACAACGCGCGGGACGCGAACCACGTCCGCCCGCTGTTGCCCGGCGCCGGGACATGCGCCGCGATCGTCATCAGCCGAGGCCGCCTAGACAGCCTCGAGGCACATGAGGGAGCGCGGGTCATGACTGTCGGTCCGCTCACGCCGAGTGCTGCCACGGCCTTTCTGGCAGCCGACCTCGACAAGCGGCAGGCACGGCCGGGTGGTCCCTATCTCAACGAGATCGCTGAGGTGTGCGGCGGGCTGCCGCTGGCACTGACCATCGTCGCGGCAAGGGCTCGGGCCCGCCCACCCGAGCCGAGCTATCTGGGCGTGCTTCTTCGCGAGCTGCGTTCCAAGACGGCACGCCTGAACTCTCTTCAGCACCGCGACATCCTCAGCGTCCGAGCGGCTTTCGGAATGTCCTATGAGGTGCTGTCGCCGGGGGCGAAGCGAATGTTCCAGCGCTTGGCGATACATCCGGGACCAACGATCAGCCAGGACGCTGTGGAGGTGCTTGCCGATGACCGGGTCGAGGTGACGAGAGGCGTCATCGAAGAGCTCCTCGCCGCGCATCTCCTGCAGGAACCCGAGTTTGGCCGGTTCGCTTATCACGACCTCATCCGCGATTACGCAACCGAGCTCGCGGAGGAGATGGACCCGGCGGAACGGATGCGCACCGTCGAGCTCGCGTTCGGTTATCTCCTGCGCTGGACCCGGGCCTGTGACCGGGTTCTCGACCCGGAGCGCACCGCTGTCGGCGGCCGGCCGACGGCCGCCGACAGCGGCGACGGTTCAGGCCCCACCACCCTTGCCGAGGCCATGGAGTGGTTGGACGACGAGTACTCCACCGTCACGGCTGCCGTCCTGCAGGCGAAGGACATGGACGACCACCACTACACCTGGCAGCTGTCCATGGCTCTGGTCACCTACCAGTGGCGTCGCGGCCGGTACACCGACGCCGAGCGGTATCTCGGATACTCCGCCAGCGCGGCTGAGAAAGTGGCCGGACCGACGGAGCAGGCGATGGTCAACCGGATGATCGCGGGTTCGCGGCGTGGGCTGGGGAAGATCGAGAAAGCCAAGGGAAATCTCCATCGCGCGGTCATGCTGAGCGAACTGGCGGGCGACGCTCTCGGTGTCGCCCGCGCCCGGCACGGCCTTGCCGTGCTCCACCACGACAGCGGCAAGCCCCAGGCAGCGATAGAGCTATTCGAGCAGGCTCTGGCGGGATTCCAGAACACAGGCAATGTCGTCGGCGAGGCCGGTGCCCGCAACGGGTTGGGATGCGCCCGCCACGACCTCGGTGACTACGACGGGGCGCTGCGCCACTGTGGCGAGGCCGTGCAGCTCTTCGAGGCAACCTCGGACCTCAACGGAACCGCGAACGCGCTGGCCAGCCTCGGCAAGGCCCATGCGGCGAAGGGTGAGCACGCGCTGGCCATCACAAACCTGGGAAACGCGGCGGACCGGTATCGGAGCCTGACCTACAGATCACGGGAGGCCAGAACTCTCGTCGATCTTGGCGAGCTCCTGGTCGGGACCGGCCGAATCGGAGAGGCACGGGATGCCTACCTGCGCGCCGAGCAGCTGCTGCGCGAGCTCGATGACCCCACCGCGGACGAGGCCGCCGCCCGCCTTGCGGACCTTGGATGAACCGATTCGGCCCGGTGAATCGCTCGGCGCCCAGCAGGGGCGGCAGGGCGCCGTGCCTCACGCTCTCAGCTGATTGGCGCACGCTCGCGGTACCACCGGGCCGGATCAGGCCTGGGAGCCTTTGGGTTGGGCGGCGAACCGGCGGCGGGCAGCAGTGGATGCAGCGCCTCGCGCACCTCGCGCACCGTCGCCGGCCGGTCCGCGGGGTCCCAGGAGATCATCGACAGGCCGACGGCACGCAGGCGGGGATCAATGGTCGTGAGCCGATCGGGGTCGAACGGCTCCACCCGCCGGTCCGGCCGGCCGCCCGACTCGGCGTACGGCGGCAGCATGACGCTCATCCTGAACAGCAGTGCTCCCAGCGCATAGATGTCAGCCCTGGTCGTCAGCGGCTGTCCCTCATACTGCTCGGGTGGGGCATAACCGGCTGTTCCAGTCGGATCCTCAATCTCCTCATCGGCCGGGACGGCGGTGCCAAAGTCCAGAAGCCACACAGCACCCTCGGGCTCTACCATCACATTCTCGAGCTTGATGTCACGATGCACGATCCTCCTTTCATGTACCGGCTCCAGGATCTCGCAGAGCTGGCAGATGACGGCGGTGACCGTTTCACGGCCGGCGGGCCTGCACTGTCGCATCAAGCCCTCAAGCGTGACCCCGTCGATCAGCTGCATGACCACATAGCTCCGGCCGGCATGCGTACCTGATGTATAGAACTCTGGTATTCCACGCAGCCCGGACAGCGAAAGTCCGCGCTGAAATTCATTTCCGATGTCCGCGGCGGATTGGCTGTACCAGGTCGTGTTCTCGAAGGTGCGAGAGCCTTGCATCTTCACGGCCACCGGCCGCTCGAGGTCCAAGTCCCGCGCCGAGTAGGTCTCGCCACTCATGCCGTCGCCCAGAATTCCGTCGACGATGAAGCGGCCACCGATCTTTGTTCCGACTCGAATCAAGTTCTCTCCCCGTTCAGGTCCTCGACCCGTACCTCGACATGTCGCGACGTTTAGAAAGTGAGCTGGTATGGCAGCGTGGCGTCCACCCGAAGGGGTGGCTGGAGATTCCGAGGTCATCAAAGTATCCGTAGGCATGCTGGGGCCGGCGCGGTACCGGTGTCCGGCGCGGGATGCCATGTCCGCTCGCCGGAACCTCTCGCCAACGGTAGCGGCCCCCCGCAAGCGGGAGGTTCTGGAACAGTTCACCAACGGGCCGTTCATGGCGGCGATGGACCTGATCGAGCATGCGGACCGCTCGGTGCAGGACGCGCTGTGCGAGCTTGACGCCCGGGTGGCATGTAACACCGCCCGGCCCTTTCACGACGGGCTCCGGCAGTGGACGGCGCACGCCCTCGCCATGTACGGCCAGGCGTTCTCCGACGACGGGGGCCAGCCCATGCTCGCGGTGCGGCGACGCTGGACCTACCGCAGCCGCCTGGCCGCCCCGGACAAGCGCGGCGCGACCACCTATGAGATCACCGTGTGGGGCCGGTGCTACAGGTCCGCCGACGGGGCCACCCGCGAGCTGCGCTTGGTCGCCAATCACCTGCGTGGCCGAGCGCGAACGGATACCGAGGTCGCGGTGGCCGCGTTCGTCCTCGCCGCGGGCGGTCCAGGACCAGTCCCCCAGCGGGTCCGGGTCGTGCGCTGCGGCCTGCTCGAAGGACGGGCGGAGACGCTGTTCGACGGGACCAGGGAGGCCGCGGTCGAGCTGTACCGCCACCACGGCCAGGAGGCCCTGGGTGACCTCGTCGAAGGCCAGGAGTTCCGACCGGGGTCGGCCTGCGCGGACTGCTCGTATGCCCCGGTCTGCCCGGCGCTACCCAGGCAGCCCGGTCTCCTCGGCCTCGACGACCGAAGCCGCCCACGCCGGACCTGGTCGGCGACCAATGGCCGCGCCTATCGCGCTTGCCCGGCCCGAGAACACCTGCGGCGCCACCACCTGCCCGTGGACCTCACGGTCGAACGCTCGGCGGCAGCGGAGCGTGGCCGTGCCGTGCACAGCTACCTGGAGCGCCGCCATGAGGCGCGGCCGCACACACCCTGCGTTCCCCACATACCAGGGAACTGGACGGCCGACCAGTACAAGCTGCCCATGGCGGACCGGGACCTCGGCGCCCGGCTCCTGCGTCACCACGCCGAGGTGTGTCCGTTACGGCAGACGCACGGTGACGACGACCTTCAGGTCGAGCCCGACCTCGTCTTCGACGATCCCGCCGCGGATGTGGTCGTGCTCGCCAAGCCCGACCTGCTCTATCGCGACCACGGGGTGTGGGTGTGGCGGGAGACCAAGACGTCGGCCCGCGACCGCAGTTGGTCCAGCGACCCGCTGACCGACTACCCGCAGCTGGCTTTGGCCGTGGAGCTGGTCGGCCGGGGCGCGCTCGGCGGCGGGCGAGGGCGCGTCGAGCTGGAGGTCCTCCGGCCCAGCGGAGTCGATCTCATGACGTTCGACCCGTTCACGGCAGGCACCCGGGCCGCGGCACGGCAGGTGCTTGCGCGGCAGCTGCAACGCTGGCATACCGACGACGAGTTCGCCGCGTCCCCCGGGGTGGAATGCGGGAGCTGTGAGGTCGCGCGCTGGTGTTCCGCCCGCGTGCCCATCGCCGGGAATGTCGCGTGACCGCGGACGGCACCGCTCGTCCAGACGACGTCGAGCTGTTTCGCATGCTCGCTCGTGCCATGATCGAGCTGGCGGCGGCTGACCGGCTGGAGTCCTTCGCGCTGCCCTATCCGAGCGGCGTGCAGCGCGCGTTGGACCAGGTCGTGCTGCGCTGTCTGAACCAGGGAGAAGCACCTCCGTCAGGCGTGCCAGACCTTGTCCGATGGTGTACGAAGCGAGTCTGCGCGGACTGGCCTTTCGGCCTGCCGGCAGGATTCGTCGGTCTCGGCGCGTCGCTGGTCGACGCGCGGGCGCGGATGACCACGCGGATGTGTGCCGAGGTTGCCTCGGACGGGCCCGCTGGCGTCGTGGAGCAACACGCCCTCGCGCTGCTGGCCAACCTGGAGACCGCGGTGCCCTCCTTGACGTTCTTCGAGACCTGCCGGGAATTCCTCATCCAGCGGGTTCTCGTGACGAGCGCGGCGGCCATCAGAATGCGAGCGACGGATCCGGCCGCAGCGTTGGCCTGGCGCCGAGTTCGTCACCTGTACGGCCCGATCCCGCAGGTATACGTCGAAGACGGCGAGTTCTTCGTCTGCCCGATCTGCCGGCTTCCCGCGCGGCGGCTGGGACAGGGCGACGTCTGGTGTGAGGGCGAACTCTGCCCACGCGACGTAGCCCTGGAGCGTCACCCCGCCGCTGGTGCCCAGCTCCTGATCCCGTCATTGCGGCGCTTTCTGGCGCTGCCCGGCCGGACGGAACGGGACGTGCGCGCGCGGCTGGGGCAGCTGGGCGCCGACACCGCCCTGCTGGAAGGCACGCAGGGCTCGCTACAGCTCCGCCTCCCGGGCGGTCGGCTGTGGACGCTGCGGGTGCATGACCGCGTCGAGCCCGCGCTCCTGGCCGCACGCGTCAGTGCGGGGCCCACGTCCCTGGCGGTCGTGCCCGAGTACGTCACGCGGGCGCGCTCTGACTACCGGAACGCCTTCGAGCAGGCGCTTCCCCCTGGACTCCAGGTATCCCTCGTGACCGACGTGGAGCTGATCGCCATGGCGAGCGGTGCCGCCGCCTGGCCGGAAAGGAAACACGATGCGTAGCACCTCAGCGGTGCTCAGGCACCTGACCGACCTCCTCGGCGCCTCGACGACACTGACGAACACACAGATCAAGCTGCTGTGCGACGTCGAGATCGGCCTGTACCTACAGGCCAGGCTGATGCCGAGCGCGAACGCGGGCGAGGCCTGGGCGCTGTTCAGCGGGTACCCATTCGCACGGGCGCGGGGCGCCGTGACCGGCGACGCGGACGAACTCATGACGCGGGTCGCCCGCCACACGCTGTGGACACTACGTCGACGCACCACCTGGCGCGATGCTCTGGAGACCTACCAGCAGTTCGATCGCGTGGCGCGGGCCTTCGATGTGCCCGATCCCGACCACCCCGCGCTCCGGCGCGACCTCTCGATGGCGCCGTGGCGATGGGACAACTACGACCGGCTGTTGCGGCAGGCGCCGCCGTTCGAGGGGAAGCCACTGCCCACCGCGGCCGCAGGGACGCACGGCTTTCCCGTCGGGCGTACCTTCACCACCGTCCGGCTGCCGGACACGTCCGGGCTCCCGGCCCCGACCGGTTATGACCTGGATCTCCACCCCGCCGGCGGTGGGGCGGCGCTGACATTCACCTGGGCGAGTCTGCTGGACACCGCGGCGATGATGGACAAACGCGACGCCGACCGGGGTGACGGGAAGACCCAGGACTGGGTCGGGCGGCTGAAGCGCATCCAGCTGTTCACCAGCGTCGGCGACGGTTTCGCCCGCGCGGAGGAGTTCACGGTCGCGCGAGTCCAACACCTTCTCGGCATCGTCGGGGCCGGCAAGAGCACGCTGCGCGACGTGATGACGGTCCAACTGGCCGGCAAGCGGGAGCGACGTGTGACGGTCGTGGTGGGGGACGTCGCCGAGATCCTCAAACTGGTCCAGCTCTACAACAGCTACATCGACGGTGCTGCCGCCCCGATTCTGGGCATCTCCAGCCGGCAGCAGCATGCGCAACGGCTGCACCGCAGGCTGGCCGGCCGGCGAAACCACAACCTGCTCGCCCACGACGACCCCGGCTTCCGGTACCTGAGCACGTGCTGCGCCCTCAACGCGCTGCGTCCTGACGACGAGGATGTTCCGGACTTCTCCGATGCGCCGTGTGACCGGCTGCGTCTCCCGTACCGGGGATCCGGCCCACGCGACGGCCAGCCCGGGGATGAGCCACGGTGGAGCGAACGGCGCCGAGGCTGCCCGTACTGGTCCGCGTGCCCGCGGCATCAGGGAGCCCGGGACCTGGTGGAGGCTCGCATCTGGGTCGCCAGCCCGGCGAGCCTCGTCGACAGCCGTGTCCCGTGGTCGCAGAACGGCGAGCGGGTTCGCTATCTGGAACTGGTGTGCCGACGCAGCGATCTGATCATCATCGACGAGGCGGACCGGGTCCAGCTGGCGCTGGACGACATGTTCGCACCGGCGGTCACGCTCGTCGGCGGAGCCGGTGGCACCTCGCTGCTTGACGAGGTCAATACGCGCAAGATCCGTGAGCTGGTTCGCGGCGAGCGCACCCAGCTGTCCGATCGCGACGTCGAGAACTGGACGGCAGCGATCAATACCGCCACCGCTGCGACCGACCGCCTGTACGCGATGCTGGTCAGCGACCATCAGCTGCGGCAATGGGTGAAGACCGGGCACTTCAACGCCTGGGCCCTCCAGCTCCGCCTGATCGAGAAACGCTACCCGGCCAGGACCAGCGATCTGGCCGAAGACGTCGATCCTGCGGCCGCCGCGGCACGACACGCGCTGACCGACCGGCTCGACGAATTTCGGGACAACCCCTTCGGCGACCGCCCGGGAAACCGCGTCGACGACCTGGTCGGCCTCCTCCTCGAGCTGCTGCACACCAACCGGCAGAGGCGCACCCGAGCCCGCCTCCTGGCCATGGTGACGCAGCTGTTCGACCTGGCCCCCGAGCTGGAGCAGCGCCGGCAGGAGCACGCCAAGACGGCGACAGCCGGTAAAGGAGCGAAAGGGCGATGTCGGCCGCAGGACCCGGACGAATGGCTGGCCGAACGCGCGCGCCAGTTCGAGTTCATGCTTCTCCTCGCCGCGCTCGAGCCAACGTTGTCCCTCATGAACACGATGTGGCCGAGGGTCGAGGCCGCGCTCAACCTCGGGTTCAACGAGATGTACCAGCGTCCGCCCGACTACGGCCCGGTGGTACCGGAGGCCCCGATGGGCAACGTACTCGGATTTCAGTTCATCGTCCGCGGCCACGACAACGGCGGCGTTCACAGCGGTGAGCTCAGATACTTCAGGTGCAGCGGAGTGGGCCGGGAGCTTCTCCGGGCGATGCCCGGCCTGGCCGAGGTGGACGGGCACCCGAACACCAACGTCCTGTTGATGTCGGGCAGCAGCTGGGCAGGCTTGTCCAGCCGCTACCACCTGGCGTTTCCGGTCGGCGTCATCATCGAGCCGCCGTCTGAAGAGATAGCTCGTATCGCCGAGAAAAGTGACATGCGGGTGGAGTTCGTCAGGACCGGCAGCCAGCCGGCGCAGGTGTCCGGAGCCGGGGACGATCGGCGCGCGTCGATTCTGCGGGAGATCGCGGTAGGGCTGGGCGGGTCACGGGACGAGCAGCCGAGCCTGCTGGAGGAGGAGCTTCTGGCGCTACCCCAGGAGAGACGCCACATCCTGCTGTTGGTCGGTAGCTACGAGGAAGCGGCTCTCGTCGCTGACACCCTCTATGAACTGAGCGACCGTTGGAAACGCGGCGTCACCCGCCTGATATCGGATGACGACGGCGTCGAGGCGCTGTCGGACCCGGAGGATGCGCAGCGCGCGGCGGTCCTGCGCCGCGGCGATGTCGACCGGCTCGCGCAGACACCGTCGCAGGTGCTGGTGGCGCCGCTGCTGGCCGTCGAGCGTGGGCACAACATCCTCGACGTGGACCGGAAGGTGGCCGCCATCGGGTCGGTCTACTTCCTCGTCCGACCAAATCCGCACCCCGACGATCTCGGGCTGGCCGTCCACGCGATCAACGACTGGATCGTCCGGGCGATCGACGGCGGGGAGTTCGACATCTGGGTGCGCGACGCCCCCAGTCTGGACGCCGGCGCGCGCGAGGTACGACGTCAGGCACGGTCCCAGTGGTACAGGCTGCTGGAGCGCAGCACCGCCTGGAGCCGGCTCGGCGCCGACCGCGACACCGTGACCTGGGACATCCTCGTGCTGGTCTGGCAGGTCATCGGCAGGCTGCTGCGCGGCGGGGTACCGGCGCGGGTGATCTTCGTCGACGCGGCTTTCGCCCCGCGCCTGGCGGCCGGAGCAGCGGACCAGGACACACCTGAGACGTCCCTGCTGCACAGCATGCGCCACGTCCTGCGGCCCTACTTCTCCACCGATACCGACACCGACGTGCCCGCCCACGATCGTCACATCGTTCAGGCGATGTACAAGCCCCTGTGGGACGCGCTTGACCGATGCCTTCACCAGGCTGCTGCGAGGGAGTCCACGTGTACCCGTTGATCCGGCCGACCGCCTATGAACCCGATCCCGCCGCCGGTCCCTGGGTCGAGGACTATCAGGTCCTCACCTTCGCCGCAGCGTGGCGGACCGAACTCACGGAGATTTATCAGGCTGGCCGGCCGAACCGTGACGCGCCCGCGAACCTTCCTGTCAGGAAGCTCAACGAGCTCCTGCGCGCGGCAGCTCCCGGGGTCGTCGCTACCGGCCGCGGCGCGGCTTCTGACGAGAGCGTGCCCTGGGTTTATGCCCGGGAGGGAACGCCGCTGGATGTCCTCACCCCGCTGGTCACCTCGTGGGCGATGACCCTACGGCCGGAGCCTGAACACGACGAGGCGATGGCGCGGGTGCTGACGTCTGTGCACGAAGCCATCCCGGAGTGGACCGTCGAGGCGGTGGATCTGACCACGTCGGAGGTTTCCGCCGGCGGAACCGCACGGCCGTCGCCACGGCTCTACGCCCTCCTCCCCGAGGTCATCGCGGCTCGCCTCGCCGCGCGCCCCTTCCACTCCGACGGGCTCGGACGGAAGATCGACTTCCGTGTCGTCGTCGGCAACCAGTCCGCCGAGCTGGTCTCCTGGCCACCTTTCGCCTACAAACGGTCCGGCCGGTCCTGGTTCTACTCCGCGGTCGTCACCATCGCCCTGCGCACGGTTCCTTTCGCACCGAACTTCCGCCTCCATTTCACGACCGGAATCCGGCGTTGGGCAACCGGCACGCCCGTCTTCCTTCCGCAGGGACGGCAGGCAACCGTGCTCTTCAAGGCCGAGCTGCCCTGGATGCAGGATGTCGGCGCATCGACGCCGCGGCTGATCGCCAACACGATGGCGTTCAGCTCTCGCCTTGGCCAGGTCGACTGGCGCGGGCGCGCCTCGATCGACGTGCTGTCCGAACTCGACATCGTCCAGACCTATCCCCGGGCAGCGGAGGTGCGGGAGGCGCCGCTGCGCTGGATTCATGGTCAGGGCCGGATCAGCGCCGGGATCATCCACAGCACGGCGATGGGCACACACGCGGTCGGCCCCGGTCTCATGCCGGCGGAGCGAGCCCGGCTTGATGCCTGGGTCGAGGAGGGCTTGCGGCCGCTGTTTCGGCCAGTACCCGCTCTGACGCGGGGATTCAACGGCAACAAGCCGGCGCTGCTGCCGCGCGGCCTCGCCGGGAACGCGCCGAAGGAGAACGCGCGCAAGCAGCAGGAGACCCAGGCACGTCGAGAGGCACTGCTCGCCAGCCTCGATGGTCAACCGTTGGATGTCGACATCGCCTGGCAGTACCCAGAAACCCGGGACGGACTGATCAACAGTCTGCGCGACCTGCTGGGCTTGCCCGCGGATGTCGTCACCGAGGGCCCCGCGCAGCACTGGCAGGTCGGCGAGCTGCGGGTTCACCTCCGGACAGCGGAGCTCGGGGCGATCGGCTCGGCTCTTGAGATCTCACGTCGTGACAAGCAGTCCCGTGCCACCGCGCTGGGCGAGGCGATTCGGGCTCGCCGCTCCGCGGTGGCCACCCGCTTCGACGCACTGACAGGACGGGTCGGCCTCGCAATCGTCGAGCTGGCCGGCGAGGGCCGATTCAGCAGCGAGCCTGACTCGGACCCGAAGTTCGCGCTGCGCCTCGGTCTCGCCGACACGGCTCGGCTCACTCAGTTCATCCAGATACCGGACGACACAGCGGTCGGGATCAACACCCGGGCGAGATCGGCATGGCTCGACGGGTTCCGCCAGCTCGGAGCGATCACCATTCCCCAACACCGAATTGGTGACGCTCTCCCCGGCGATCTCCAGTACCTGGCTATCTGGGTGGTGCGTCGCCGTGCCGACGGGCCGACCAGGCGTTCCAGGAACCAGCTGATCGCCCTTCGCGTTCGTCCAGGCGACATCGCACACCCAGTGCGTGGATGGCACGACACCCGCAAGGAATGGGTACCCTACCCTGAGCTGCTGCTCGACCTCGGACGGGACGCCGACCTGGTCACAGGACCTTTCGAGGCATCGGCGGATTGCAGCGACGTTGTCGGCACTCGACCCACGGTCACCGCATATGACCGCGAAGAAACCGAGCGGCTCGTCAGATCCGTGCTCTATCAGGCCCGCGATCGGCCCACGTTGCTGCTCGCGAACGCCGGAAATCTGCGCCGCTCTTGGCCGTGGCTCAGAAACGACTCGCTGGTCCGTGACATGCTCGGTTTTGGTGGGACGGACGTTCAACGACTCACTGTCTACGGACCTGATCTGCGGTTCGTGTTGACCCGCGACAGCAACGGCCGTGACGAGGTGCCGCAGTGGTACGCACCCGGCGACGACCGGGTCGGTTTCGCCGCCGGGCTGTGGGCAGCGCCAGGTCGAGACACGGACAACCGCGTGTTCGTAAGCACGGCGGACTCGTCGAGCAGCGCGAAGACCATCAAACGCGGCCTGCTGAAGCTGGGCCCGCATCCGGACTGGCCGACTGGGCCAGCGAAGACCGCCTGGAACCCCCGGTACTTGGAGCTGACTGTCGTCGGCTGTCTGTCCGAGAAGGCGCTTGCGGACGCCGGGCGAGACGATGTCCGCCCGGACCAGCCCGCGGCGTGGGCCGCGTTGGCTCACCAGCTGCGCTTCCACGACGATCACGAGCCGCTCTCTCGGCCGTTGCCCCTGCATCTGGCAAAGCTGGCTGAGGAATACGTGCTCCCCACTGAGTCGGTCGCGCGCGACGGGTAGAACGCGCCGTACCGTGATGCCGCGTGATGCCGCGACATGATCAGCTGCGGAAGCCCCGCATTACCTGGTTTCGTAGGCCGCTCGACATCAGGCGGTCGTGGCGCCTCTCGGCCGGCGTACCGCGCTGGCCGAGAGGCGCATCGTCGACGCCGCCAGCAAGGCGTACGCCGCCGCCACCAGTAGTTGCCTGGTTATCCGCTCCGACGGCGGTCACCTCAGTCGACTACGGTGCCCGCCCGGTCGCCAGGACCCCGCGAGATCAGCGATGGCGCGGATTGGGACCGTCCGCCGCTGCAACGGATGGTCGCCCGCCACGGTGCCGCTCATCGGTCCAGGTCAGATGCGTGCGCTGGCTCCGCAACCGCGAGTCCGCGCCCTGCGCTGTAGCGACGGGTGTAGCAACGACCTGAAATATCGCGGCGGACAGTCAGGTTTGAGCATTTATGCAGGTCAGAGGGGTTACGCGGTAAAGGTCCACCGTCTCGCGTTGCTACACCCGTTGCTACATAACGATCTTCAAGGTGCTCAACGGAGAGACAAAACCCCAGGCCAGAGGCGGTGGGCAGGGGCGGGGTCGAACCGCCGACCTTCCGCTTTTCAGGCGGCCGGTCGTGCGGGTGGCCGGCGCGCGCCGCAGCGGGACAGCCAGTACAGGCCCGCCACGAGCGGCTCACGGCGACGACGGCAACATCGGCCAGCCGCCGATCCGCCGGACCTTGCCACCTCCCAAGGAACGACGGACCAACTACGTGCTCAAGCCCACGCCGAAGCAAGTTGCGACACCAGCGCATGGAGTGGCTGCGACACTCGCATCGGCTCGGTGGGCACGCCGGCCCGGGGCCTGTGCTGGCGCGGGATCCGGGCCGGCGTCGGGGGTCAGCGTGAGCGGGACATGCGGTCGGGGCGCAGGACCAGCTCGACGCCGAGCAGCTCGATGCGCGGGGCGCCGTCGCCGTCGAGGACCGCGACGTCGCAGTGGGTGTGGACGCCATCGATCCCGCGGGCGTGCACCACCCCGCGCGCCGGCTCGCACAGCAGGCCGGGCCGGTGGATCCGGCACTCGCGCACGGCGATGGGAATGGCGCCGCCGAGCGCCCGCCACGCCCAGAGGCCGGCGAGCTGCATCCCGCCGTCGAGCGCGGCGACGTCGAAGTACCAGCCGTCGCCGCCCCATGCCAGCTCGTCGACGCCGACCACGGTCCCCTCCGCGCCGTCGGGCGACATCCCCATCAGCCAGGTGATCGCGTGGAAACGCGGGCCGTGGAAGAGCGCGCCCTGGCCGTAGATGCGGTCGCGGTGGCGCGCCGACTCCTCGGGGTGGTCCACCAGGCCGGCGGGCGTCGGCCACCGCTCGCCGGACGTCGGCGGCGACCGGTCGGGCCCGAACCTCGCCGAGTAGTGCGGGACGCCGCCCTCGCCGTCCACTCGGAGCAGGGTTTCCCCCGGCTGGCGGCCGGGCGCCGCGACGACGGCGAACCGGTGGCCGCCGCGGGCCAGCTCGGGCAGTGCGATCTTGCGCAGGACCCGCAGGTCCCGCAGTGTCACGCCGCCGGCGGCGGCGGGACTCAGCGCGAGCGCGCCGCGGGCCAGCCAGTCGAGCGCCATCGCCAGCGGGAGGACGGCCGTGCCGGCCGGGCTGTGGTCGACGAGCCAGGGCTGCGCGCCGGCGTGCACCGCGAGCTCGCCGAGGACGCCTGCGGCCGGGCCCCGCCCGGCCCCGCCGATCACGCTCGCGTCACAGCTGGCGATCATGACGCGAGTCGACCCGGCGGCCGTGGCGGGAGCGCCGTCCGGTGCGCCCGTCAGCTCGTCGGCGAACGCCTGTGCCCCGCGGGGCAACGGGATCGGCGGGATGCCGCGCCGGGTGAACGCCTCGGCGAGCAGGGAGCCGACCATGCCGCCGGCCCACGGTCCCCAGGCGATCGACCGCACCAGGCAGTCGGGATAAGCCGCCTGGTACGCCGAGGCCACGTGGTCGAGGGTCGCGTTGGCCATCGCGTAGTCGCTCTGGCCCGGGTTGCCGAACCAGCCGGCGACCGAGGTGAACAGGCAGAGCAGCCGCAGCGGGTCGCCGGCGAGCTCCGAGAGCAGGACGCGCAGCCCACCGACCTTGGTGTCGAAGACCCGGGCGAAGTCGTCGTCCGTCTTGTCTGCGATCAGCCTGTCCGCGAGCGCCCCGGCACCATGGACGAGCCCGTGCACGGGCCCCCACTCGCGCCGCACCTCGTCGAACGCGGCCGCGACGGCACGCTCGTCGCGGACATCCAGGCAGTGGTAGCGGACGGGCGCGCCGATCTCGGCCAGCGCCGCGAGCGTGGCCCGGACCTCCCGGACCGCGAGGATCTCGCGGGCCCGCGCCCGCAGCCGCGCCGGGCCGCCCGCGGTGCCCGACACCCGGGCCAGCTCGCGGACGAGTGCCCGTTCGTCGCGCGCCCCCGCCAGCCCCGGCGGCTCGTCGGCCAGCGCCGTCCGGCCCAGCAGAACGAACCTGGGCCGGTGCCGGCGCGCCAGTTCGACGACGCCGGCAGCCGTCACCCCCCGGGCCCCACCGGTCACGGCGATCACCGTCTCCGGGCCGATCTCCAGCTCCGTGTGCGCGACGTCCGCGGGCCGCGACGCGGTGGCCGATCCGGTCCGCGGGCCGGCCCGGCCGGCCGGCCGGGCCGCGTCCGCGTCCGCGGGGAGCATGACCGGTACCAGGCGCGTCCCGTCGCCGCGCAGTGCCACGACGGGCGTGTCGCCGCCGCGGAGCAGTTCGGCGACGACGACGGCGGCGACCGCCGCCGGCGACCGCCCCGCACGCTCGCAGTCGAGGGCCTTCACCGCGACCGAGGGCCACTCCGCGGCCGCGGTGGTGGCGAGCGCGGCCAGGCCGCCCAGCCACGCCCGCTCGCCACACGCCCCGCCGAGCCCGAGATCACCGCCGGTGTCCTGCACTGTGACGAACACGGCCGCGCCCCGGCCGCCCGGGTTGGCGTCCTCGGTGAGGCCGGAGCCCGCGACGGCGCGGGCCCAGTTGAAGGCGTCCCGCTGGACCTCAAGCATGGCGCCGGTGGGAGATCCGTCGGTGGCGGCGGTGTCCGGGCCGGCCAGACCGCCGAGCAGGACCACGCCGCCGCGGTCGCGGGTGAGAACGGCCGTGGGCCGCCTGCCGACCGCGAGCTCCGCGGCGACGCCCGCGTGGGTGAGCTCGTCCACCAGGGCCGCGCCGACCCCGCTGCCGCCGTCGACGACCGTCAGTGGACGCCCGCGCAGCCCGCGCATGGCCAGGCCGGGTGCCGACGTCTTCTCGAGGCCGGCGACGAACCTGCTCAGGCGAAAGGGGGCACCACCGGCCGTCCCGGGGGCGGCGGTGGCCAGCTTGGGGCCGGCGCCAGATGAGTCCGGGCCCGCGCCGGGCGAGCCGGGATCGGCGCCCGGCGAGGCGGGGCCGGTGCCGGGTGACTCCGGGTCGGCGCCGGGTGTGTCGCCGCCGCCCGGTGAGCCCAGGCGCTGCCGGATCAGCTCCACGACCTCGCCGAGGGTGCGCAGCGAGGCGAGTTCGGCGATCGCGTCGGTCTCGCTGACGTCGACCGCGACGTCGCCGACCTGCTGACGCAGCGCGGAGAGGATCTCGACCTTCTTGAGCGAGTCGATGCCGAGATCGCCCTCGAGCTCCATGTCGATGTTGAGGACTTCCTTCGGGTAGCCCGTGCGCTCCGAGACCACGTCGAACAGGAGGTCCGTCACCTCCTCCGGGGTCATCCCGGCCGACGCCGGCCCGCTCGCGGGTTCCGGCTCGGATCCACCAGCCGGCACGCTCCCGCCGGCCGGCGCGGCCCCGGCGGTCGGTCCAGGCGCGGGCCCGGTAGGCGGCGCGGGCGGGGTGGCAGGTACCGGCTCCGCTGCAGGCGCCGACCCGGCGGCGGTCGGGACCGGCGGTGCGGCCGTGGCCCAGGCCCCTGTCGCCGCCGGCGGCGGCGTGGCCGGTGCTGGCGGTGGGGGCGGTGCCGTGACGGCGGAGGCGGCGGCCGTGGCCGGGCCGCGCGGTGCGGCAGTGGGCGGTGCGACAGCGGCCGGTGCGACAGCGTGCGGCGCGGACGACTCGGCTGGTCCGAAGCTCACGCCGTCCACGACCCGCGGGCGGCTGCCGGGGCCGTCAGCGGCGGGTGCGCCGGTGAGCCAGGAGCACACCGCGCCTGTCATGCGCAGGAACTCCAGGTGCGCCTCGGTCATGAGCTGCTGGTAGGCGGTGTGGGCCGCGGCGGTCTGCCGGTGGGTCTGCTCTACCGCTCCCGGCCACCCGGCGGCCAGCCGAAGCGGGGCCGGCTCGGCCGGATCGGCCGACCAGGCCGGCACCGGAGCCACCGACCCCGGCTCCGGTGCCGGACCCAGCGCCGAACCCGGCGCCGGTGCCGACCCCGATGCCGGATCGGGGAAGGGGGCCGAGGTCATCACGCCGGGGGTGTCGCCGTCGGGTGGCGCCATGGCCTCGACGACATCCGCTCCCCCGCCCGCCGCGGTCCGGGCGGCGGTGTCCGCGCCGTTCGCCGCCTCGGGCCCGGCGCTGATCCCGGCCCCGGCGTCCGCCGCCGGGTACCCGCCCGTCGGCGCGGTCTCGGATGCCGGCCCGGTTCCGGTAGCCGGCCCGGTTCCGGTAGCCGACGAGTGTCCGGCAGCCGGTGAGGTTCCGCCAGCGGGCACGGTTCCGACAGCGGCCGACGCGGGCTCGATCGCCGGTGCCGGGGTGGTCGGAGCGGCGGAGGTCACGTGCCCGTTGGAACGGACGTTCGGGGGCTCGGTGCCGGGCTCGTTCCAGACGAAGCCGTTGGACGAGCGGGCGTCCCCGGACGTCTCCTGGACGGCCGGGGTGGCCAGCAGCTCGGGCGACGGGTAGTAGCGCCCGTAGTTCGATCCGTCGATCTTCACGGTCATCACCGGCTCCCGTCGCTCGGGTACGCCCCGGGCCGCCCAGAGGCGGTCGAGGTCGAGATCCAGGCCCAGGGCGGCCAGCCGTCCCAGCGCCGACATCAGCGTCGCGTCGCCGTCCTGGCCGCGGCGTTCCAGGCTGATCGCCGCGTGCTCCCGGCCGTCGAGGATCTGGTCGACCAGGCCGGTGAGCGTGCCGCCGGGGCCGACCTCGACGAAGGTCCGGACGCCGTCGGCGTACATGGCCTCGATCTGGTCGACGAACCGGACCGGGGTGGTGAGCTGGTCGACGATGCGCTCGCGGACGGCCCACGGGTCGCTCGGGTAGGGACGTCCATCGGCGCCGGCGTAGACGCCGAACCGGGGGGCCCGGATCTCGAGGTCGTCGACGAAGCGGCGCAGCGGGTCCCGCGCGCCGTCGAGCAGGGGGCTGTGGAAGCCGGCGGCCGTGTCGAGGCGGCGGGTGGTGATCCCGGTGGCCGCCAGCCGCCGGGCGGCGGCCACCACTCCGTCCGCCGTGCCGGAGAGGACGACCTGGCGCGGCGCGTTCAGATTGGTCATCCAGACGTCCCGGCCCAGCTCACCCTGGGCCGCCTCGCCGGCCCCGGCCCCGGGCTCGGGCTCGGGCTCGGGTGCGCCGAGGGCAGCTGTGACCTCGGCGGGCGTTGCCACAGCGGCGAGCATTCCGCCGGGTGCCGTGGCGGCGGCGTCGCGGACGAGCTCGCCCCGGCGGCGCGCGAGCGCGACCAGGGACGCGGCGTCCAGGACGCCGGCGGCGCACAGCGCGGCCAGCTCGCCGAAGCTGTGCCCGGCGGCTGCGCGGGGCCGCACGCCGACGTCGGTGAGGGCCGCGAGCAGGGCGAGCTCGTGCACCGCGAGTGCCGGCTGCGCCCATTCGGACGCGGTGAGCGCGTCGCGCTGGGCGGCCTGCTCCGCCTCGCTGAACACCGGCGGTGGGAACACCATGTCGGCGACAGTGCCTCCGACGGCAGCGCCCCCGGCGGCAGCGCCGTCACCGAGCCGCAGGACGCCGAAGCGGTCCCACACCTGGCGGGCGGCGGGATGGCGTAGTGCCAGGTCCCGGCCCATCCCGAGATACTGGCTGCCCTGCCCGGGGAAGAGGAACGCCAGCCGGTCGCCGGCATCGTCGGCGGGCCGGCCCGCGTCGACCTGGTAGTGGACGCCGACGGGGTTCGTGAACGACTCGTCCGGACGCCGCGCCACCAGGGCGGCCGCCTGGTCGAGCCGGGCCGCGAGCTGCCTGGTGCCGACGGCCGCGACGGCGAGCCGGACCGGCTGACCGGGGTCGAAGCGGTGCTGGCTGGCCCAGGCGAGCGCCGCCGTGCGGCCGGAGTCGAGGGACCGGTCGTCCTCGTCGGGCAGGTCGACCGCGCGCAGCGCGTCGAGGATCTCCTGCGCGTTGGCACCGCTGAACAGCACCAGCTCGCTGCCCGCCGCCACCGGTCCGGCCGCCTCGACGGGCCCGGCGCCGTTCAGCGCCGCACCGTTCGAGACGGACCCGGTCGCGACGGACCGCGTCAGTGCCCCGGCGGCCGGCGGCGAGCCGACCATCACCGGGGCCGGGGAGCGCGGGGCCTCCTCCAGCGCGATGTGGAAGTTGATCCCGCCGAACCCGAAGCTGGAGACCGAAGCCCGGCGCGGATGATCCGCGGGCTCGGCCCACGGACGTCCCACCGTGTTCAGGTAGAACGGGCTGGTCTCCAGGCCCAGGTCCGGATTCGGCTCGGTCACCTTGATCGTCGGGGGCAGGGCATGGTGGTGCAGCGCGAGGACCGCCTTGACCAGCCCGGCCGCGCCGGCCGCCGACTTGGTGTGCCCGACCTGCGACTTCACCGAGCCGAGCGCGCACCAGCGGTGGTCGTCGCGGCGGGCGTCCCCGAAGACCTCGGTCAGCGCGGTGACCTCCGTGCGGTCGCCGACGACGGTGCCCGTGCCGTGCGCCTCGAGGAGCTCGACGGTCGCGGGGCTGTAGCCGGCGTCGAGGTAGGCGGCGTGCAGCGCCCGGATCTGGCCGCCCGGTGTCGGTGCGTAGATCGCGGAGCCGTGGCCGTCCGAGGACGCGCCGATGCCCCTGATCACCGCGTAGATCCGGTCGCCGTCCCGCTCGGCGTCGGCGAGCCGCTTGAGCGCGACCATCGCCACGCCCTCGCCGAGCAGCGTGCCGTCGGCGTCCGCGGCGAAGGGACGGCAGTCCTGGGTGGGCGAGAGCGCGGGCGTCCGGCAGAAGCTGACGAAGGTGCACGGGTTGTTCAGGGCGTCGACGCCACCCGAGATGATCATGTCGGCGCGGCCGAGGGCGAGCTCGTTGACCGCGGCGGAGACGGCCGCGAGCGAACTGGCGCAGGCGGCGTCCACCGTGTAGTTCACGCCGTGCAGGTCGAGCCGGTTGGCGACCCGCCCGGCGACGATGTTGCCGAGGCCGCCGGGGAGCGTCGCCTCCTGCCAGCGCGGATAGTCCTTCATCATGTAGTCGCAGATGTGGTCCGCGTCCGGGTGGGAGAAGCCGAGGTCGCGCAGCGAGCGGTACCACATCGGCCGGCCGAGCCGGATGTAGATCTCGCTGAGGAGTTCGAGGTTGCCGCTGCCGAGGATGATCCCGAACCGGCCGCGGTCCGCCTGCTCGTAGCGGTCACCGAGAGCGTCGCGCAGCGTCTGGTCGGCCACCTTGAGCGCGAACAGCTGGGCGGTGTCGGTGGCGGGGATGATGCTCGGCGGGATGCCGAACTCGGTCGGGTCGAAGTCGACGAGCGGCAGGAAGGACCCGCGGCGCACGTAGGTCTTGTCGAGCACGGACGGATCGGGGTCGAAGTAGTCCTCGGGGAGCCAGTGGGAACGCGGGACGTCGGTGATCAGGTCCTCGCCGCGCAGGATCGAGTCCCAGAACCCGGGCGCGTCGGTCGAGCCCGGCATGATCGCGCCGACGCCGACGACGGCCACAGGCACCTGCGGCGACGTCCGCGCCGCGGTGGTGGTTGTCATGTCTGGTGTGCTCCTCTCGTCACGGGCGCGAGGCTCAGCTGGGCTCGGGCGCGAGGCGCCGCGGCGGGAACACCGGCTCGCCCACCGGCAGCCCGCAGGTGCGGAACTGGTGGGCCCGGGTCACCACCGCGGCGCCTTCCAGCAGGTTCAGCGCGATCTGCACGACCGTGCGGTTGGCGGGCTCGGCGAGGAAGCTGCCGGCGACCCAGCGGTTGAACGCCCCCATCGCCGGGCCGCACCAGATCTGGTAGTCGGTGCGCCGGCTGCCGTCCCCGGCCAGCGCCCACCGGCCCGAATTGCCCAGGTACCAGCGGAACACCAGCGCCATCCGGTGCTTGGGGTCGCGCCGCGCGCGGTCGACCTGGCCGGGGTCGCGGGTCTGCCAGTACTCGGCCGTGCGCCGCCAGACGTCGTCCAGCGCCATGCCGAAGACGTCCCGTTCGAGCTTCGCCCGCTCGGCGCCGACGATGTCGTCGAGGCCCGCGTGCCGGCGGTAGGCCTCGTAGAGGGTGCCCGCCCGGTTGGCGAACATGGTGCCCCGGTGCAGGACCTGCACCTTCGCCCCGAGCTCGAACATGTCGGCCGCGGGCGCCATCGCCACGTCGGCGATGTCCGCGCCGGCCAGCATCGCCTTGGCGTCGTCGGACTGCCCCGACTCGGCACTGAGCTGATTGACCGACCCGGTCAGCACGTAGGCGGCGCCGAGCGCGAACGCCCCCGCGACGCCCCGCGGCGTGCCCAGGCCACCGGCCGCGCCGATCCGGGGGGTGGTGCGCAGCCCGAACCGCTCGACCACCCTGTCCCGCGCGGCCTGCACCGCCGGCAGCAGCACGGCCAGCGGACGTCTGTCGGTGTGCCCGGCGCTGTCGGCTTCGACGGTGATGTCCTCGGCGACGGGCAGCCCGGCCGCGAGCTCGGCCTCCTCGGCGCTGAGCTGGCCGGCGTCCACCAGGACGCGCAGCAGCGGCGCGGGCGGCGGCGACATGAACAGCTCGGCGACCTCCGGGCGGGAGATCTTCGCGAAGACCCTCGTCCGGCGCACGACGCTGCCGTCGGGCGCGCGCCGCAGCCCGGCCGCCGCGCACCGCACCACCGCCGGGGTGAGGGTCATGAACGCCGACGCCGACACGCACGGGACGCCGTGACGCAGCAGCATCTCGGCGGTGCCGTTCTCCAGGCGTGCGTCGCCCGGCGAATGCAGCAGGTTGACACCCCAGTTGGGACGGCCGCCGAGCGCCCGGGCCAGGGTGGTCACCGCCTGCTCGACCCGGTCGGGGGGCAGGCCGCCGGAGCCGAAGAAGCCGAGCATGCCCGCCCGGGCCATGGCGATCACCAGGTCGGTGGTGGCGATGCCGGTCGCCATCTCGCCCGCGATGTAGGGGAAGCGGACCTGGTGCGCCTGGGTGAACGCCCGGTCACCGAGCCACTCCGGGTACACCGGCGGCAGCATCCCGACGACCGTGGACGTGGCCGGTCCCCCGCCGGCGACCTGGCCACCCAGCCCGGCGCCGAGCCCGCGGCCCGGCACCGACAGCACGTGCACGGGCTGCCGGATCTGGCGGGCGCAGGCGAGCAGCCCCGGTCGGTCGAACGCGGCCGGGTACGGGCCGGGGATCCAGACCAGCTCGGCCTCGGCCGGCGCGACCACGGTCATCGGGACGGCGGTCATCGGGACGTCCTCGTGACCGGCTCGCGGACGGACCGCCGCTCGCGTTCCCGACGGGCCCGGGCCAGTGCCTCGAGCCCGTCGCCGGTCGCGGTGGACGGCCGGGCGTCGGCCAGCTCGGGCTCTACCAGGTCACCGACACCGAGGGCGGCGAGCAGGTAGTCGCGGTCGATCCGGCGCCCACACGGGCGCTCGCCCAGGACGGTGCGGGCCCGGGTGTCGTCGAAGGTGTGCCGGTGCCGCAGATAGGAGGAGAAGCCGGGCAGCAGGTCGACCATCCGCTCGACGCGCGTCTGGTCCGCGGGCGGCTCCGGGACGGCGACCAGGTGCGCGGGGAAGAAGCCCTCGAACAGGTCGATGATCTCCGGCAGCGTGACCTCGGTGTCGCCGACGATGTGGTAGGTCGCGACACCGGCGGGCCGCGCGACGGCGGCGGGCTGCGCGTGGTCGGCGATCCGCACCATGTCACGGGCCGCGTCCTCCACCGCCATCACGTTGAGTCGCGCCAGCGGGTCACCGACCACCCGCACGGTCGGGCGCGGGGCGCCGTCCAGCTCCTCGGGGGTGAGCGTGACCTCGGCGGCCATCGAGACGATCATCATGACGGCCCGCGCGACCACGTCCAGGGTGTGCGGCGGGAGATCGGGGCTCGGCGGGAGGTCGGTGAGCAGCAGGCTCGGGCGGAACACCACCGCCGGCCGGCCGTGCCGGGCCGCCCACTCCCGCACGAGGACCTCGCCGTCGTGCTTCGACCGCTCGTAGGCGTTCTCGAAGCCCTCCGACGCGTCCAGGTCGTCCTCGTAGACGACCCGGGCGGACCGCGCACCGGCCACGAACGCGGTGCTGACATGGAACAGCGACGGGCGGCGCGGGCCGGCGGTGACCAGGTCCAGCACGTGCCGGGTGCCGTCGACGTTGGCGCGGTGCAACTGGCCGGGATCGCCGGCGAGCGCGGTGTCCGCCGCACTGTGCCACACCGCGTGAACGTCCTCGGCCAGCTCGCGGAACGCCCGGGCGTCGAGTCCGAGCGCGGGCTGCGCGACGTCGACCTCGACGACCCGGATCCGGCGCGGGAGGTCGGCGAGCAGCGCCGGGCCGGCGCCGGTCGCGATGAGGAAGCGCCGGACCCGGTCGAGCGCGTCGGGCGAGCCGGCGTGCGCGAGCAGGATCAGCCGGCGCCCCCGGTCGAGCAGCTCGCGGACGAGGCGCACGCCGAGGAAGCCGGTACCTCCCGTGATCGCGACCGCGCCACCGGCCGCCCGCGGGACCGTGCCGCCCGGCGCCTGTGCCGCCTCGTCCGCTCCCTCGTCACCCGCCGCCCGCGGGTCCGCGCCGCCGGTCGCATCCATACCGGTCACCCCCTGCCGGTTTGACCACCCGACGGGCACCGGGTCGTCGACCGACCCCACCCCGCCACCAAAAGGCACCATCACGCACCGCTGCATTTTCCTTACGAGCAGTACCCACTCCGGCCTCGTGCGTACCCGCGCGGGCGGAAGGGACGGTTCGCCCGCGCGGGTCGACGGGGCGGGTCGACGGGGCGGGTCGGGGACTAACGCCGGGCGGCGGCGTGGGCCGGGGCTGGCCGGGGCGGCGGGGTGTGCGCCAAGGGTCGGCGCGGGGCGCGCGGGCGGATCAGCGGCGCGCCGCCTCGGCGCGGGCGACGACGCCGACGTCCGCCTGATCGGTGAACAGCCCGTCGATGCCCGCCCGCAGGTAGGTCACCTGCTCGTCGATGCCCCGGCCGAAGTCGCTCGGGCTGGTGCCCCGCCGCAGCTCCCCCGGCAGGAACGAGTTCTCGGCGCGGAACGTGTACGGGTGCACCAGCAGGCCGGCGGCGTGCGCGTTCGCGACGAGCGGTGTCGGTGCGCCGAGTTTCCCGTCGGTGCCGACCGGGATGACCTGGCCCTTCTCCGGCCCGATGCCGTTGGCGTAGGCCGCGATCGCCTTCAGGCCGGCGGGCGTCACCAGGTCGGCGTACGTCCGCGGGTCACCGGCGGCGACGAGGTCGTAGGGCGCCCCGCTCGCGCTCAGCAGCTGGACGGCGGACGTCCGCAGCCCGAGGCGGCGCAGCTCCGCCAGGTTCGTCGTCTCGAAGGACTGGACGAACACCGGCGCGTTGCGCGTGTTCAGGCCGTAGCGGTTCAGCAGGTCCAGCAGCCGCTTCTCCAGCGGGAGTCCGGCCTTCTGGAAGTACGTGGGGTGCTTGGTCTCCGGGTAGACGCCGATCTCGCGGCCGAGCTCCGCCGAGAGCCGCTTACGCAGGTCGAGAACCTCGATGAGGGTGGGGATCTCGAACCGCCCGTCGTACATCGTGTTCTCCTGCCGGATCGCCGGCAGCCGCTCCTTGGCGCGCAGCGTCCTGAGCTCCGCAAGGGTGAAGTCCTCGGTGAACCAGCCGGTGACCGGGATGCCGTCGAGCGTCTTCGTGGCCTTGCGGGCGGCGAACTCGGGCCGGTCGGCGACGTTCGTCGTGCCGCCGATCTCCGGCTCGTGCCGGCAGACGAGCTGGCCGTCCTTCGTCGCGACGAGGTCCGGCTCGACGAAGTCGGCGCCCAGGCGGGCGGCGAGCTCGTAGGAGGCCAGGGTGTGCTCGGGCCGGTAGCCCGAGGCGCCGCGGTGCCCGATCACCAGGATCCGGTTCCCCCGGCCCTGAGCCGCCGCGGACGGTGCCGCCGCCGGCGCGGCCACCGCCGCCGCTGACGCGGCCGGCGCCGTGGCCGCGACCAGCGGCGCGGCGGCGAGCCCGGCTATGAGACCACGCCGGCCCACGCCGCGCCGGCCGTTCCCGGTGCTCGTGCCCGTCCCAGCGCTCGTGCCTGTCTCAGTGCTCGTGCCGGGCCCGTCCGGGCCGGGGAGATCCACCCCGCGAGACGCCACAGATCCTCCAACGCGGCGGCGGCGGCTCTCGCCGACGGCGCGTGCACCCAGCGAAGCAATCACCGCGAACGGCGGCATAGATCGAACATTGACCGGCGTGGTCGAACTCCGGTCCAGCCCGCGAACCATCGGGGTGGGTCAGACCACGCGAGGGCGACATTCTGGTGAACTCCCGGTGCCGTGTCGCACGAACGACACGGCCGCGCCGCCTGATCCATGACGATCACCCCGTGCGCCCGATCCGTGACGATCACCCCGTGCGCCCGGCCCGCGTTCTCGGAATCGCGCTCGCCGTGCTGCTACTGCTGGCGGGGGTCGTCGTGCTCGCCGTCGTGCCGCGGCTCGGCGGGTCCGGCGGCGAGCTCACCACCGTCCGTGCCCTGGTGGGATCGGAGAAGCGGTCGTTCCTGAACGATCCCGACGTCACCAAGGCTCTCGCCGACGCCGGGTACCGGCTCGAGGTCGACGTCGCCGGCAGCCGGGACATCGCCACCAACCGGGACCTGACCGGCTACGACCTCGTCTTCCCCGCCAACACCCCGCAGGCCGACCGCATCCTCCGCGACCACGGCGTCACCCGGTCCAGCATGCCGTTCTCCTCGCCGATGGCGATCGCGACGTTCCGGCCGATCGCCGACCTGCTGACCCGCGCCGGGGTGGTGCGGGCCGAAGGCGGCACGTCCTACTTCGACATGCGCGCCTACCTGGATCTGGTGGCCGCGGGAACCCGCTGGTCCGACCTGCCGGGCGCCGACGCCGTCTACCGGACGGACCGCTCGGTGCTCATCGGGTCGACGGACGTCCGCACGTCGAACTCGGCCGCGCTCTACCTCGCACTCGTCTCCTACGTCGCGAACGGCGACGAGGTCGTCACCGACGCGCGCACCGCCGACCGGATGGCGGATCTCGCCGCCGGCCTGTTCCTGCGCCAGGGCTACCTGGACGCGACGACCGCCGAGCCGTTCGACGACTTCCTCTCCATCGGGATGGGCAAGGCCCCACTCGTGATGATCTACGAGGCGCAGTTCCTGGAACGGGTCCGGGCCGCGGACGGCTCGATCACCCCGGACATGCGTCTTCTCTATCCCACCCCGACGGTCTACGCCCGGCACACGGTCGTCCCGCTCACCGACGCCGGGAACGCGGTCGGGACGCTGCTCACCACCGACCCCGAGCTGACCCGGCTGGCCGTCCGGCACGGGTTCCGGCCGAGCGACCCCGCCGCCGCCGGCGCGGAGCGCGAAGCGCGCGCCTCGAGCGCGGCGACCGGCCCCGCCGAGCTCGTCGACGTCGTCGAGCCACCCAGTCAGGAGATCTCCGAACGCATGATCGACCGCATCGAGGCCCGGTACGAGGAGGGGGCCGGATGATCCGGCGGAGCCGGATGATCCGGCGGGCCGCAGCCGGGCTGGCCGCACTGCTCGTGGCCGGGGCGATCGCCACCGCCTGCTCGGGCGGCGGTGACGGCGGTGACCCACCGCCGGGACGTCCTGGCGGCACCCCCGGGGCGCTGCGGGTGCTCGCGGGCTCGGAGCTGCGCGATCTCGAACCGCTGCTCGACGAGTTCAACGAGCAGACCGGCATCGAGGTCACGATGGAGTACACCGGAACCCTTGACGGCGTCGACCGGATCGCCGCGCGCGACCCGGCGGTCGACGCGGCCTGGTTCGCCTCCGACCGGTACCTGCGACTGGCCCCCGAGGGCAGGAACGCGGTCATCGACCGCATGACGACGATGATGTCCCCGGTGGTCATCGGCGTGCGCCCCGAGCTGGCGCGCCGCTTCGGCTGGGTCGGGAACCAGTCCGTCACCTGGGCCGACGTCGCTGCCAGGGTCTCGTCGGGCGAGCTGACCTACGCGATGACGAACCCGTCGGCGTCGAACTCGGGCTTCTCCGCCCTCGTCGGCGTCGCCGCCGCGCTCGCCGGCACGTCCGACGCGCTGACCCTGGACGACATCCGCCCGGCGGAGCTCACCGCGTTCTTCCGCGGCCAGGTGCTCACCGCCGGCAGCTCCGCCTGGCTGACGGACGCCTTCGCGACCACCGGCACACAGGCCGGGGCACAGCCCGGCGCACAGCCCGGGGGCCGGGCTGGCACACAGGGCGGGGGCCAGATCGGGGGAATGATCAACTACGAGTCGGAGCTGCTGACGCTGAACGCCGGCCGGCTGCGCTCGACGCCGCTCACCCTCGTCTACCCACGGGACGGGATCATCACCGCCGACTACCCTCTGCAGCTGCTGCGCGGCGAGCGGCGCACCGAGTACGAGCGGCTGGCCGGCTGGCTGCGCACGCCGGAGATACAGCGGCGCATCACCGCGCTGACCCACCGCCGCCCCGTGACACCGGGAGTACGCATCGACCCGGCCCCGTGGCCGGTGCGTGACCTTCCCGCCGAACTGCCGTTCCCGGCGACCCGCGCCGTCGCCGACCACCTGCTGAGCTCCTACCTGGACGAGTACCGCCGCCCCAGCCACGCGATCTTCGTCCTGGACGTCTCACCGTCCATGGAGGGCGAACGACTGGCGCTGCTGCGCACCACCCTCAAGGGGCTCGCCGGGACGGACGACAGCCTCTCCGGGCGGTTCACCCGGTTCCGCGGCCGCGAACGCGTCACCCTGATCACGTTCAGCGGTGCCGTGCATGACACCCTCGAGTTCACCGTCGACGACCCCGAGCCGGGTTCGGCCGGCCTGACGGCGATCTCCGCCGCGGCCGACGGGCTGACCCTGGGCTCCGGCACGGCGATCTACACCGCGATGACCTCGGCCTACTCCTACGCCGAGACCGCGGTACGCCGCGAACCGGACTTCCTGACCTCGATCGTGCTGATGACCGACGGGGAGAACAACCAGGGGGTCGACGCGGACGCCTTCCACTCCTCCTATACGGCCCTGCCCGGGACTGCACGGGCGGTGCGGACGTTCACCGTGGTGTTCGGCGACGCCCGGGTCGAGGAGATGCGCGACATCGCGCAGTGGACCGGCGGCGAGATGTTCGACGCGCGGTCGTCGTCGCTGCCCGAGGCGTTCCGCGAGATTCGCGGGTACCAGTAGCGGCGCCCCCAACGGGGCGGCCCCGTACCGCGTCCACGCGGACTTCAGCGAAGGCCGGCTTGATTGTTCCGGCCCGCCTGCGCTTCGGCGGGTGGTCGCCGACGGGATGTCGCCTGCGCCGATCCGGGCACGAGCAGCACGGCGTGCGCGGCGCTCAGCGTTCGACCCCGTCGGCCTTCTCGCGGTAGTCGGTCGGCACGGCGCGGGCCGCCGGGTGCGCCCGCCCGGCGGTGCCGGCGGCGAAGGCCCGGAGCAGGTTCGCCGTGACCTGGGTGGTGAAGGCCCGGGGCGCCGGGCCGTGGACGCCGGGACCGCAGACGTCGTTGAGGGCGCACACCCAGGCGCTGGTGCCGGCGTCGAAGACACCGGCACCGGAGGGCGCCGTGTAGTAGGTGACGTCGGCGAAGTCGGGATCGTCCCGGCAGGTCACCGGCGAGTGACCGAGCACCTCGATCTGGCCGGGGGTTGGCACCGATGCGTCGACCCGGTCGTACTCGGGCCCGATCACCCCGGGGATGCGGTCGCCGGTCGCGGTGCCGGTGCCGGCCAGGAGCCAGTGCCGGGGGTTCCACACCGTCATGTCCGCGTGGGCCGGATTGCACTGGTACATGCCGCCGGTCAGTGAGCTCTCCGGGTCGGCGTTCGGTGGGGAGGGCCAGTTGGCGGTGATCCGTGAGTTGTCGACCCCGTACAGTGGGTCCTCGGCGGCGATCTTGTATCCGGCCTGGGTCCGGTTCGGCCCGGTTGGCGACGCCGACAGGCGGATACGGCGGTACACCGCGTTCGCGCCGAGGAACGCGATGTTCACCCCGCGGTCGCGTGCCGCCGTCAGCGCCGCGCGCATCTCCCGGCTGTAGTACTCGTCATGACCCAGGGAGATCACCGCGCGGGCCCCGTCGAGCAGGTGCGGGTCGGCGTGCAGGTCGATGTCCGTCGCGTACCGGACGGGCAGACCCAGCCGCTCGGCGAGCATCACCAGCGGCTGCTCGTTGCCGGTGAAGTCCGCGGCGCCGTCCCCGAAGTCGTAGGGCCGGTCGAAGGAGACCACCTTGGCACGGTCGGTGAACCGCCCGGACGGTCCGTGGTAGAGGCTGTAGCCTCCCCAGGCGTTGTAGGCCTGCCAGGTGGTGACCGCGTTGAGGATCACGATCCGGCCCGGCTGCGCCGGGCCGCGGACGGTCAGCGGGACGTAGGCCTGCCAGCCGTCGGCGTCGTCCAGCCGGATCAGGTAGTCGCCCGCCGGCCAGGACGACGTCGCGAACGTCGTCGTCTGCCGCCATGACGTGGCGATCGTGTTCGTTCCCGGCGCCGGGCCCGGCACCGGCTGCCGGACGCCCGGCAACGGGCCCCGATGCTCGACCAGCCGGCACCCGTGACCGTCGTACCAGCCGACCCGGAAGACCGACACCGTGAGCGTCTGCGCCGTGGTCGACGAGAACAGCCGCACCGGCTCGCCGGGCGCGACGCTGGTCCGGTCAAACCAGCCCTCGACCTGGTGGGCGGTTCCCAGCCGCGCGAGCCCGCAGTCTCCCGGCAGCTTCGCGTTCTCCGCGCGCACGTCCAGACCGCCACCGGCATCCGCGCCGGATGGCCGGGCGGCTCCGCAGGCTGTGAACGCACCGCACAACCCCGCAACCGCCGCAGCGGCCGCGAACATCGCCACACCGAGCCGCGGCCGGCGACGTCCCGGTCGGCAATCGACGACAGCCCGCACGGGCCAGATCTCACCAAGCGTGGCTGGCAGTCACCGACAGCGACACGCGTTCGCCAGGCCGTTCGTTCTTCTCCTCGACCAGGGAGAGCGGCTCGGGGCGGAAGCCGTGACGGGCGCTGATCGCAGTCCCTGGCCGCGTGACCATCCGTTCGCCGCTGGTGTGCGAACCGGGGCTGGACGGGGCATCTCTGTCTGGTCCGGGGCGCCGGCGGAAGCGCACAAGGAGCGACGGACGGGGACAGCGATGGAATTCGGACCGCACGCCAGACATGGCCGGGCAGCGGAACTGCTCGTCTGCCTGCTCGCGCTGATCTCGTTCCTGGTGGCAGGCGCGTCGGGACAGGCCGGGGCGGCGTCCGGGGCGGTCGCGGCGGGATCGGTGGACGTTCCCGACGTCGTGTCCCGGGTCGAGCCGTCGGTCGTCACGATCATCGCCGGGTCGGAGCTGGGCAGCGGCGTCGTCTACCGGCAGGACGGCGTGATCGTCACCAACCAGCACGTCGTCGCGTCGGCCTCGAACGGGTCGGTGCAGGTGGCGTTCGCCGACGGCCGGCGGATGGCCGGGGACGTCCAGGCCGCGGACGAGATCAGCGACATCGCGGTGGTCCGGGTCGATCGGACCAGACTGCCGGCGGCGACATTCCGCCAGCAGCTTCCGCGGGTCGGCGAGCTGGCCGTCGTCATCGGCAGCCCGCTGGGGCTGGAGAACAGCGTGACCGCCGGTATCGTTTCGGGGCTCAACCGCATCCTGCCCGCCTCCGGCGGTGGCGGGGGCAGCCCGGCGGTCGACCTGATCCAGACGGATGCCGCGATCTCCCCGGGCAACTCCGGCGGGGCGCTGTTGGACGGTCAGGGACGCGTGGTCGGCATCAGCGAGGCGTACGTACCGCCGCAGAGCGGCGCCGTCTCCCTCGGATTCGCCATCCCGTCGGCGACGGTGGTCGACGCGGTCCGGCAGCTCCTCGCTACCGGCAAGGTGCGGCACGCCTTCGTCGGCGTCCAGCTCACCACCCTCCAACCCCAGATCGCCGCGACCCTGGGGCTGGACGTCGACAGCGGGGCGCTTGTCCTGGACGTCACCGACAACAGCCCCGGGCAGAAGGCGGGGCTGCGTCCCGGGGACGTGATCCTGTCCTTCGACGGCAAACCGGTCTCCTCCGCGGAGGACTTCAGCGCGCGGCTGCGGGCGGTCGCCCCCGGGGACACGGTGGCCCTGGGGATCGACCGCGACGGGAACAACCGGCAGATCCAGGTCACGGTGACGGACCAGCCGACCTGAGCGTGCGCCGATCTCACGGAGGTGGCCGCGGCATTTCCGCGAGCCGCCCAGCACCCGCCCGGACTCAGCGCCGCGTGGATGCCGCACGTGCCCCGACCGGGTCCACTCACGGAGGAGGGCCGCTCGCCCAGAGGTGCCGGTCGCGACAGCGTGAGCTGGGCCGCCGCGCACCGTCGACGGGGGGCGCGACCTCGGCTCCCGCGTGGCCGTGGGTCGGGGGGCCGTCCCATACTGTTGCCTCCGGCGTGGCCTGCGGGCCCTCACCTCCGCGTGCGTCGGCGGTCAGAAACGCGAAGAGACCACCAACCGGACACGGCTGGATCAACCACCTGTATCCGGTGGTGATCCTCCGGAAGGCGCCTGCCACGGTGTTCCGTGGATCGGGCAGGATGTTCACAGACAGCGCCGCCCGGCGCGGGACGAGACTAGAGATGGTGACGACCTACCTGCTGGGCCTGGTATCCGCGGTGTGCTTCGGCGTATCCGCGGTGATCCAGCAGCGTGTCGCGTTCCACGCGCCGCCCGAGAACGTGCTGCGGCTGAGGCTGCTGCTCTGGCTGGTCCGCCGTCCGCTCTGGGACGTCGGCGTGTGCCTCTCGGCGATCGGCACGTTCGCGGCGGCGGCCGCGCTGGCCCGCTCGACGATCGCGTTCGTCGCCCCACTTCAGGTGTGCCAGCTGCTGTTCGCGCTGCCACTGGCGGCCGTCTGGGCCCGAAGACGGGTTCCGCGGCGCGACTGGGCCGCCGCGGCCGCGACAGCGCTCGGCCTGGCGACCTTCCTGCTGGCCGGGGATCCGCACCAGGGTGATGTCGACGCGGCGACGACCGTGGGCTGGATCCTCACCGGCGCGTCGGTGGGCGGCCTGGCCATGTGGGCGGTGCTCGGCACCCGCCGGCTGGACCCGGCCCGCCGCGCCACCATGCTCGCCGGCGGGGCCGGCCTGCTCTCCGCGCTGCAGGGGGCCCTCGTCGGCGGGGTCGGCAGGCTCGTGGAGACGTCCGGGATCGGCGCGCTGCCGACCTCGTGGCAGACGTACGCGGTGGTCGTGGTGGCGCTGACCAGCGGCCTGCTCCTGCAGAGCGCCTACGAGATGGCCCCGCTGCCCGCCTCGCTGCCGGCCGCCGTGAGCATGGAGCCCCTCGCCGGCGTCGCCATCGGCGTGTTCCTGCTCGGCGGGATGCTGCGGGTCGGGCCGCTCGCCGTCGCCGGGCAGATCGCCGGCCTGATGATCATGATCTTCGGGGTGCGGACGCTCGCGACCTCGCCGCTGGTGACCGGGCAGCTGTCCCGGCTGCGGGCCCGCCAGTCGCAGGGCCAGCTCTCCCGGCTCGAGGACCTGCTCCACCGCGACCTGGAGACGCTGCGCACCGACCTGAGCCGGGGGCGCCGCGCCAGCACCGACCGCGCGCAGCGCCGGCAGTGCCGCCGCCTGCACAACGACCTCGACCGCATCCACTGCGAGCTCGCGAAGCTGGTCGACGACCGCGACCGGCTCGACGCCCGCATCCACTCGCTGCACACCGCCAGCGCGAAAGCGGCCACGATCTCCGGGCACGCGGCCGGCAAGGGCTCGGTTGACCCGGACTCGCCCGGGAAGCGCTCGGCCGGCAAGAGCCCGGCCAGCAAGAGCCCGGCCAGGAAGGGCTCGGGCGGCGGGGGCGCGGCCGGCGCCAGCAAGAAGGCGGCCGACCGGAGCGCGGCCCGCGGCCGGCGCGGGCCCGGCGGAACACATGAGGCCAACGGCCACTCCGGGCATCCTGGACTCGGGCAGCCAGGTCACCCTGGGCAGCCGGAGCTCGCCGGGCATGCCACCGCGGGGCGGCCGGAGGCCGGACCGCCCCGGGGGACGGCGCCGCGGCCCCGGCGTGCCCCCGGGATGGAGTCACGCCCGCGGCGGGCGGCGACCACCGCCCGCCTGCCCCGGGAGGGCCGGCCACTGGCGCGGGCCGCCGGCCCCGGCGGCGTGCAGGGTCAGCCGGGCGGCGCACCGGGCAACGGGCCCGGCCCGAACACGGGAAACGGCGCGAGCAGGGGAACCGGCCCGAATGCGGGCGCCGGCCCGCGTACGGGTACCGGTGCCGGCCTGGGCGACGCGGCGGACGTCCTGACCGATCACGAGCTCACCGAGTCGCAGCGTTCCCTGGACGCGCGGGCTGATGCGCTCCTCTCCCAGGCCGAGCAGCTCTCGCTGAAGGCCGACACGGTGCTGCGCTCCATGGTCCACTGATCACCAGGCCCTCTGACCAGACCTATCCTTGAGACACTGTGAGTCGGATCACGTAAACGCGGCGTGATGCGGGGTCGCCATTCGCCGGGGCATTAATTGTATGCTGCAGCCAATTGCCGACCACGTTAGCCGTCGCCGGTCGACGCCGGCGGTTCACGAGACACCGCGGCCACCGACGGCAGGGAGAGCTCCGCGAGCATGGACGAGACAGCGACCACAGACAGCAAGGCACCCGGCGGCAGGGCGCCCACGATCGCCACCGCCCCACACGACACCCCGATCGAACGTGAAGAGCAGGTCGCGCAGCTCGCGGATGATCTGGCCCGACTGATGCGCGGGCTCACCCGCGCCCGGGCCCAACTCCTCGCCAAGGCGCGCCACGACGTGGAGTGGGCGGCGCAGATCCTCATCTCGCACCTGGCCGCGGGCGGCCCGATGCGCCTCGGCGCCCTCGCGACCTCGGTCCAGTCCGACCCGTCGACCGTCAGCAGGCAGATCGCCGCGCTGGTACGCACCGGCTACGTCGAGCGGCGCGCCGACCCCGACGACGGCCGGGCGGTGGTGCTGTATGTCACCGAGGCCGGCGAGCAGGTCTACCGGGATCATCTCCAGGTTCGCAACGAGCGCTACCAGGGCATGCTCGCCCGCTGGAGCAGCGAGGACCTCGTCACCTTCGCCACCATGCTGCGCCGGTTCGGTGACGACATGGAGGCCCACCAGCCCGCCTGGACGACGAAGCCGACCAGCGCGCTGTCCGGAATGACAAGGACCCAGGACGCCCACGACGCACCCTCGGGCCACACCGGCACGGGTCCTTCGACCAGGGAGGACTGCCGATGACCGCCGAGACCGTGGCGCCGACGCCCGCGGCACCGAGCGGGGGGATGACCCACCGGCAGATCATGACGATCGTCACCGCGCTGCTGCTCGGGACGTTCCTCGCCGCGCTCGACCAGACGGTGGTCGCGACGGCCATCCGAAGCATCGGGGACGACCTGCACGGGCTGTCCGCGCAGGCCTGGGTGACGACCGCCTTCCTCATCACCTCCACCGTCACGACGCCGCTGTACGGCAAGCTGTCCGACATCTACGGCCGCAAGCCGTTGTTCATGCTCGCGATCTCGATCTTCATCGTCGGCTCGGTGCTGTGCGGGATCGCGTCCAACATGTACGTGCTCGCCGGGTTCCGAGCCCTGCAGGGCCTCGGCGCCGGCGGGCTCTTCGCGCTCGCGATGTCGATCATGGCGGACATCGTGTCGCCGCAGCAGCGTCCCAAGTACATGGCGTACTTCATGGCGACGTTCGCGACCTCCAGCGTGGCCGGTCCGGTCATCGGCGGCTTCCTGTCGGGCCGCGACAGCGTGCTCGGCCTCGCCGGCTGGCGATGGATCTTCTGGGTGAACGTCCCGATCGGCCTGATCGCCCTGGTCGTCGTCAACAGGGTGCTGCGCCCGACCACCCAACGGGGGTCGACGAAGATCGACTGGTGGGGTACGGGCGCGATCGTGGCCGCGGTCGTCCCGCTGCTCCTGGTCGCCGAGCGCGGCCGCGAGTGGGGCTGGGTCTCGATCGCCTCGATCGCCTGTTATGTGATCGGCGTCGCCGGCCTGGCCGGCTTCGTCTGGGCCGAGCAGCGGATGGGTGACGACGCGCTGATCCCCCTGCGGCTGTTCCGCATCCACACGTTCTCGGTGAGCTCGGCGCTCTCGATCGTCGTCGGTATCGGAATGTTCGGCGGGCTGGCCGCGCTCCCGCTGTACCTGCAGATCGTCAAGGGCGCGTCGCCGACCAAGGCGGGCCTCCTGCTGCTCCCGCTCATGCTCGGGGTCATGGCCGCGTCGATGACGTCCGGACGGCTGACGGCGCGCAGCGGCCGGTACCGCCGCTACCCGATCATCGGATGCGTGGCGCTGCTCGTCGCACTCGGCCTGCTGTCGTTCGTCGGCGCCGACACCCCCCTGTGGCAGACCGACCTGTACATGCTGCTGTTCGGCGCCGGGCTCGGGCTGAACATGCAGACCCTCGTCCTGGCCATGCAGAACTGCGTCGCGCCGCGCGACATCGGCGTCGCGACCGCCTCGGCGACCTTCTTCCGGCAGATGGGCGGCACGCTCGGGACGGCGATGTTCCTCTCGATCCTCTTCGGTGCCGCACCGTCCAGGATCGCCGACGCCTACTCGGCGGCGGAGGGCACCCCGGAATTCGCCGCGGCGGTCGCGGCGCACCCGGACCAGCTCCAGCAGGTCACGTCGAGTGGCTCGCTGGACGACACCGGTTTCCTCCAGTCCATCGAGAAGGCCATCGCCCACCCGTTCATGGTCGGTTTCTCCGACGCGATGGACGTGATGTTCCTGGTCGGCGTCGGCGTGCTCCTGCTCGGTCTGGTGCTGGCGCTGATGCTGCGCGAGGTCCCGCTGCGCACCATGTCCGGCCTCGAGGCCGCGAAGGCCGAAGCGGCGAAGAACGAGGCCGCCAGGCTGGCCGAGACACCTCGGCCGGCGGGGCCCGCGGGCACCACCGACTCGGCCGGCCTGGCGGAGTCGGCGGGTATGGCCGAATCGGTTGGTATCGCCGAATCGGCGGGCCTCACCGAGTCGGCGGGCATCGCCGACTCGGCTGACCTGGACGAATCAGACCTGGACGAATCGGCGGGCAGGGCCGAATCGGCCGATATGGACGAGTTGGCCGACGTGGCCGAGCCAGCCGGTGTGGCCGGCCCGAGGCCCGCGGCCGGGGCACCTCAGGGCGAGACAGCCTCCTGATCGCGGCGTAGCCTGCCCCGCCGCAGCCCCTCCGCGAAGGCGGTGGTGCTGAACCACTCCGGGAACGCCCGCACGAGTCGGGCGGGACCATGCAGGCGCACGTGCCCGTCCACCGTGAGCTCGCGGAAGGACGCGACCCCCACCAGCCAACGGTGCATGTGCGCGGTCTCGGCCTCGAGGGTCAGATCGACGTCCCGGCCCGGGTCCTCCCGGCACACGGTCACGGTGCGCTCGTCGATGTCGAGCCACCCCTCGGCCGCTCCTGCGCCGCTGAGGACAAGATGCACGATGGTCCGCCGGTCGGGCAGCGAGCTACCGACGGCGCACTGGTGCATGCGCCACATCAGGGCCAGGCCATCGCAGTCTTCGTCGCTCGGGTCTGCGAGCCGCCCACTGGCCGAGTGCCCAGACCACGGACGCCAGCGCCGTTCCGGCCGGAGTCAGCGAGTACCGGACCTGCCGCCCCGGCACGGCCGCGGCGCGGTGCACCAGGCCACGCCGCTCGAGCGTCCGCAGCCGCTGCGCAAGCAGGGTCCGACTCAGCCTCGGCAGGCCGCGGTGGATCTCGTTGAACCCGCTCGCGCCGATACTGAGCTCGCGGAGGACGAGGGGCGTCCATCGGTCCCCTACGACCTCGACGCCGACGGCGATCGGACAGTACTCGGCGTGGCGGGCCATACCCGGAGGGTCGCACCTGGGTGGACGCCGGCGGTAGTACAGATCCCGTACCGGTCCGCACCCCTGGCCCGCACTCACGGTCCCGCTCCCGCCTCGCCTTCGCCCGCACCGCCCCGCCCGACCCGTGCCCGACCCGTGCCCGACCCGTGCCCGTACCTGGCCTGGACAGGCCGTGGATGCGGGCGGCAGGCAGGCATCACAACACAGCAGGACAGGACCAGTACGGGATCGGTACTCGTCGGCTGGATCGTGCGCGACGCATCCTCGTGGCCGACGACGTCGTGCCCACACGGCGCCCCGCGGGAGGAGCACCTTCATGGCCACCACACAGACCCCACCGGCCCGACCGGACCTGGCCGACATCACGGACCCGGCAGCAACGGGTCTGGTCCAGCGGCAACTTCGCGATGGTCGCGTCCCGCATCGTGCTCACGAGTGAGCTGCTGGCCGACGCCGCCGACCTGCGGGCAGGCTGGCATGTGCTGGACGTCGCCTGCGGCACCGGGAACGCGGCCATCGCGGCGGCCCGGTCCGGGACGCGGGTCGTCGGCATCGACTACGTCCCCGAGCTGCTCGCGGACGCGCGGACGCGCGCCGGCGCCGAGGGTCTCGACGTCGAGTTCCGCGTCGGCGACGCCCAGGACCTGCCGGTCGACGACGACTCGTTCGACGCGGTCCTCAGTGCCTTCGGCGCGATGTTCGCTCCCGACCACGAGCGCACCGCCCACGAGATCGTGCGTGCCGCGCGCCCGGGCGGGACGGTGGCACTCGCGTCATGGCGACCAGACGGGTTCATCGGCGACATGTTCCGGGTCATCACCGCACGCGTCCCAGGCCCGCCCGGGGTGCCGTCCCCGCTGCTGTGGGGAACCGAGCCGCACCTCGCCGATCTCTTCGGCGGTGCGATCGCCGACGCCCGCTCGACCGAACGGATCTGCACCTTCCGGTTCTCGGCCGCGGAGGAGTTCGCGGAGTTCTTCCGACGCTGGTACGGGCCGACTCACGTGGCGTTCGAGTCGCTCGACCCGGCGGAGCGGAGAAACCTCGCGGCCGATCTCACGGACCTCGCGCGACGTTGGGACCGGTACCGCGGCGATCAGGACGCGGTCGCACTGCCGGCCACCTACCTCGAAACCGTGATCACCCTCCGCTAGGCCCGGAGCAACTCTCCACGCACGAGCAATGGAGGCACGGTAGGAATCAACCATGACCGCATCATTGTCAACCCGATAGATGATCGGACTCTGTTCACACCGCAAGATGACGCACCTACCCCCGAATCCGCGCACACTGAGGGCTGGCGCCGGTTCCCGGCCTGCCCGCGAGCCGGCGAACACCCGGACCGCGGGCACGGCGGGACGGCGGCCGGCAGGCGCGCAGGCAATACGAGGAGGCCAGGTGTCGCAGTCCCCGCTCTCAGGAGAAGCGAAGTCACAGCCCTCGCCGGGTGAACCGGTCGCCGTTCTCCCGTCCGCACCCGACTCGCGCCTCGCGCGGCAGCTCGCGTTCATCCTGGAGATCGACAAGCTCAAGTCGGTGCTGCGGCGAAGCGTGCTCGCCGACGGATCACGCCAGGAGAACGACGCCGAGCACTCCTGGCACCTGGCCATGATGGCCATCGTGCTCGGCGAGTACGCCGACGAGGAGGTCGACACCGGCCGCGTCCTGCGGATGCTGCTCGTCCACGACCTGGTCGAGATCTACGCGGGGGACACGTTTCTCTACGATCCCGCCGGGGCGGCCGAGCAGGAGGCGCGGGAGCGAGCGGCCGCCGACCAGCTGTTCCCCCGCCTGCCGCGGGATCAGGCCGTACAGCTGCGCAGCCTGTGGGAGGAGTTCGAGGCCCGGCGCACCCCCGACGCGCGTTTCGCCCGCGCCCTGGACCGGGTCCAGCCGCTGATCCTGAACTACGCGACGGGCGGCGGGAGCTGGCAGACCCACGGCGTGCGGGCCGAGGACGTCCTGGCCCACCAGCGCGTGATCTCCGAGGGCTCGCACGCCCTGTGGGAGTACGTCAGCCAGCTCGTGGGTGACGCCGTCCGCCGCGGCTATCTGGCGGCGTAAGCCGCGCCGCCGGCCTGGACGCTCCTGGACGCGAGGTGGGCCAGGACGGCCTGGTTCGCGGCCCAGCCGTCCGGGAACTTCACCGGCTCCCCCAGGTGCACCGGGTCACTGGTCGGATGGGTGTCGAGCAGGTCCCGGATGCCGGCCCGGGCGACCACCACACACGCCTGCCGGTGCCGGGAGGCGAGGACGCACAGCCGGCCGGCCTCCAGGTGGAACGCGGTCGCGTCCCGCCGCCCGGAAAGCGGGTGCAGCACCACGGTGACGTCGTACTCCCGCCCCTGCAGGCGGTTGGCCGTGTCGACAACGACCTGCCCCGGCCCGGCGCCGTCGGCGAGGTCACCGAGCGCCGCGCGGATGGCGACGACCTGGTCGCGATGGGCGGCTCCCACCGCGACCCGGTCGGGGGTGACGGCCCGTTCGTCGGTGCCCGATCGCGCGCTCGCCCCGCGTTCGACGAGCCGCCGGGCGACGTCGGCCACCGCGCTCACCGCTTCGGCGTCCGTGCGGACGGTGTGCCGGGCCGGCAACTCGAGCAGCCCCCATCCGGTCGCGGCGGCGAGGTCGAGCACCTCGTCGGCGGGGCCGCGGGCGTGGCCCGGGATCGTCAGGGCGCGTTCGCCGGGGCCGGTGCCCGTCCGGAAGCCGACGAACGGGTAGAAGGCGTCCGCGACGACCGACTGGGCGGTGTGCGGCAGGCGCCAGGAGACGGGCAGGCGGTGCACGGGCAGGTCGGGGTTCGCCCGCTGGAGCACCGCCACCGCGCTCTGGGTGGGGTTCCAGACCAGGCCGTGCCAGCGGTCGTTCGCGACCGTCGAGAACGGGTCGAGCTGGCCCGGGTCACCGACGAACAGCGCCCGCTCGAAGCGGGAGGCGATGGCCAGCAGGGTGTCCGAGCGCATCTGGTACGCCTCGTCGACGATGGCCCACGGCCAGGTCCCCTCCCGGACGTACGCCCACTTCGCCGCGGTGGAGATCGTCACTTCGGGATCACCGAGGCCGGCGATGTCGCTGGCGGTGACGATGTTCGGCAGGTTCGCGATGCGGGCCGAAGGCGCGTATCCCGCCCGGCCGAGCCGGCCGACCCGGGCGTGGGGAACCTCGTCGGCGAGCCGCGCGGCGAGCCGTTCCACCAGGTCGTCGACCTGCTCGTTGGTCTGCGCGACGATCATCAGCGGCTCGCCGGACCCGGCGATGACCGCGGCCGCCCGGACGACGAGGGTCGACTTCCCCGCGCCGGGCGGCGAGTCGACGATGACCCCGCGGCTGTGGCCGCGCCGCAGGTCGCCCAGAATCGCCTGGATGACCCGCTCGGCCTCCTCCGCCGCCGAAGCCGACGAGGTCACCGAAGCCGCGCTCACTCCCAGGCCTCCGCCGTGTCCTGCTCGCTCGGTTCGTAGGGCTGCGGTGGGCCGCCGTGCGTCCACGGGGTGTCCTCCGCCTCCGGCATGGTGGCGGAGCGGACGCCGTCCGCCAGCACGCTGCTGTAGCAGAGGCTTTCGCCGACCTCCGGGACGGAACCGGGGGCCGGCGCCGCCGACCGGCCCATCCCGTTCTGCGCCTCCAGGGTGACCAGGATGCCGGCGTCGCACGGCTCGAGGGCGGTGACGACGCACTCCTGCCGGCGGCGTCGGGTGGCGACGACCTTCATGCCGAGCGCCAGCCGGACCGGGTCCTCGGTGCGCAGCGTCACCAGCGGGCGGGTGACCAGCCGGCCCTTGCCGCGTCCGTTGGGCACCCTGCGATCACGGTCGACGGCGACGACCGAGCCGAGGAACGCCTCGCCGGTGACCCGGTGGTCGGCCATGACGAGCGGGTCGTCGAAGGCGCGTTCGGCGTCGTAGGAGGCCTGGGCCCGCTCCATCCGGTTCAGGCGGCGCGCGGCGGCGACCGCGCCGTCCCGCCGGGCCTGCGGCAGGCCCTCCTCGATCATGTAGGTGTGGAATCCGGTGTACCGGGAGCGGTCGACCTCCCACCGCCCCGGCACCGACGCGCCGCCGGGCAGCGCGCGGAGCCGGTCGAGGGCGCGCCACACGAGGTCCCAGGTCGGCCGGAGCTGGCTGTGCAGCGCCTCTTCCAGCCGCTTCACGGCGTCGGGCAGCTGGGACGGGTCCGTCACGGCGTCGTAGGCCGCGATCGCTGGGGCGAGCACCTCGTTGTCGAACCCGGGGTCGGTCGTCGGGCCGGCCGGCGGGCAGTGTCGAGGGTCCTCGGCCAGGCGGGCCGCGGCCGGGCCGTCGGCGCCCGCGGGCGGGTCGATCCAGCCCATGAGCGCGGCGAGGTTCGCGTCCTCCAGCGCGCTCTGCCCGGTCGCCCAGTGCAGGGAGAGCATCTCCGTGGCCGCCGGCATCAGGGACGAGCCGGGCACTTCGGCCCGCTCCGCGAAGAAGGTGAGCCACCGGCCGAGCAGTGGCACGCTCGGTTCCACGGCGTAGTCGCCGGTGGTCGCGCGGAACCGGGTGGAACGTCCGAAGAGCCGCACGAACGCGACCCCGGCCTGGTTCGGGACGATCAGCTGCGGCGCGTCGACGCTCCGTGGCCCGTTCGTGAGCTCCTCGATGTCAGCGGCGAAGCCGAGCACGTAGGGGAGGAAAATCTCGGCCAGGCGGGCGGCGAAGGTGAACCGCAGGTCGCGGTTGCGGGGCTGGGGCACGACGAGCAGCTCCGGGCGCTCGCGTTCGGTGCCCACCATGGCGGCCAGCGGCGCGTTCGCCTCACCGGCCATCGCCAGCGGCACGAGAATCAGCGGGCGCGCGGCGAGGTGCACGTGCCGGACGGTGGCGGTCGGCACCGCGGTTCCGGACGCCGCCGCCAGCGCACGGGCGTACGAGCTGATCGCCGTCATGGGGTCGGGCCGCGATCCCCCGCCGCGTGCTCGGTGGCGGGTCCCGCCGCGAGTCCCGCGGCGTACATCCGGGCTGTCGTGCGCAGCCGGTCGGCCGCCTCGGCCTGGTCCGCGGTGGGTGCACGGGTGCCGGCGGCGAGCTCGAGCACCTCGGTGACGGTCTCGACACCGCCCAGCTCCTCGCGCACGCTCGCGCCGAGCGCGGCGGTCCGGCCCGCGGCCTCGTGCCGGCATCGGAACGCCAGCTCGCACATGGAGAGGCAGTCCGGCGTGTACCGGGCGTCGAGACGACTGAGCCCGGCGGCGAGCTCGGCCGCGGGGCGGGTCGGCCGGCCGTCGGGCCCCGGCGCGAGATCGAAGGTCAGGTCCGGCGGGAGCGCGGCGACCAGCGCGTCGACGGCGCTGAGCCGGGCGAGCTGATGGTCGAGGACGAGAAGTTGGCGCCGGACGTCGATCCTGGTCGCCATCGGGGCGTTCGAGAAGTCCCTGGGGCACACCAGGACCACGTCATGGGACACCGCGTCCGGCCGGCCGAGCAGCCGACGCAGCGCCAGGACGTAGACCGCGGCCTGGATGGCGGCCGCCGCGACCTTCTCGCCCTCCGCCTGGCCGTCGATGACGGGAAAGGACTTGATCTCGACCACGTGGAACAGCCCGCCGGGACGGACGAGGACGAGGTCCGGTTCGAGGTGGACGTCCTGGCCGCCGACGGCGAGACGCAGCAGCGGGTGGGTGATCAGGACGGGCCGGTCGGTACCGCTGGCCGTGCGCAGCGCGGCGACGGTGCGTTCGTGGCGCGCGGCCAGGGTCTCGTTGGGCTCGGCGTCGCCGGTGACGAGCAGCGGCTCGCCCGCCGCTGTTCCCCCGGGCTCGGTCCCCCCGGGCTCGCTCCCGAGGCACTCATGGAACATGCGGAGCAGGTCGGCGCAGCCGTCGGCCTTGACCCGGGCCTCGAAGACGTTGCCACGGACGATCGCGAAGCGCGACTGGCCGAAGGCGGCCGGGAAGCCCACCTGGCGGGCGAGGAGGTCCTTGTCGACGCCGGCGGCGTCGAGCACCCCGCGGCGCGCGCAACCCGGATTGCGGGTCAGCGCCGCGATGGTCCGCGCGTCGTGCCGCCTGGGCGGGGCGGAGCCGCGGATGCGGTCAAGGCGTGACTCGGTCCGGTCCTGCACTGACTCACCCGGATGCACTGACCCACCCTCATGACGGCCGTCGTCGCGGAGCAACCGCGGGCAACGATGCCGCCGGCGGGGGCATCCGTCCAGTCTTGCGCCGGCATGTCGGTCAATGGGTTCGACGGACTGGTCGGCCGGAGCCGCGGGCGGGCGGTCCGACTCCCCGCCCGCCCGCGCCCGGGTCACCGCGCGATGCGGTCGATGACCCACCTACCGAGCTGCTCGGTCATCGCCGAATGCGCCGTGGCACGCGACGAGCACAGGAACTCGTCCAGCTCGCTCTCGGACGGGGACAGGGCGTTGATGTCGGTGTAGAGGTCGTCGTTCGTCTCGACGCCGCGAACCGCGACCGCGCTGACGGACGGCACGAAGCACACGATCCGGTGTGCGACGTCCACGCCCTCGCCGGCGTCCTTGAGCGCGTCCGCGAGAATGCCGAACGAGTCCAGGGTGCCGCCGGGCGCCCCGTCGATGTCGGGGAAGTCGTTCGTGGTGATGTCCTTCTCCCCGAGCAGCCCACGGAGCTCGGCGACGACCCGGTCGCGGCCACCGGCCTGCGTGTACAGGACGCTGTCCTTGAAGAACGGCCCGGTACAGCGCAGCGCCTCGACGCCCGGCGGGATGCCGTTGCGCCGGGCGTCGCCCACACCGTTGGCGACCCCGATCTTGCGGGGCCGCTGCGGCCAGCCGCCGACCCGCTCCAGGGCCTTCAGGAACTCCACGCGAAGGGGATCGACGCGCGGCTGGTCGTCGGCGTTCTCGATGTGCCGCCAGACCAGCTGCCGGGAGGCAGGGCTGTTGACCTGCTTCGAGAAGGCGTCGTGGATCGGGGCGAGGATGTGCGCGATCGCCTGCAGCGAGATCGGCACGGACGCACCACGGTGCGGGCTGTCGAAGGACAGGTAGAGGGCCGTCTGGTGGTCCATCCGCTCCATCTCGAGCTTGGCGAGGGCGTAGCGGGTGACCAGGCCACCCATGCTGAACCCGCCGACCGTCAGCGGCTGGTCGCCCTGCCGCTCCCCGATGGCACGGAGAATGATCTCGGCGACGACCCTGGCGTTGTCGAGAATCGACGCGCTGCGCTCGTCGAAACCGATCAGGACGACGTCCTGGCCGCGCTCACGCAGCTCGGTCAGGAAACGGAACGGATCGCCGTCGAGCCCCTCCCACAGCCAGTCGAAATCCGTCGGCCCCATGTTGAAGCCGTCGGCGAGCAGGACGGGGCGAACCAGTCCCTTGTTCCCGGCCCCGAGCCAGACCCGGGCCGTACCGCCTTGGACCTTCCATTCCATGTCGGGCTTTGGCGCACGCACACCGGCCTGTGCTCCGGCCGGGGTGACCAGCCCGACCGGACCCATCGCCTTCTTTATCTTGTTCAGATCCTTGGCAGCCACCGATGAATCTCCTCCCCGTACGGCGGACAAGTACGCGAGGAGTATTACCGGAAACCCGGGAGATCGCCGCCCCGAGACAATTCGCCCCAGGGACAGTTCGCCCCGGGGAAGTTCGCCCCGGGAACGATTATGAAACGACTACCGATGGGCGGCGGACGCCTTGGCCACGGTCGCCGCCTCGGGCTCGGCGGCCCTGGCGGCGGCGCCCTGTCTGCGGCGCAGCGCGCGATCACCCTGCCACCGCTGCCCCAGGTGCACCGACGCGGGCAGGATGGCGGCGCGCAGCACGACGGCGTCCACGGCGACCCCGATCGCCAGGCCGCACCCGAGCATCTTCAGCGTTCTGGACGGCTGCGCCGCGATCGCGAGGAACACGAACAGCATCACGAAATTCATCGTCAGCACCACATGCCCCAGGTCGGCGTGGCCCCGGCGGACGGCGTCCCGGCCGTCGCGGATCGGGTCGGGCCGGGCGCCGTCCCGGCGCCGGGCGAAGGCCCGGCCGATGCCCCGCAGCGCTCCCCCACGGCCGGTGCCGGTGCCGGAGCCGGCCGGATCGGTGCCGCCGCCCGCACGCAGCCGGGTGAGCAGGACCAGGTTCATCCCCGGGGCCAGCCCGAAGACCGCGAGCATGATCGGCACGAGCACGAACGGCTCGGCGGGGCTGGTCATGACGCCGAGGCGGCGCGCGATCTCCTCGTCCTGGAAGAACACGCGCAGCATGCCGGCGGAGGCCAGCACGCTCAGCACGGCGGCCGCGCCGAGCACGGAGGCGAGCGGTATCGACCCGGCGACCGCGAACGTCACGAGGCCTATGGTGAGCAGCACGACGGCCAGGAACAGCGGCAGGGTCGAGCGGAAGCTGCTCGCAGCGTCGTCGAACATCGCGGTGGGCCCGCCGACGGCGGCGTTGGTGACACTGCCGCGCAGCGCCGTGGGCAGCACGTCATCGCGCATCCGTCGCACCAGGTCGCTGGCCTGCGGGCTGCGCGGAGCGGCGGCGGGCAGCACGCGCACGATGGCCGGCCCGAGGCGGGGGTCGTCCAGTGACACCGCGGCGGTGCGCACGCCCGGGGTCGCGCGCAGCACCGCGGCGACCTCCCCGGGCTGGACGATCCGTCCCCCGCCCGGCACGCTCCTGGGGTCACCGCGGTCGACGGCCACCAGGATCGGGCCGTTCAGACCGGGAAAGAAGCCCTCGCTGATCAGGTCGTAGGCGCGCCGGGTGGTCATCGAGGTCGGGTCGGTGCCCGCGTCGCCACCGCCGAGGCGAAGCCCGTCGGTCTGGTTGGCCAGCGACATCAGCAGGACCCCGGCCGCGACGACGACCAGCGCCGGGTACCGGCCGACCTGCGCGGCCCACCAGGAGCGCACACCGGGCCGCCGCGCCAGGCCGGCACCGGCCATCGCCAGGTAGTGCCGTTCGGCCCAGCCGAGCAGCCGCACCCCGCCGGCGGCGACCAGCGCCGGCAGCAGGGTGAGGACGACCAGGACGGCCAGCGCGGCGGCCCCCGACGCGGCGAGTGCCAGGCCACCGAACCCGCTCAGCCCGAGCGCGGCGACCGCGAGCAGGGCGAGGCTCACGCCCAGGCCACCGACGGCCACCGCCGCGCCCGTGGACGTCGTCGCCGACGCGGCGGCCTGCAGCCGGTTCTGCCCGCTCAGCAGGGCCGACTGGGCCCGGTGCACGACCACCACCGCGCTGCCCAGGCACGTCCCGAACGCCAGGACCGCGGCAGTGACGGGAGCGAACGGCGGCAGCTGGGTGGTGTGCGACAGGCGCGCGGTGACGGCGACCGCCAGCAGGGTGCAGACCGCCGCTGGCAGCAGGCACACCAGCATGCCCAGTCGGGACCGCAGCGTGACGCCGAGCAGGACGAGCGCGGCGAACGCGGCGACGACGAGCGGGGCCAACGAGAGCTGCGCTGACCCGATCATGGTGGCCCCCGACCCGGACGCCTCGACCTGCAACTCCGGGCCGTCGTAGGCACGGGAGGCCTCGATGACCCGGTGCACGTCGTCGAGGTCGGGCTCGAGCGCGCCGCCGTCCATCAGGACGGAGATCAGCGCGGTGCGCCGGTCGGCGCTGATCGGATCCACTCCCGCGGTGGCGGCGCCCAGCGGCCCCGCCGGGTCGGCGACGAACGTGACGCCGGGCAGCCGGCCGACCTCCGCGACCAGGGCGGTGATCCGGTCGCGGGCGCGGCCGCCGTCAACTGTGCCGCGGCGGGCCCGGACGACGATCGTCTCGACGTCGGGGAGATGCCGGCCGGGTGAGGCCCGCGCGACACCATCCATTGCCCTCGCGGATTCCGAACCGGCGGGGGCGACTTCCTGGGTGTACCGGGCGCCCCCGTCCCGGATGTAGTGGACGGCGGGAACGAGGGCGACCAACCAGGCCGCCAGGACGAGCCATCGGTAGCGGGCACAGCAACGCGCGAGAAGTCCCACGAACCCGGCGAGCTTCTCGGGCCTGTCGGTCATTTGAACACCCTAGAACGGCAGATAATCGACCAATCCGCCGTTAGTGGGGTCGTCCACAATAATCCGGACACTCATCTTTTCCGGCGCACAGACCACCGAGACACCGGGCGCCGCCCGAAACACCGATAAACAAGACGAAAGTGTAATCCTGGCGGCCGGTGGCGGGGGAGAGATCGTCCCGGGCGCGTAACCATGCGCCTCGCCGGTGGCTGGGCGGCGTGATGCTGTGGCGTCGCTCGCCCGTGAGAAGGCCCACCCGGCACCGCCGACGCCCGGCGCGACGCCGGCGGGTGCCATCGCGATGATGGAGCCGGGCCACCCGGTCCCGTGGCGCCAGGCCACGGGCGTGCGGGCAGCCACGGGGACGGAGGCAGTGCGGTGGAGACGACAGCGCCGTCCGGGCGCCAGCTCGAGCTGGTCCACGGCGAGAGCCGCGCGGTGGTCACCGAGGTCGGCGGCGGCCTGCGCGACTACCGGGTCGGCGCCGTCACGGTGCTCGACGGCTACGGCCCCGGGGAGATGGCCGGCCGCGGCCGGGGGCAGCTCCTGCTGCCGTGGCCGAACCGGGTCGCCGCCGGCCGCTACACCTTCCGCGGGACGAGCCACCAGCTCCCGGTGAACGAGGTGGCGCTGGGCAACGCCAGCCACGGCCTGACCCGCTGGCTCGGCTGGGAGCTCGAACGCCTGGACGCGGGCGCGGCGCGGGCCCAGGTCGTACTGCGCGCCCAGTCGGGGTACCCGTTCACCGTCGCCTTCTCCGCCCTGTACCGGCTGGACGGCGACGGGCTGACCGTCTCACTCACCGCGACGAACCTGGGCGACACCGCGGCGCCGGTAGGCATGGGCGCCCACCCGTACTTCGTCCTCGCCGGCGCGGACGGATCACCCGCACCGGCCGACGACATGACGGTCACGGTGCCCGCGGCGACCCGCCTGCTGACCGACGAGCGCCTCATTCCCGTCGGCGCCGAGGAGGTCACCGGCGGGCCGTTCGACCTGCGCGACCCCCGCCCGCTGGGCGGGCTGGTCCTCGACACCTGCTTCACCGGTCTCGAGCGGGCGGCGGACGGCCGGGCCCGCGTTACGCTCACCGCGGCCGGCGGCAGCCTGACGATCTGGCAGGACGCCGCCTGGCCCTTCGTCCAACTGTTCACCGGTGACACCTTTACCCCCGGCGAGCGGCGGCGCAGCATCGCCGTCGAGCCGATGACCTGCCCGGCGAATGCCTTCAACAGCGGTAACGGGCTGCGCGTGCTCGAGCCGGGCGAGTCGTTCGGCGGCTCCTGGGGGGTGTGCCCCAAGCTTCGCTGAGCACGGCGTGGTACGTGGGCGTCGGCGTCGTCAGCAACAACCCGCAAGATTATCTGACGCCTTGCCCGACCGGTCTTCGACGGTGTACCACTCGGCCTGTCGGCTGGAAGATTCCAGCCGACAGGCCGAGTGGTACTGCTCACCGCCTGAACGACTGGCCGTACGTGCAAGCGACTTTCGGATCAGCCGAACAGGAAGAGCCGCCTAAATGAACCAGGCGAGGAAATCGATGGCGCACTGAACCAGACCCAGAAGCATTGAGTCCTCCTTTGCGTGTCGCGTTATTCGGTAGTGAAAATATTTTCGCGAAACGCCGCGACTGTCACGCTTTCGGTCATAGTGTTTTTGGTTGCCATCTATAAGGGTCTCGCCGACCAGCTCAACGGCTGCGAAGCACCGGCCTTGGCAGATGTGCCACTAGACGATCAAGTCCGATGTCTTCAGTGATCGAATGCGACCAGCGACCGCATGATCGGCGCGCCGGTCTTGTGGTTACGCCAGATCGCGGCGGCCATTGCGAGGATGCGCTGGGCGACGCGGACGGCGACGCCCTCGAAGGTGCGGCCGCCGTGCTGCTCCAGGTCCAACTGGCCCTTCATCGTGTCGTTCACCGACTCGATCAGCTGCCGCACCGACTTGAGCAGTCCCTCGCCCTTGCGCTTCCTCTCCCGCTTGAACGACGGGCGCAACAGGGTGATGCCGCGCAGGGCGAGGTCGTTCTCGAACTCCTTGGAGGCGAAGCCCTTGTCGGAGATGAGCAACAGCCGCGGCCGGTCGGCCACGAGGCCGGCATCGATGTCGAGCATGGCCTGGAGCACCTCGCGCTCGTCGAGTTTCGGGTTGGCCAGGGCCCACAGGATCGGCATCCCGGTCGGCGCACAGACCAGGTACAGGCGCAGGCCCCAGAAGAACCGCGAGTGGGAGGCGCAGTATCCGTATCCGGCCCACCCGGCAAGGTCCGACCGCTTCACCGTCGGCCGCGACATGCCGCACGGCACCGGCGTGGAGTCGACGATCCAGTGATTGTCGAACCAGAAGTCCGTGTCCGCAGCCAGCATCCGTATCGCCTTCTTGACCAGCGGCAACGCCGCCTTGAGGCGCTTGTTGTACCCGGACTGCTGCGGCAGATACGGAAACATCGAGGACATGTGCGAGTTCGCGTAGCGCAGCCAGCGCGTCTCGGAACCGAAGCCCAGCAGAGCCTGAGCGACCGCGAGCGTGACCAGCTCCGCATCAGTCAACTGCGGTGGCCTGCCCATCCATCGGCCTGTCGCCAGTTCGTCGTCGATCTTCACATACAGTGCGGTCAGCAGGGTGTCCAGGTTGTTCGTCACACAACGATCTTGGTCACCCTCTTCACGTTCCTGGACACTCCGGTCCCGCCCGCCGGCGGGCGGCGCGATGGCTGGGGGCCGTGCTCCAAGCCGACGCCCTCGCCAACGCATAGGCACGTTGTCAGCCGAGGTCAGAGGCCCGGCCGGGGAAGAAGTCGGCGCTTTGGACGTACTCCATCGCCTTGGTGAACTCCGGGTCGCTGAGGCGGTGTTCCATCTCCTGCGGGCTCAGATCCTCCACACGGGTCTGGATCCAGTACAGGTTGCCCAGCGGATCACGCACCCGCCCGACCCGGTCACCGAAGAACAGATGGGTGACCTCGGTGACCGAGGTGCCGCCAGCCGCAACGGCCTGACGGTGCACGGCGTCGGCGTCCTCGGCGTAGAGGCGGAGGAAGCCGGGGGTCGGCGGCCACTCCGGCCGCGCGTCGAACAACATCACCACCGAGTCGCCGATTCGGACCTCCGCATGCTCGACGCTTCCGTCCTCACCGGTGAGACAAGCGAGCTCCTCCGCGTCGAAGGCCCTCTTCATGTAGGCGATGAGCTGCACCGTGTCGCGAGAGATGATCCACGGCGTCACGGTGGTGTAGCCCTGGGGAACCGGCTTGACGGACATCTGACTGCCTCCTGGAGCGCGAACCACAACTTGCTGAAGACGCTAACCGCGATATAGGTCAGTTTCTGTCCTATACGGGCGCCAATGGCATCGTGACCAAGGCGCGCTGAGGCGGAACCCTGCGAGACGGGTCAGTCAGACATAGGACTTGATCGTCTAGCGGGCGAGCAGCAGGTCGAACTGGGCCTGCGCGGCCTCGGGCGAGTCGCGCAGCAGCCGGACGAAGCGGCGGACGGCCTCGACGCCCTCGGCCGCGTAACGCTCCTCCAGCACGTCGGCCCCGCGGTACGGCCAGGACCGCAGCGAGCCCGACCGGATGTAGCGGGCGCACTCGTCCCACATCCGCGGGTCACGGCGGTAGAAGTGCCGCTGCGTCCACGCTGCCAGGGCCTCGTTCAGCCGGGAGGCCGCCGTCCACGCGGGTGTGCCGGCCGCACCGGCCCGGGCACCGTGGTCGTCCAGGCCGGTGGCGATCGCCGCGTGGGCGTGCTCGTGCACCAGCGCCATCTCGCAGAACGCGGCGGCCCGGTCCCAGGTCGGCTCGTCCACGACCGCGTCGCCACGCAGCGAGGCCGCGATCCGGCCGAAGGCACCGGCCCCCATGAGCACGGCCGGCGCGGACGTCGGCACGAGCATGCCGGAGCGCCCGAACCGCCCCGCCCCGCCGGTATGCCGGAAGACACCGAAGGCGGGCGCGCCGGAGCGCAGGTAGTCGGAGACGACCCGCTCCCGGGTGTCGACCAGCAGCCGGAGATCCTCCAGCGCGGCGACGAGCCGGGCCCGGAATGCGTGGTCGACCGGCGGGTCGACGACCACGCCGCCCACCGAACGCTCGATCGCCCCCGCGGCGCGCGGCCCCAGCTCGGCGACCAGCCTGGCGCGTACCTCGGGGTCGATGCGATTACGCGAGCTCGCCCGGATGTGCCGGTCGACGTAGCGGGTGACCAGCTCGCAGTACAGACCGGCGAAGCTGGGGAAGTCCTCGGCGCAACGCTGGCGCCAGATCAGGGGCGGCTCGGGGCCGTCGCTGAGGTCCGTGGGCTGCCCCGCCAGGTAGCGGCGGGCGTTACGGACGAAGCCACCCGCCGCCTCCCGCCGAACGTGCTCAAGGTCGGTGCCGGGCCCGACGTCCAACACGTGGGAGTGGAAGATCAGCAGAAGCTCGCGGACGCGGCCGGTCACCGCCTCGTCCTCGACGTCGAGCACGCCGGGCAGGATGTCACCGGTGTTCTCGTCCGCGAGGTGCCTTGCGTCCGGCTCGCAGTTGCGGCGCAGGCTGGTGACCGTCGTGTCGTCTGTGACGTAGGTCGGCGGCGGGTAGTAGCGCAGGCCGGTGAGATCCTCCAGGAACGGCACGACCGTGCGCAGCGACTCCCCGATCCGTTCGACGTTGCCGCCCGACAGCGCCGGGACGAGCGAGAAGACCGGGAAGGTGACGTCCACCCACCGCGGCACCGTGCCCGCGTCGCGCCGATCGGCCGCCTCGCCGCCGGGACCGCTCGCGTGGCCCGGGCCGCTCGGGCCGCTCGGGCCGCTCGGGCCGCCCGAGCCGCTCGGGCCCTGCGGACCGCCGGACGCGGTCGGGCCCGGCGGGACGGGAGCGGCGTCCGCGGCGGCGCCGGCACGGGCACCCGCGGCGCCAGGGCCCGTGCCTGCGCTCGCCCGGGCGAGGTTCGCGAGGCGGTCCAGCGCGGTGGACCAGCGATCGACCTGCCGGAACGGGAGATCCACGAGCGGCAGCGGCGGCTCGGGTACCGGCCGGGACCACTGGAACGGGAAGACGAACGCGCCCTCCGGTCGGCGGTTCGCGGCGACCTCCAACGCCCGGCGCCATTCCTTCTCCACGTAGTCCGCCGCCGCGGAGGCCGGGGACCAGAAGAGCGCGAAAAGGTCGGCGCGCTCGATCGCCACCTCGAGTTCGGGTTTCCACTCCCGGGCCCCGTCGACGTCGAGGACGTCCATGAACAGGGTGATGCCCAGCGTCCGGTAGATCTCCCGGAATCGGCGGGCGATGTCGATGTCGGCCCACGCGTAGGAACCGTAGATCTCGCGGAACATCGGCGCCGAGCCTGTCACCGTCACCGGCGTTGTCGACGGGTCCGCGGCGGTGGAGACGGCGAGATCCAGCGGAATCCGCGCGACGGGAAGGCCGTCGAGGCTGATCTGGACATGCCCGTGACAGCGCTCATCGCCGCCGTCGCCCGGCGCGTGGATGACCTCGAACGAGGCCGTCTCCGGCTCCGGCCCCCATACGACGGGAATCCGCGGTGGCCGGAAACGCAGATGGGGAACCGCGGGGGTGATTTCGAGCTCGGTCCCGGCCGGAATCGATCCGGGCGCCGCGGACACCCCGACGGTGACCGGCCGCCACCCGAGCGCGGAGGCGGCCGCGGGATGACGCGCGGTGAACCGCACCGCCGACGGCTCGGCCGGAACGACCGGCGGAACCGGCTCGCCCGGCGCCACCGGGACGGGCGCCGTCGGCTCGGCCGCAGCGGTTCCGGCCGCCGCGGCGCCAGCCGCTGCCGTACCGGAGGCCGCGGTGGAGGCGGGCCGCGCACCGGGCTCCGCCGCCGCCGGATCGGCGGGCACGACCGACTCCGCCGCCACGGTGGGCTCCGCCGTCACTACCGGCTCCGCGGGCGCGGTGGGCGCGACTGGTCGTGGGCGGCCGAAGGTGTTCCGGCGCCGGGTGGCCGGCCGGCCGGACTCCGCCTCGGCCTGCCGGAGCTGCCACGCGGCGCGCCGGCCGGCGGCGGCGACGGCGCTCGCCAGGCCGCCCTCGCCCATCGCGGCCTCCCAGGCGCCTCCGGTGACACCGACGATCGCACCGGCCATCTCGCTCACCCTCCGCGATGGGTCGAGCACGACGACGTCGACCGTGATGCGGGCACGCGCGCAGTCGTAGGCGGCCTGGAGCAGGTCCCCTGGTGCCGTGAGGTCGTCGGTGACCAGCAGCAGGCGGACGAACAGCGGCTTCTCGGTCAGCTCGGCGACGTGTAGCCGGGCCCGTTCCAGCGCGGCGGCGAGATCGGTGGCACCGGTCGGGGCCGCAGTGCGCAGCGTGCGCTCGAAGGCTGCCCGCTCGCCGGCCAAACCCTGGTAGACCACGTCGGCGGAGTCGACGAATCCGACCAGGACGGTCGGCATGTCCGGCGGCAGGGTGGCCAGCGTGTTCGCGACGCTCTCCACCGCGACATCGAGCTTGCGCCGGCCGACCACTCCGTGCTGATCGGAGCCTGGTCGCTCGCCACCATGCTTACCGGAAACTGAATTTTCGGGAACAGCCTGGTCAGGGCCCTGATCGGGGGTAGCTGAGCCGGCTGGAGAGCGCCCGTGGCGACGTCCGGCGAGGTGCGGGAAAGTCCGTGGGCCGGCGCCGCGCCGCGCACTTCCGCGGCGGCCGAACAGTGGCCGGGCGGAATCGACGGCGAACGGCTCGGTCATGGACGCCGAATGGTCTAGCAGAACAATCCACACCGCGCCGACTCCCCCCTGACCGACGGCAACCGGAACGGGACCTCGGGTATGTGGATCAGCGTACGCGAGCGGTGCGACGGCGGCGGTTACGGGCTGTCGGCCGTAACCGAAACTGTCGCTCCGTCTCCGGCCGTCAATCGTTACGGGCCACCGGCCGTCAGCGGGGTTTCTTCGCGCGGCTCGGCTGCACGCGCCGCGGCTCACCCGCCATCTTCGGGTGGTCGGGCGGATAGGGCATGTCCTCGAGGCCGTGCTCGCGCAGGTCGCGCTCCCACCGCTCGAGCAGCGGCGTGAGATCGTGCGCCGTCTCGTCGATGCCCGCCCAGAGGTCACCGAGGCGCGCGAAGCGCTCGGGCACCGTGCGGACGGTGAAGTCACGCGGCTCGGCGTCGGCGAGCTCGTCCCAGCCGAGCGGGGTGGAGACCGGTGCCCAGGCACGCGCCCGCGCCGAGTAGGCCGAGGCGATCGTGCGGTCGCGGGCATTTTGATTGAAGTCGACGAACACCTTCTCGCCGCGCTGCTCCTTCCACCAGGCGGTGGTCACCAGGTCGGGTCGGCGTCGCTCCAGCTCCCGGGCGAGCGCGATGGCCGCCTGGCGCACCTCGGTGAACGTCCACCGTGGCTGGAGCCGGACGTACACGTGCACGCCACGGCCACCGCTCGTCTTGGGCCAGCCCACCCAGCCCAGTTCGTCGAGCAGCGCGTGGGTCTCGGTGGCGACGGTCACCGCGTCGGCGAAGTCGGTGCCCGGCTGCGGGTCCAGGTCGATGCGCAGCTCGTCGGGATGGTCGACGTCGCCGCGCCGCACCGGCCACGGGTGGAACGTGATGGTGCCCAGGTTCGCCGCCCAGGCCACGACAGCCGGTTCGGTCACGCAGATCTCGTCGGCCGTGCGCCCGCTGGGGAACGTGATCCGCGCCGTTTCCACATAGGACGGCGCGTTCTTCGGGACGCGCTTCTGGTAGAACGCGTCGCCCGGTGCCCCGTCGCGCTGGGTGAGCTGGGCGCCCTCGACCACGCCGCCGGGCCACCGCTCCAGCGTCGTCGGCCGCAGGTGCAGGGCCCGGACAAGCCCGTCGGCGACCGCAATGTAGTAGCGGACAAGTTCGATCTTGGTGACGCCGGCCTCGGGGAAGTACACCCGGTCGGGATTCGTCACCCGCACCGACTGGTCACCGACCACCAGCTCGACCGGCTCACCGTGCCTGGACACCACCATGGGGGGACGGTAACCCCGAGGTCCGACGAGACACGGCCTGGCGGACCGCAATCCGCGGAGACGGTCGCGGCCGGCGGTGGCGGCGCAGTGGCAGGCGGTGGCGGTGGCGGCGGCGGCGCCTCGGGCGAGGCCGGGCCGCACCCGCCGACCTGTGCGCCCGGCGGAGATGTCCCGGCTCTGGCTGCCCCGGCCCGATCGTCCGCCGTGCTCCGCCGGCCGCACCGGCCGCGACGATACGGGCGACCTCCGCCGCCAGCCGGGAACCGGGCTGGAGGTCGCTGACAGCACGGGACAGCGCGGCGAGCCCGCCCGGCTCCTCTGCGAGCTCGTCCACAAGCGCGATGAACCACAGGCGCGTCATGTCGTACTCGACGAGGTGCAGCCGGCGGCCCGGACCAAGGCGCCGAGCGATCCTGTCCCGCAGCAGGCGCCGCGCGGACGTCCCGGCAAAGCCGGGCGCCGCGTCGAGGACGTCCACCAGAGTGCCGCGGAACGAACAGCTGAGGTCGGCCGGAGCGGTCGTCCCCTCCGGCGGCTGCGTGCTCAATGTGCGTTCTTCACCGAAGGGCACTCCCGCCAAGGGCATCGGACGACCCCCGTTCTGAAGGGCGCTGGTTTCCGAACGGGCCGTCGGTACCGGCGAATGGTTTGCGTGTCCGCCGGAGACAGTTGATAAAGCAACGTGCGACGGGAGCCGAGCACGGGGCCGGTCAGGGTATCGACCACAGCCGCACGGTGGCGTCCGTGCTCGCGCTGGCCAGCACGGCGCTGTCCGGGGAGAACCGCACGGACAGGACCCAGTCGGCGTGCCCGGTGAGTGGCCCGCCCCGGGACCGGACGTCGGAGAGGTCGGCGACGTCCCACAGCCGGACGGTGTTGTCGTGGCTGCCGCTGGCCAGCGTGTGGCCATCGGGTGCGAACGACAGGGACCACACGCGGCTCTTGTGCCCCGCCAGGTCCCTGCCGACGGGGCGCGGGTCGCTGGGGATCGCGAGATCCCACAGACGGATCACGCCGTCGGCACCACCCAGGGCGAGCACCCGGCCGCGCGGGGAGAAGGCCGCCGCGGCCGTCCTGCTGGGCCCGACCAGCCCCCGCTCCAACCTGCGCGGGGCGGCGCGGCCGTCCAGCTGCCAGAGCACGACGGTGCTGTCGTCTCCGGCGGCGGCCAGGACGAGCCCGTCCCGGGAGAACACCACGGATGAGACGTAGCCGCGGTGGCCGGTGAGCGACCCGAGCGGCTTCGGCGCCGTGCGGTCGGCCACGTCCCACAGGCGCACCGTGCTGTCCTCGCCCCCGCTGGCGAGCGTCTTCCCGTCCGGCGAGAACGCGACCGACCACGCGTTCCCGACATGACCGGTCAGCGGCGTGCCGGGCGCGGATTTCGGATCGTGGCCGGTCACGTCCCACAGCCAGACGGTCCCGTTCCAGTCGCTGCCGGCCAGAGTCCGGCCGTCCGGGGAGAACGCCAGCGAGGTGACCCCGTCCTCCGGTCCGGGGAGCGGGCGGCCGAGACGCTCAGGAGCGGCTCGGTCCCGCAGGTCCCAGAGCCACACCTCGCCCTTCTTGTCACTGCTGGCCATGATCTGCCCATCCGGGGAGAACACCGCCGACAGCGCCCAGTCCGTGTGCCCGCTCAGCGGGTGGCCGAGCAGCCGGGCACCGTCCGGGCGGCCCAGGACGACGGCGAGCCCGGTGCCGACCGCTCCGAGCAGAACCACCAGGACGGCGGCCGTCACGATGAGCCGCCGGCCAGGCGAACGGCGTGCGCCACGCCGGGCTCGCCCGCGCGAGCCGGCTTCCGGTTCGGCCGGGTCGCGGCCCGCCCCGCTCGGGGTGTTCCCGTCCGCCGGCGCCTTCCCGGGCGCACGGTCGTCGGGTGCGGGATCCGCTCGTTTCCCCTCCGGCACCTTCCCCGGCGGCTGGGGCGGTGTCCCGGGTTCCACCGGCAGCGGCGTCACGTGAATCCCGCCCGCGTGCCGCGTCCTGGACGGTGCCATGCCGGTGGCGGCCATCAGGTCGTGGTCGACGTGCACGGGCACGCCCGACCGTGGGATCCAGTTCGGTCCGAACGCCTCGGTGGCGGCTCGGGAGAGGTCGAAGGCGAAGGCGTACGCCGACGAGGGACGGTCCCCCGGGTCGCGGGCCAGTGCGCCCGCCACCACCGTCGCGACTGGATCGGGGATCCCCGATCCCAGTGACAGGCCGACCTGGGACGGGCCGTCCGAGCCCTGGCACGGAATGGACGCGGAGTCGGCGGGGGCCACACCCGTCAACAGCTCGAAGAGCACCACGCCAAGGGCGTAGATGTCTGTCGCGCGCTGCAGCTGGCCACCCGCGAACTGCTCGGGGGCCATGTAGAGCGGGGTCCCGACGACCGTGCTCGCCGCCGGACCGGACCCGGCGACGACCTTCGCGATGCCGAAGTCCGCCACCTTCAACCGGCCGGCCGTGTCGAAGAGGATGTTGTCCGGCTTGATGTCGCGGTGCAGCACGTCGTGGTCGTGCACGCAGCGCAGCGCCTGCGCGACGGCAAGGCCGACCGCGCAGGCGGTCAGCGGCGTCATGCCGGCCCGGCGCCGGGTGAGCGTGCCGCCGCTGAGCATCTCCATGACGAGCAGGCTGAGCTCGCCCGCCTCGACATAGTCGTAGACCCGGACGACATGGGGATGGTCGAGGCCGGCGAGGATCCGCGCCTCGTCCGCGAAGCTGCGCCTGCCCGGCGCCCGCATCACCACCTTGACGGCGACATCGCGCTGCAACCCTCGATGCCAGCCCGCCAGGACGAAACCGGAGGCGCCCGCGCCCAGCAGGTCACCGAGGGTGTAGCCCGGCAGCGCCGCGGCAAGCTTGGCCCGGTCGTACATCATCACCACCGGGTCCGGTCGCGGATCGGTCCGAGGACCCCTGCACTATCCCCATAAATGCTGCAGATCTCCCCCACGACGCGTCATCCTAGAGCCCTCCGGTCAGGCGCTCCGAAAGGCCCCACGATCTCCCTGCCCATCGCGTCCTCCTCCGCTGCTCCGCGTTGCAACATTCCCTTCTCTCCGCCCTTTGACGCGATGCTTTCCGACCCGCGACCGGTCCGTCGCAGCCGTACCAAGCCGGTTGCCTTCGCCTGCATAGCTGCCGGAATCGCGGAGGGTCACCGCAGGCCGGATCGATCGCGGCCGTGCCGCATTCTCTGGGTCTCTCCGCAGGCCTGGAAATTCGGAGATCTGCCTCTTGGGCAGCACACAATCCGAATCCTGCGGAACCCGTCGTCCTTGGGGCCGACGGTTCTCGTCGGAGCCGTCACTCTGGGATGAGCGGTTGCTACGACGGAAGGTGGCCGCGGGCATCCCCGTCCGCGAAGTCATCCAGTGCCCGGATGATCTCCTTGCCCAGCGACTCGCTGCCGGTGTGGCCCGAATCCGTCACGGGGATGAGACGGGCTCCCGGCCAGGCACGCGCGAGTTCCCAGGCGGTCGCGAAGGGGCTGCCCAGATCCTGGCGACCGTGGATGAGCACGCCCGGGATGCCGGCCAGCCGTCCCGCCTCGCGCAGCAGGATTCCCTCCTCCAGCCAGGCGCCGTGCGCGAAGTAGTGCGCGCAGATGCGTACGAGGGCGAGCCGGGCCGCGGGCGCCCGGTCGCTGTAGACGTTCCTCCGCCCGTTCGGCTCCAGCGAGATCACCGCGTCCTCCCAGGCGCACCACTCGCGCGCGGTGAAAGCCCTGGCCTCGGGATCCGGGTGTTCCATCAGCCGGGCGCACGCGGCCGCCAGGTCGCGCCCGCGCGTCACGGCGAGCGCCGGATCGAGCTGCGCCGAACCGGGGTGCGCGGCCCTGGACGGAGCCATCGCGGCGCGGAACCGCTCCCACTCCTGCGGCAGAAACCGCGCCACGCCGCCGTACAGCCAGTCGATCTCCGCCCGCCGCGTGGTGGTCACGCCCGCGATGACGATCCCGGACACCCGCTCGGGGTGCCGCTCGGCGTAGGCGAGGATCAGCGTCGACCCCCAGGAGGCCCCGTAAAGCGACCACCGGTCGACGCCGAGGTGCCGCCGGAGCAGTTCCATGTCGGAGATCAGGTGGTCGGTGGTGTTGTGCCGCAGGTCGGTCGCCGGGTCCGCCGCGTGCGGCGTGCTGCGCCCGCAGCCGCGCTGGTCGAACAGGATGATCCGGTACCGGGCCGGGTCGAAGTAACGGCGCGAGCCCGCGGAGCACCCGGAGCCCGGTCCCCCGTGGACGACGAGGACCGGCCGGCCCGACGGGTTCCCGCAGGTCTCCCAGTAGATCTGGTTCGGATCAACGCCCTCGCCGCCGCCGACAGACAGCAGGCCGTGCGCATACGGCTCGATCGGGGGGTAGAGAGGGCTCACACCACCATGATCGCATTCGCAGTTCGAGCGGACTGAAACGAGTTGTCATGCAAGCCAGGTCCCGCGGCCCGGCGATGCGTGGCGGCGGAGGGTCAGCAGCCGGTGCCGGCCTCCAGGCGGCTCCGGCGAAGGGGCAGGGTCCGCTCCCCGTCCACGGCAAGGCTCGCAGGTGTCACGGGAATCGCTGGGACCGCTGGAATCGCGGTGGGCCGTCCGGCGGAGCCGAACTTCCCGTTGAAGATCTTCCGGAGGAGAGGGGACCGGCGGATGGCGAAATGGTGCGTCGCCAGCGTCACGCCGAACGTCAGCGCCGTGGCGAGGAGCATCTGCGGGGCGCGCAGGCCCGGGTCGAAGGAGAGGACCGTCGCGAAGACGTAGATCCAGAAGAAGTGGAGGAGATAGACCGTGTAGGAGGCGTCCGCGAGATAGCGGACGGCCGGTACGGGCCCGGGGACGAGCCGCGCGGCGAGCGCGAAGAGCGTCGCGATGAGCGGGATCGAGAACAGGGTCTCGGTCAGCACCAGGCCGGTTCCCGCCGAAAGCCCGGGGACCCATTCCTGCTTCGAGGCGAGAAGGGCGAGACCGGTGACCGCGAGGAAAACCGGCGCCGGCCGCTGGAAGAACGGGACCAGCTGGTCACGGCCCTGGTGGAGGAGCACTCCGAGGAGGTAGAAGGGCAGGAACTCCAGCGTGTGCTCGACGAGCACGGCGTGGGTCCCGGTGCCGATGACCGGTTCGAGCACGATGCGGTGGGCACCGCGGATGACCACGGTCGTACCCACCACGAACAGTGTGATCGCGGCCATGGCCCGCAGCCGGCCGGCGGTGACGCGCCGGTACGCGCCCGTGCCGACCAGTCGCGACAGTGCCGCCACCGCGGCGGGGCTCAGCAACGCGTAAGCGATCAGCGCGAAAAGGAACCACAGGTGCAGGTACCAGCTCAGGTCACCCCCCTGCGAGGGGAGCGTGTTCCCGAGCACGAAGTCAAGGAACGACACGTTCGGGTCGTTGTGGAAGTTGTACGTCAGCCACAGGGTGGGCGGATTCACCAGCACAAGCGTGAACACCAGCGGTGTGCCCACCGAGGCGAGCCTGCGGCGCACCCCTGCTCTCGCCCCGTGTTTTCCCAGCACCATCGCGGCCAGGAATCCGGAGATGACGAAGAAGCCCTCCATCCGGAAGAGGCTGGAGGCGTAACCGATTCCGTCGAAGACGGGGTCCTCTCCGAGCGTCGACGCGTGGACGAAGACTCCCACCAACATGAACACGCCGCGCAGTGCGTCCAGGTGGTGGTAGTACACGCTCGGCCCGGACGGCCCGCCCCGCTCCCGCACGGTTCCTCCCCCGGCCGGGGCTGCGACGCGCTCCGCATAGGCGTCCATCATTGCCCCCGGCGGAACAAATAGTACTTTCAGGACGAAAGACCCGTAAGCGTCAACTAACGCTTTCGTGCCGACCTGGCGTTCCGGGCTCCCTGTTCGTCCGCCGGTGGCCCGACGGCCGCTGCCACCTGCGCGGTCGCGCCTGGGCCGGGCGGATCACGCCGATCGCGTCCGGCACGGAGCCGGGTGACCTTCCGCCCGCGGCGGCCTGACCTTCGGACGTCGGCGGCCCGACTCACGCACGCTGTGATCCCCACGGGTTGACCGGCAGTCTCATGCCATGCGTGTGGCGACGACCGGCAGCGCGGTCCCCGTGGGCGCCGGGCAGGGTCTCGGCGCGGTGCCGGGGCTGCCCGCCACTCTCACCGAGACGCTGACATCGGTGCTCATCTTTCTCGGCGATCGGGTCTACAAGATAAAGAAGACGGCCGATCTCGGGTTCCTGGACTTCCGCACCCGTGACGCACGTCTCGCCGCCTGCCAGGCCGAGGTCGAGCTCAACCGCCGCCTGGCCCCGGACGTCTACCTGGGCGTCGCCGACATCTCCGGCCCCGACGGAACCGTGTTCGACCACATGGTCGTGATGCGGCGCCTGCCCGCCGACCGCCGGCTGTCCGCCCTGGTCACGGCCGGCAACGACGTCACCGGCCCGCTGCGCGCGATCGCCCGGCTGCTCGCCGACTTCCACGCCCGCTGCTCGACCTCGCCGGAGATCACCGAGGCCGGGTCGGCCGCCACCCTGCGCAGCCTGTGGGACGAGGTGCTGCGCAGCGTCGAGCCCTACCTCGGGCCGGTGCTCGACACGACCACCATCGACACCGTCCGCCACCTCGCCGAGCGCTACGTCGAGGGCCGCGAGCCGCTCCTGCGCGAACGGCAGCGCGACGGCCGCATCCGCGACGGCCACGGCGATCTGCTCGCCGACGACATCTACTGCCTCGACGACGGCCCGCGCATCCTCGACTGCCTGGAGTTCGACCGGCGGCTGCGCGTCGGCGACGTGCTCGCGGACGTCGCCTTCCTCGCGATGGACCTCGAGCGGCTCGGCCGGGCCGACCTCAGCCGCTTCCTGCTCGACCAGTACCGGGCCTACACGGCCGTCACCCATCCGCTGTCCCTGGAGAGCCTCTACATCGCCTACCGGGCGTTCGTGATGTGCCGGATCGCCTGCACCCAGTACGCGCAGGGCTCGGCGGCGGCCGCCGCGGAGGCCCGGGCGCTGGCCTCACTCGCGCTGGCCAGCCTGCGCCGCGGCCGGGTCCGGCTCGTCCTCGTCGGCGGCACGCCCGAGTCGGGGCGCTCCGCGCTCGCCGCCGACCTGGCCGAGGCCGAGGGCTGGACGGTGCTGCGCGCCGAGTCCGTTGCCCGCGAGCTGAACCACCTGCCGCGCACCGACCCCGACGGCACGCACGACCACACGCACGACGGCCGGCGGGACGCCGCGGACGACGCGGTGTACTCCGAGCTGCTGCGGCGGGCCGGCACCGCCGTGGAACGCGGCGAGTCCGTCGTCATCGACGCGTCCTGGGCCCGCCGCCACGACCGCCAGCGCGCCGCCGCGCTCGCCCGCTCCACCGCCACCGACCTCGTCCAGCTGCGCTGCGCACCCCCGGAACCGGTCCTGGCGGGCCGTTCCGTCGCGCAGGCCGGTCCGGGCTTCGACCTGTCCGCGCTGACCGGGCACGAGTACACCTTCCACACCGACCCGTGGCCGGAGGCGAAGACGCTTGAACACGGACCCACGCCGACCGACATCCTCCGGGCGGCGCGGCGGGCCACGCGGTGAACCGCCGGCCGCCCACCCGTCGCCGCCCGCCCAGCAGGCCGCCCCGGCGCCCACCCAGCCGCCCGCCCAGCCGTCCGCGGGCCCGGCCATGACGCCGCCACCCGGCCCGGGCGGCGACGGGCTGATGTTCCCCACCGTGGCCCGGCTGGAGCTCGACGACCTGCTGACCCAGCTCGTCGACCGCGCCCGGGACGTCCTCGCCACCCAGAGCCGGCTGCGCGGCCTGCTGCAGGCGAACCGGATCATCGCCACCGACCTGCGGCTGCCCGTCCTGCTCCGGCACATCGTCGAGGCTGCCACCGACCTGCTCGGCGCCCGCTACGGGGCGCTGGGCGTCATCGCGCCCGACCGCACGCTCGAGGAGTTCGTCCACGTCGGCATGACCGACGCCGACGTCGCCAGGATCCGCTACCTGCCCACCGGGCAGGGGATCCTCGGCCTGCTCATCGACGACCAGCGGCCACGGCGCGTCGACGACATCGCCGACGACCCGAGCGCGTACGGCTTCCCGCCCGGGCACCCGCCGATGCGGACCTTCCTCGGCGTCCCGATCATGGTGCGCGGAGAGGTCTTCGGGAACCTCTACCTCACCGACAAGCATGATGACGCCCCGTTCACCGCCGAGGACGAGGAGCTCGCCCTGGCGCTGGCCGCCAACGCCGGGGTGGCCATCGAGAACGCGCGGCTCTACCACGAGTCGCAGCAGCGGCACCTGTGGATGACGGCCTCCGCGGAGATCACCCGGCTGTTCATGGCCGGCGCGCCCGACTCACTCGGGATGCTGGCCCGCCGGGTGCTCGACGTCGCCGACGCGACCTTCGTCGCCCTGGCGCTGCGCGCCGACGACGGGGACGGCGACGGGCAGCACGCCCGCGTCGCCGTCGCGGTGACGGACCAGGATCAGAACCATGCGCACGACCGCGACCGCGACCGCGACCGCGCCGCCGCGGGCCCGGCACCGGCCGGCGGCGGGCGGGCGGGGCGCCGCATCCCCCTTGAGCACACGCTGACGGGACGGGTCCTCACCGAGCGGCAGGCCCTGCGGGTCGACAACGCCCAGCTCGACGCCCTTCCGGACGAGCGCACGAACCGCACCGGCCCGCTGATGGTCGTCCCCCTGGTCGCCGGGACGGACCAGTGTGACGGAGCGCTGCTCGTCGGCCGGGACCATGGCGCCCGGGCCTTCACCGACACCGACCTCGTACTCGCCACCAGCTTCGCCGGCCACATCGCCATCGCGCTCGAGCTCGCCCACACCAAGGCCGACCAGGAGCGCCTGCTCGTCCTCGCCGACCGCGGGCGCATCGCCCGGGACCTGCACGACCACGTCATCCAGCGGCTGTTCGCCGTTGCGCTCGGCATGCAGGATCTCGCCCAGTACGAGAACCCGTCCAACGCCGACCGCATCACCGCCTACATCGAGAACATCGACGCCACCATCAAGGACATCCGCCGCACCATCTTCGAGCTCCGCAGCACCCAGCCCGGCCGCGGCAACCGCCTGCGCGGGGCGCTGGAGAAGATCTCCGACGACATCCGGCCCGCGCTCGGCTTCACTCCCGCGATCACGCTGAGCGGCCCGCTCGACTCGCTTGTCGACGACCGGCTCACCGACCACCTGATCGCCGTCGCCCGCGAGGCTCTCACCAACACCGCCCGCCACGCCCGCGCCACCACCGCCGAGCTCCGGCTCGCCGTGCTCGGCGACACCATCACTCTCGACGCGGTCGACGACGGCGTCGGCATCGGCGACTCCACCCGGCGCAGCGGCCTGGACAACCTGCGCACCCGCGCGGAGATCGTCGGCGGCACCTGCTCCGTCACCACGCCCCCCGGCGGCGGCACCCACCTCCGCTGGACCGCCCCGCTGTAGCCGGCGGGCCGGTCGCGGCCGCCGGCCCGGTCGCGGGCGCGGACGCAGGTGCGGCGCGGCCGCGGGCCCGGTCCCGGTCCCGGTCCCGGCCCACGACCGGACGTCCGGAGGCCGACCAGTCCAGACGTCCGGGTGCCACCGGCCGGTCAGCTGCGGCTGCGCCCCCGCAGCACCCGCAGCTCCAGGTCCCGCTCGACCACGGCGTCCTCCGCCGACGCGGGCAGGAGGTCGTAGGTGTGGCAGACGAAGTCACTGACCCGGTCCGCGGGAAGCTCGATCATCGCGTGCCCGCCAGGGCTGGAAAGCTCGACGAGGAGCACGCGGCGGCGGTCGCGGACGATCGGGCGGACCCGGACGTCACCGAGCCCCGCGCAGCGGCGTGCGCCGTCCACGAAGAGCCGGCGCGCGAAAGTCCACACGACGGCTTTCTGATCGGTCACCCACATACTCATGGTGATCGCGATCGGATCGGCCGGGTCGTACCTCAGGCTTGTCGGCAGCGGAACCCGCTCGCCGTTCTCGGCCAGGTACGTGGCGTTGAATTCCCATGTCACGGCGTCTGACACGATCGGACGGCGGCTCATCAGGCCCTCCCACCCCCGGCGGCTGTGTTGTGTGGAGACACACTCGTCACACGACTCTGTCGTTACAGAACGGTGTCATTTGGGAAAGCCCGCATCATCCGGCCTTGGTCGTCGGGGCGGAGTACCAACGACCCGGCGGCGCGGGACGACCCCGCCCGCCTCCCCCACCAGCCGAGCCGGGGCGGCGCGCCGGTGTCAGGCCGGCGGCCCCGTCAGCCGCTCCGCCGCGTCCTCCACGGGGGCCTGGACGGGCACTCCGACGCCGCCGTCGGCGGGCACGGGAGCACCAGGCGTGACAGTGCCGGCGGTGGCCGTGCCGGCCATGGACGTGGCCGTGGCCGTGGCCGTGGCCGTGGCTGTGGCTGTGCCGACCGTGGTCGTGTCGATGCCGGTCGGCACGCGCAGCGCGCGCAGCAGGCCGGTCAGTGCCACGGCGACGACGACGTTCAGGACGAACGCGGTCAGCGCGATGTAGGCCGTTCGGCCGAGTCCGGGGACCTCGGCGAGCGAGCTACCGAAGTGCCGCGCGGTCGCGCTGCGCTGCGCGTAGGCCTCGAGCGTGCCGTAGGTCATCCCGACCAGCCAGCCGCCGAGCAGCGCCCAGCGGTGCAGCCAGCGCGTCCACAGGCCGGCCACGATCGCCGGGAACGTCTGCAGGATCCAGACCCCGCCGAGCAGCTGCAGGTTGATCGAGTTCTGCGTGTCCATCCCGAGGACGAACACGAGCGCGCCGACCTTGACCAGCAGCGAGGCCGTCTTGGAGACCGAGGTCTCCTGGGCGGGTGTCGCGTCCGGCCGGAAGAACTCGACGTAGATGTTGCGGGTGAACAGGTTCGCCGCCGCGATGGACATGATCGCCGCCGGGACGAGCGCGCCGATCGCCACCGCGGCGAACGCGACGCCCGTGAACCAGGCGGGGAACTGCTGGTCGAACAGCAGCGGGACGACCAGCCGCGGGTTGTCGGTCTTCACCCCCGAGGCGATGGCGGCGAAACCGAGCAGCGCCAGGAAGGCGAGCAGCAGGGAGTAGAGCGGCAGCACCGCCGTGTTGCGCCGGATGACGTCCTGGCTGCGCGTCGAGAGAATCCCGGTGATCGCGTGCGGGTACATGAACAGCGCCATCGCGGAGCCGAGCGCCAGGGTCGCGTAGGCGAGGAACTCCGACGGGGCCGGGACGAACGCCGCCTTCGGCGGCCGGCCCGCCGCCGCGGCGGCCGCGTTGGCGGTGTCGAACTTCGCCTGGGCCGCGTCGAACACGGCGCCGTACCCGCCGAGCCGGTGCGGGATGTAGATCACCGCGACGAGCACCACGGCGTAGATCAGGATGTCCTTCACGAAGGCGATGAGCGCAGGTGCGCGCAGCCCGGAGCGATAGGTGTACGCGGCCAGCACCGCGAACGCGATGACGATCGGGATATCCCGGACGATCGGGTTGTCCCCACTGGTGCCGATCCCCATCGCCTCCAGGACGGCCTGCATGCCCACCAGCTGGAGCGCGATGTACGGCATCGTCGCGACGATGCCCGTCACGGCGACGGCCAGCGCGAGCGACCGCGACCCGTACCGCCCGCGGACGAAGTCGGCCGGCGTGACGTACCCGTTCCGGCTGGCGACGGCCCACAGCCGCGGCATGATCACGAAGACGATCGGCCAGACGACGCTGGTGAACACCACGGCGAACCAGCCCGAGACGGCACCCGTCGCGTACATCGCCCCGGGAACGGCGATGAACGTGTAGGCGGTGAAGATGTCACCGCCGATGAGGAACCAGGCGACGAACGAGCCGAATCCGCGGCCGCCGAGCCCCCACTCGTCGAGGTGGTCGAGGCTGGCGGCCCGCCGCCAGCGCGCCGCACCGAACCCGATCACGGTGACCAGGACGAACAGCGCCAAAAAGACCGTGAACTCGACACCGTGGAAGTCGGTGTGGAACGGCGCGGCCAGCACCGGCGGGTCGCCGGCAGGATCCGGGCTCACCGGGCGTCCGGTCGGCCCGCGGTGCGCCGGAGGAGCCAGGTGGCGCCGGCCAGGCTCACCGCGCCCGCGACCAGCCACACCAGCGTGTACCAGTAGAAGAACGGAAAGCCCCACACCCGCGGCTCGACTCTCGCGTAGGTCCCCACCAGCAGCAGGGCCACCACCTGGGCGGAGAGCAGCACCGCGACGGCCGCCCGGACGAGGCCACGCGGCAGCGGACGTCCGCGGGGCGGGCCCGCGGGCGGGGACGGGTCGGTCGACGGGGAACGCACTCGGATTCCTCCCACCGGGACGCGGACGCCGCGCCCCGCCGGACGACGTCGCCGGGCGCCACCGGCACCACACACCACTCAATGCAATCGAGTGGTCACCTTAAGGCGTGACAGTCGCCCCTCAGGTGCCCCACGTACCGCGTGTCGGCACACGTCACCCCGCCCCGCGCCCCGTCACACCGTGCGCGGGCCCGCCACACCCGCCCCGTGCAGACCCGCGCCGCCGGCGCCGGTTCCGTCGCGCCGGCTCAGCGGTCTCCGGCCCAGCGGCGGTCCTCCTCGTCCCACTGCTCGTTGCGGCGGTCCAGCTCGTCACGCCAGTTCTCGGCCTCGGCCGCGCTCGGGTAGGGACCCAGGCGGCGGTGCCCCGGGGCGTCCGGCGGGTTCTCCACGCGCCCGTGCTCCAGGCACCACCACCATCCGGACGGATTCCACGACGAACTGTCCACCTGGTCGCGGTCGCGTCGCGCGGACACCGACCGGCGCAGCCAACTCAGCATGGTCGATCACCTACCCATCCCGCCATGATCGATCACGCGCGCGGGCACGGGACGTCAGCTGATCGTGGCCGCGAGCTGCCGGGCGCGATTGGCCGCGGCGCCGCCCACCGACGCGTAGCCGATCTCATCGGTACTTTCCTGACCTTTACTCAGAACGTAACCGAGATAACTGCGCAGCAACTCCGGGTGCGCGTTGTTCGCCGCGCAGACTATGCCGTAGGTCACCGCCGAGGCGGGATAGGCAGCCGGGTCGGTCGGGGTGTAGTCGATGAGCATCCGCGGGTCGGCATGGTGTTCGTCCAGGACGGCGTTCGCGAGCGCCGCCGGAACGTTGAGCGCGTTCGCGGTCACGTACTGACCGGACGGGTTGGCCAGGGCCGCGGTCGGCAGTCCCTGCCTCGCGGCGAAGGACAGTTCCGCGTAGGTGATCCCACCGGGCTCGGCGTCCACGGCGGCCGTCACGCCGTCGGACCGCTCCGCCGCCAGGCCGCCGGGCGGCCAGGCGAGCGTCTTGCCGGCGCCCAGCGTCCACTCCCCCGCCGCCGCGGCCGACAGGTACTCCCCGAGGATGCTGGTCGAGCCGGACGAGTCCGACCGGTGCACGGGCCACACAGTGGTGGGCGGGAGATCCACGCCGGGATTGTCCGCGGCGATCCGCGGGTCGTCCCAGCGCTCGACCCGCTGCTGGAAGATGGCCGCCACGGTCGCCGGGCGAGCCGGAGCTGGTTGACCCCCGGCAGGTTGTACAGGAACACCAGCGCGCCGCCCACGAGCGGGATGTGGACCGCGGTGGCCCCCGCGGGACCCACCGGGCCCGCGGAACTCCCGGGAGCCGCGGGGCCGGTGGCGGCACGGGCGCAGCGGGCGTCCGCGGCACGCTGCTCCTCGCCGGTCAGCAGGGCGTCGGACCCGGCGAAGTCGACCGCCCCGGCGATGAGCCGCTCGATCCCGCCGCCGGAGCCGACGGCGTCGTAGGCGACGCTCGCCGCGTGGCAGCGGGTGGTGAAGTCGCTGATCCACCGGCTCTGCAGGCTCCGCTGGAAGGTCGCCCCGGCGCCGGACAGGCTCCCGGCCGCGCACTGCGGGTCGACGCCCGCCGGCGCCGGCCGCTCGGCGGAGCAGCCGGCGAGCAGCACGGGGACGGCCACCAGCGGCAGGACCAGCGCCGACGCGGTTGCCCCCGCCCGCCAGCTCGATGTGGTCGAGAATCGTCACCGCGCGGGCCGGGAAGGACGGCCCGGTCGCCGCCGGCGGCCCGTCCATCGCCTACGTCCCGCTCGTACTCGGCCTGCCCCGCCCGATGGCCGACGCGCTCGGCTGGACGAGTCGGCCGCCTACCTGGGCGGACGTCATGGACGTGCTCACCGATCCCCGTGGCTGGGCGGCGCACGGCCATCCGGAGTGGGGCGGTGTGACCTCGGCCATCGCCGATCCGGCCCGGTCGACCGAGGGGCTCGCGACCGTCAGCGCGCTGGCGGGCGCCGGGCGCGGGCTCGGCCGGGAGGACTACCTGCCCGCCTCCGCGGCCACCGATCCCGCGCTGTTCGACCGCCTCCGCGTGATCCAGCGGACGAGGGCCGTCCGCCCGGACGACTCCACCGGCCTCGAGGCGGCCGTTGCCCGCGCGGAGGCCGCCGGGCCGAACCGGATCGCCGCGGGGCCCTCCATCTACTTCATGAGCGAACGCGCGGTCTGGAAACACAACCGGACCGACCCGGCCGTCCCGCTGGTCGTGGTGTACCCGGCGGAGGGATCCCCGGCCGCCGACCACCCCTACCTGCTCGTCGACCGGGCCACGATGCCCGCCGAGGCCAGGGCCGCCGCGGCCGGCTTCCTGCGTTTTCTTCATTCAGCGTGACTCGATGATCATTTCTTGCCAGCGGCTGATCTGCTCGGCGGTCGCACCGTTGGCGGCGAGGTACCCGGCCGGGCCGCCGGGGGCGGCGTCGATCGTGTCGAGCACGCTGGCGATGGCCTTCGGGTCGACGAGAACCGCGGTCCCGATGCCGCGCGGCGCCGATCGGCCCGCGGTCAGGTGGCTGTACTCCGGCCGCCGGCTCAGCGCCTCCCGGACCCGCTGGATCCGCTGTTCGGTGGCGAGGTAGTCCGCGACGATCGCGTCGCGCTCGACACCGGCGGCGGCGAGCAGGACGGCCGTCGTGATGCCGGTGCGGTCCTTGCCCGCGGCGCAGTGCACCAGCGCCGGGGTGCGCTCACCGGAGACGAGGAAGTCCAGGATGCGGACCAGCCCCGGGCCGGCGTTCTCGAGCATGATCGCGTAGAACCGGGCGTAGTCTCCGCCGATCCGGTCCCGCAGCGCCTTCGGGTCGCTGAGCCCGGTGAAGTCCATCAGCGGCTCGTGCATCCAGGTGATGCCCAACTGCGGGAACCACTCGGCGGCCCGCGGGTTCTCGAACGGGGCACGCAGGTCCACGACGCCGCGCAGGCCCACCTTGTCCCGCAGCAGCGCGATGTCTTCGGTGGTCAGACTGTCGAGGTTGTCACCTCGGAGCAGCACGCCGGGACGGACCGTGCCCCCGGCCGCCGGTAACCCTCCGAGATCCCGGACGTTGTGGGCACCGGTGAGTTCTATCCATTGAGGCGTTTCCTGCGAGGCGGTCACCGGATGACACTACGGCGGACCAGTTAAGCGCGAGCAAACAAAACCCCAAACGCGGTTCCGCCCGGGGCCTCCACCTGCGCCGCGGCGCGTCCCGCGACGGCCTGGAGCTTGCGGGCGATCAGCGCGTAGGCGCTGATGTCCTCGTCCGCCCACTGCTCCGGATCGGTGTCGGGACGCCGGCGGTGCAGCAGTCTGAATCCGACCCTTACCGGCTCGGGCTCACGCGGCCCGGGCCGGTAAGAGTTTCGGATCGGTCAGCCGGACCGGCGGCGAGTGCGGCTTTGGCGACGGGGGCGAACAGCCGGAGCGTGTCGGCGAAGTAGCGGGTGGAGGGTACGCCGAGCAGGCGCAGGGCGGCGCGGTGGTTGATCGCGACCACCGCCGCGGACACAGCGAGGAGGGCCCACCACGCGGCGGCGAGCAGGGCGCGCGTCGGCACGGGCAGGCCGGCGAGGTCCAGGCGCAGGCGGCGGATGTGGAAGGGAACGTGCTCCTGCTCGTCGGTGAGGATGCGCGCCACGACCTCGCGGGTCAGCCGGTCGCCGACGCCGTCACGGACCACCTGGAAGTAGCGCAGCGTGCACACCTCGGCGACGGTCAGGACCAGCACCTCGCGCGGCAGGCGGGCCCGCCAGCGCAGCGAGCGGAAGATGGTGTCACTCCAGTGCGCCGCGATCGTCGGCCGCCCGGCGGCGGCGAGCAGCCGGGCGAGCAGCCGCGAGTGGTCCTGCTCCTCGGCGATGAACAGCCGCGCGGCTTCGAGGTAGCCGGAGTGGCCCGCCCGCGCGGCGGCCCGCATCATCCCCGCGCCGTCACTGGCTTCGCCGACCTGGATCCTGGCAAGGCTGGTGGCCAGCGCCCTGGGGATCTCAGCGCCCGCGCTCCAGTCCGGGTCGGGCCGACACCTGTTCGCATCGAATCTGTGTCGCCATGGCTCAAAGGCTTCTGACGCATCACCGAGCATGAGCCATAGTTGCACGGCATTGGAAGAAACATCCAGATTGTTGAGCTTTGCGACGGTTAGTCAATGCGGCTGAGCCGAGTCAGCGCGCCCACTCGAACCTCGGTGCCGAGCGGCCGTGCGCCAGGAAGATCGGGTCGTTGTCGACGTAGAGCACCCGCGCCGCCGGATCGAGCCGCTGCGCGGTCTCGTGCAGGCTCGGGTTGGTGGGAATGCCGGTGCACTAACTTCGCGAAGTACACCGAACAGTGTGAGCCATGCCACATGCCCTAGGGGTCGGTCCTCCGGCGTCTACCTGGTGGGGTCCGGTGGCCGGAGGTCTGTTCGGGCGCCGCGTCCGGGCCGGTTGGCGAGCCACGCCGCGATCGTGCTCGTCCGCCAGCGTGGCCGGTCGGGTACATCGGTGTTGTCCGGCTCGGGTAGACGTCCCTGGGTGCGGTAGCCGCGCAAGGTTGATGCCTTGATCCCGGCAAGTCCTGAGATCTCCGCGTAGCTGATCAGGGGGTCGTCCTCCACGCGGGAATACTAGCGTTCACCCCAACTTTCCAGCGCCTAGCTGTATTGTTGTGGGTGTTGGCGGTTCCGGCGGGTGAGCCAACACCCACCGGAACCTTGATCACTACCTGCGTTCACAGGAGAGTGACCCGTGACCAGTATTCCGCCTTCGTCTGGCCGTGGCGGCTGGGAGGCCTACCGGGGTCGACCGTTCGTCGCTGTCGAGCCCCGACCGGACCGCGTCTTTGACGTGACGGTGTCCTCGGGTGCCTTGTTGCGTGACTTCATCGACGTGACGGCGACGCTGCCGAGCATCGTCTACGTCGATCATCGGCCGGTCACGCGAGGCGGTACGGATGTCACGCTGATCTTCCGCTCGATGCGTGAGGGCGGGTCCGGCGTCGGTGGCGGCTGGGTTCCCCCCGATACGCCTGCCGGTCCTGCCGCGTGGACGTCATACCAGGACTCTCTGCACAGCCTTCTACTGGCGGCGCCGGGCGGTCCGACCGGGGAGCGGCTCGTCGGTGAGCTGGTTCACCTCGACCCCCGGTCGGTCGTCGCGCTGGCAGACATCCTCTGCCGTCGTCATCCCGCGCGGGCGTAAGCCTGCGTGATTCTGCTGGTGGCCGGCATCCTACGGACTGGGATGCCGGCCACTTTGGTGATCAACGGGTTTCCTCTTTCACAGACCCCTGGCTGAGCTGATCTTCTCCGGTGGGCGGGCAGGCTATGCCTTACCCCGGGTTCTCCTGGCCGTGCAAGAGCGTCGACGGTCCAGCCGTGCCTGCTGGGTGCCGTGCGCTCTTGCACGGTCGGGAGGTTCTGGGGTAACCCCTCGGGTGTCCGACCGGCGGAGGTGATCAGCGGTCCCGCGCGCCCGGCTCCTGGTGACCTGCGGCGGTTCCTTCCCCTCCTCCGGAGGCGGCCGGGGTCGAGGGGCGGAGCCCCTGTGTTCTGGGCGCGAACCGTCCGAACCACACGACCCCCACCAGCGTTAGTCGGCCCGCGACGGCAGCAGCGGTAATGACTGGTCGCCCTTGATTCTGCAGCAGTCCGCGGACTCCCGCAGTCCCACATCAGCGAGATCGAAAACGGCCGCCGCCAGGTCACCAGCCTGGAGATCTTCGAGCGCATCGCCGACGGCATCGACATCCCCCGAGTCCGCATCGGCCTCGCCGACAAGCCCGGCACGATCTCCGAACCACGGACCGCACCCGGGAGCGCTCGTCGCCGATGTGTCAGATGACATCGTGCGCGTCTGCCCCAGCCGAGCCGCCGTCCCCGCCGACCTATGGCGAACCCTGTTCGCCGGGAACAACAGCACGCGACATCCTCGTGATCGCCGGCCTGTTCCTCCCCGACGGACACGCCGACTTCACCACCCTGCTCCGCCGCAAAGACGCATCAGGCGTGAAGATCCGCTACGCCCTCGACCTACGCGGCCAAGAGGAAGGCATCGGCGACGGCCTCGCCGCCCTCACCAGAATCACCCTCACCTATCTTGCCGGCATGCGCGATGGTCAGAGCGCGATGGAACATCGGCAGCAGTACCTCCTCCGTCCGAACCGGCCAGGTTCGCTCAGCGTCTTTTGGAGGCCCAGGTCGCGATCCCGAGGGCGCCCCAGATGGCGACCAGGATAAGGACGTCGGCCGCAGCCACCCCACCCCATACCCATGCCCGGCGGGCCGCACCGGGGTACGGCCGTTCGGAGGACGGTACCGTGGCGGCGAACTCATCTATCCTCTTCTGAATCTGGATCTGCTCGGAGGGCAACAGCCCGTCAGCGCCAAGGTTCTTGGCCAACTCTGCGATCGTGGCATTCTGCTCGTCAGTGAAGCCGGGTAGTTCGATGTCCGCGACGCCATATATCGGCCCAGTCCCCAAGGGCATGCACTGCAGAGGCGTTCCGTCCTCATAATTGAGCGCCAGCTCCGGACCGCATTCATCATTGGGAGATTTGATCGCGACGACATAGGTACGATTCGACGAGCGATAGTCACCGACATTGTTCCACACTTGAGCGATACACACAAAGATAAACGGAATACTGAGAAAAAAGAGAAGACCTGCGACCGTCTCCACGAATGAGCGCCACTTGCGTTTTTTGTTCTTGTTTTCTCCTGATGAGGACATGCGGCAGTGTAACTTACATTCCACCCCCCAAGCGCGATTCTTACAGAGAGTGACGATGTACTAGCATCACCTTCCCGCGGGTAGCAAAAGCGCACGCGATTCTGGCAGCCGGGTCAACAGCCAAGCCCGTGGGCGAGGACTTGCTCTAACGGACGTTCGCGGACGGAGTGCACCAGGTCAACAGGCCGGTTTGACGCCACGAACGTCTACGGAACGTCCCTGTGCCTTGGCGGGCTAGAGTCGATATACCGCAGCACCCAGCCCGCCCGACGGGTGCAGCAAAGACCGCGAACTTCGATGGACCTCCGTGGACGCCAGCGGATGTCACGATCTGTGACTTCCCGATGTGGCGGGGGCCGAGCTGCGCCTTACATGCAAATATCCGACCGGGCTGGTCCCCTCGGTGGGTACGGCTGCCAGTTCGTTGAGAAGTGCGAACAGCTCGTCGATGCGTTCGCGGAGGGTCTCGTGTAGCCGGGCCGCGAAGTCGTTCCCAGTCCTGCGGTGTCGGCGCGACTCCGGGTGTGAGGGCCGCGAGCGCTTCGCGGATCTCATCGAGCGTCAGCCCGACCCGCTGCGCGGAGCGGATCATGGCGACCCGGCACAGGACGTCGGCGACGAAGCGGCGCTCGTTGTTGGGGCCGCGCTCGCAGGGAAGCAGGCCCTGGTCGGCGTACCAGCGCACGGCCGAGGGGGCGATCCGCATGCGGTCGGCGACCTGCCCGACGGACAGATTGGAGACGTGCCACTGATCAACATCATGCAACGATGGCGCATCCCGGGCTTGCCTTCAAGTGGACTTGACCCCCTACCGTCGGCGTGCTCGTCACTGATCGTCGAACGAGAGGGGCCGCGAATGTCCACGCTGCGAGTGGCCGTACTGGCCGGAAGTACCCGCCCGAACAGCCGGTCGCGGGGGGGGGCTGGATGGGTGTGCGCCTAGAAGGCTTGGGCGGGCGA
>NZ_SJXI01000079.1:0-3873 GCF_004337455.1 Parafrankia sp. BMG5.11 | reverse complement strand
CCAGCGGATCTACGTGTTCTTCGTCGTCGAGCACGCCACCCGCCGAGTCCACCTCCTCGGGGTCACCAAGCATCCAACCGCGGCCTGGGTCACCCAACGTGCACGGAACCTGCTGATGGACCTCGAGGAACGTGGCCACCGGTTCCGGTTCCTCATCCGTGACCGTGATACGAAATTCACGGCTTCCTTCGACGCTGTCTTTGCCGGGGCCGGTATCGACGTGGTGCGCACACCGCCACAGTCGCCGCAGGCGAACGCGATCGCGGAACGCTGGGTCGGCACCGCCCGCCGCGAATGCACCGACAGACTGCTGATCCTCTCCGAACGGCACCTGACCTCGGTCCTCGACAGCTACGCGGAGCATTTCAACACCCACCGACCCCACCGCTCCCTCGGCCAACACCCACCCGACTCACCACCCGTGGCCACCCCGACCCCGGGGTCCACCGTCCGTCGCACACGCATCCTCGGCGGGCTGATCAACGAGTACCGCAACGCCGCCTGACACCTCCCCCGGAAGATCGCATCAACCGCAAAAGACCAGCTCACAGGCAGAATCGGGATTCTGGAGCCCCACACGATCCGATGCCCGCGATCACTGTGGACAACCCGCTCGTGCTGCCACGCCTTGGCCGTCCACCAGCGGATGCCGTGTCCCGTCCGGTGGCGCGTGTCGTCGACGCACATCATGCGGTCGAAGGAGCGGGTTTCGAGGTGTGGCGGCCCTTCCCCGGTGGGGTGGACACGCACCTTGCGGACCCGTTCTTCCTTCTGGACCAGATGGGCCCGGTCGACTATGCCCCGATGCAGGCCGTCGGCGCGCCCTGGCACCCGCACCGTGGCCTGGAGACGGTCACCTACCTCATCGACGGTGTCGTCGAGCACCACGACTCCAACGGCGGCGGTGGGATCATCGCCGAGGGTGACACCCAGTGGATGACAGCTGGGGCGGGGATCCTGCACGACGAGGTACCGACGGCGGCCTTCGCTCGATCCGGGGGGCGGACCCATGGGGTACAGCTGTGGGTCAACCTGCCGGCAGCGTTGAAGTTCGCTCCGCCGCGCTACCAGGCCATTACCGGGCGCGAACTGATGTTACTCAGCAGCGTGGACGGCGGCGCGCTGGTCCGGCTCATCGCCGGCGATCTCGGCGGACATGGCGGTCCCGGCGTCACGCACACCCCGATCACCTACGCCCACGCCAGCCTGAACCCGGGCGCGCAGCTGCAGGTGTCCTGGAACCCGGACTTCAACGCGCTGGCCTATGTGCTCAGCGGCCGCGGGTACGCCGGAACGCAACGCCGACCGGTTGAGGCCCACCAACTCGTGGTGTTCGGCCCGGGAGACGCCGTCACCATCGGCGCCGCGGACTCGCAACCAGAGGACACCCCGAACCTGGAGATCCTCCTCCTGGGCGGACTGCCGCTGCGTGAGCCGATCGCCCACTACGGGCCGTTCCTCATGAACAGCCGCGAACAGATCCTGCAGGCCATCGAGGACTACAACGCCGGCCGGATGGGCCGCGTACCCGTCGTCGAATACAGCCGCTGAACCAGGAAAGGACCGGAGCACCACATGACACATACCACTCTGGCCGAGGAGTACCAGCGCGGGAAGCTGTTCTTCGACGCTCAGGACTATGCCGGCGCGGCCCGCACCCTGGCCGGCGTCGTCACCCAGGAATCCCGGCACCTTTAATCCTCGATGGGGGTGCTGCCGATCACCTCGTACTCGGTGGGCTGGCCCTCGTCGTCGAGGGTCGTCACCAGCCCGCCGCGGACGCAGACCGCCGGCAGGTCCGGGTCGGCCTTGCCGTTGCAGCGGAACCGCAGCCCGCCAGCGGCCGGCAGCTCCTTCTCCGGCATCCCCTTGATCGCAGCGATGATGGTCTCCGGGGAGACCTCGCCGGAGATCTCCTCGGTCGCGGACTGGAAGGCGGCGAATACCGTGAACATGGCCATCGCAGCCGTGCGGCCGGTGTCGACGTCCTTGCCGTAGGTGGTCGCGACCGCGTTGATCAGCTGGGTCGCCGGGTTGTCCGTGCCGAGCGGCACCGTCGCGGGGACGGGCATGTCCTCCAGGAAATCGCCCGGCACCGCCTTGCGGGTCCTGTCAGTGATGCACTGCGAGACGCCCGTGACCGTCCCGGTGAATCCGACCGCCCGCAGACCGTTGAACGCGGCGATGCAGAACGCGTCGTTTCCGGTCACCTCGACGATGCCGGGGTCGCCGGAGGCGATGTTCTGCATCTGCGGAGTCATGTCGGCCGTGCCCGGGGGGATTGGCACGACCGAGAGCTCGACGCCGGCCTCGTCGAACGCCGACGGAGCGGCGGTCCGGTAGATGCCCGTCGCGGACGGCACGTCGATCGTGACCGCCGTCACCTTCCCGGCGTCCTCTTCCTTCGCCAGCTGGATTGGGAAATTGATCAGCGAGAAGGCGGAATCGGTGATGGCGAAGGTCGACTCGCTGTCCCGCAGCGGGGCGCCGTTCGCGGAGTGGAACATCACCGGCACGCGAGCGTCGTGCAGAGGCCGCCAGATGCTCTCCACGATCGACGAGGACCCGACGATGACGGCGACGACATCCTCCTCGACCATCCGGTTCGCGCAGTCGGTGCCCTTGGCCGGGTCGGCCAGGGCCTCGCACGTCACCAGCTCGATCGGCCGGCCCGCGATGCCGGAACGGCGCTCGTTCAGGTACCCGACAGTGGCTTCGGCCATGTCGAACTCGACGGAGAGGTCCGACACCGGGCCCTTGCCGTCCGAGATCACCCCGATCCGCACCGGGGTGCCCTCGGCCTTGGCGATCGGCCCGAGGACGGCGGAGATGTCCCCGCTGGGGGTGCTGTCGTCCGCCGACGGGTCCGCGCTGTCGTCGCCGCATCCGGCGGCGAGCAGCAGGCTCGCCGCCACCGCCAGGACGCCCAGGCGGGTGCCAGCCGAGCGTCGCCGCGACCGCTTGCGGGGCATCCCAGCGGCCACATTCTCTGTATTCGGCATACATCTACCTCGTCTCGGTTGTGGTCGGCTGGGGCGGTTCGCCTCCACCGGCTGGGCCGCTCCGGGCGGCACGACGGCTCGTGACGCTGTCCATCGGAGCGGCCTGCTTGCGCTGGTGGGAACGGGTCGCCGGGGCCGCGCCCCGGCCCTGGACCTCGATGCAGCTCTGACGGGGTGCTGATGACTGACGGAGGGCAGCGTCTGGTGGTATGCGCGGCCGGCGACCGGATCAGCTCGCGAGCAGGTGGCGACCGGTGCGGCCGCCCTCGGTCCGGTCGGTCGGCTCAGTCCTCGGTCGGTGGGAAACCGCCCGCCTCGCACTCGGGGGGCTGGCCCTCGTCGTCGAGGGTCGTCACCAGTCCGCTGCGGACGCGGACGGCGGGCGTGGCCGGGTCGGCCTCGCCGGTGCGACGGAACCGCAGTCCGCTCGCACCTGGCAGGTCCTTCTCCGGTACCGCGCTCACGGCCGCGGCGATGGACAACGGGGTGAGGTCGCCGGAGAGCCCTTCGGCCGCCGGCCGCCGGCCGGCGGGCGGCGGGCGGCGGGCACCATGACCGGGGCCATCGTCCCGGGCCTGCTGGTCTCGATGTCCTCGCCGTGGGTGGTCGCGGCGGCGTCGAGCAGGCACATCTACGGGTTGTCCACATCGGGCTCCTGCCGTCCGAGATCAGCCTGATCCGGATCGGGGTGCCCTCGGCAGGCGTGCGCGGCCGCGGCATTTCGGCGGTGTTGATGCTGGTAGTGCTGCTGATGCTGGCAGTGCTGGGGGGCGAGACGTTCTCGCTGTCGTCGCCCCCACAGCCCGCGACGAGGAACGGGTTCGCGGTCCTGGCGGCTTCCGCCAGGGAGCCTAAGAGCGTGTCTTGTGTG
>NZ_SJXI01000078.1:0-140951 GCF_004337455.1 Parafrankia sp. BMG5.11 | reverse complement strand
CCACCCCCTCCCGCCGTGCCAGCCTTGTGTTGCGGTTCGACGTATGAATGTGGGTGGGTGACGCGCGTCGCCCCGAACGGGCCCGTCCAGACGAACGTTCCTTCCTGTGGTTGTGTCAGCCGCCAACGGTCGGAGTACTTCAGGCGGTGGTGCTTGCGGCATATCGGCCCGAGGTTCCGGGTGAGTGTCGGCCCGCCGGTCGTGTGCGCCACCGTGTGGTCGATATCCGCGCGTCGCGACGTACGGGCGCATCCCGGGAAGACAAAGCCACGGTTCCGTGCCCGCACATGCCGGGCCTGAGCCGCGGTGGGTAGGCACCGGTCCGCGATCTCGACGAGCGTGCCCTGAGGGTCGGTGAGGATTCGCCGCCATGTCGATCCGGGCCGTGCGGCCATCTCCCGGGCCACCGCCGCGGGAACCGGACCGTACCCGGGGATCTCCCCGGGATCCTCCGCCAGGCCCAGCAGCACCGTCACCGGCACCACGACCCGCACCTCACACGCAAGCGGCACCGCATGCTCAGCCCGCCCACACAGAAGATCGACGAGGACGTCCGCGCGGATCTGGTCACGGCTGCGGCTGTCCCCGCCGCCTCGGTGCGCGGCGATCCCCTGGGCGATCTGGTCGACCCGCTGGTAGCAGGCGGTCGCCTCCTCGGCGGGCAGCACCGCGGAGGAGGCAACTGGCCCCCTCCTCCCCCGGCGAGACCCACACCCGCCGTTCCTTCCTCCGGGCCCGCGCGCGTGCGGCAGCCCCGGCCGGATCCACCGTGTGCACGGCACGGCGGCACGCATCCGTGAACGCCCCCCCGGGTCGGCCGCGCACCCCCGGCCAGCACCCGCGCCTCGACCTGCGCCGCGAGCGGACCGTCCAAGGGGCGGACCGCGTTCTCCAACGAGCGCAACCGCTGCACGTCCAGCACCCCGGACTTCAACGCCTCCACCGCGTGGGGCAGCCGGCGCGCCACCGTGCACGCGAACAGCATCTGACCCGCCGCGGCCTGCGAGGACACCCCCAGCACCGCCGCGACGTCCTCCGGAGCGAACTCGTCGAACAGAACCTCCCGGCCGGCCGCCGGCGGCCGCAGGTCGGCGAACTGCGCCAACAGCCCCAGCAGGTCCGCGTTCCCCGCCGCTATCAACCGGACCGCCGCACCGATCCGCACCAGCAACCCACGCACCCGCCCCTCGAACACCCCCTCCGTCTCCGAGAAGTCACGGGAACCGGAACCGTCCTCGTCGACCTTCGCACTCCGCACGGTATTCATGGCACCGACACCCACCCCACCATAGGATCGAACACACGTTCGACCATAAAGGTGTGCGTGCCACCCCGACAAGCACGAACCCGACGAGACCACACCAAGTTCACATTCGGCCCGGGAAGATTTCTCGTTGCGAACAGCCGGCGGACTCTGTCTTCGATATCTTCCCCGCTGGGCTGGGTGCGGCCTTTCGTGTCCTGGCCGTCCTCGCCCTCGGCTTGTATCTCGGATTTCTCGGCCTCAGCGAACTCCTCGCCGCCACCATCTTCGAGATTCTTCGCGCCATCGTGATCGCGGCGCTGCAGTCCAAGTGACCACCCCGATCGACCCGCCCGAAGACTGACCCCGGGCGGCCTCTGTTCGCTGGGGCACCTCGCTTTCGGCGCGGCGGCGGACGGGCGCCACAAGCCGGCGGGAAGGCCAGCAGGACATCCGTGGAAAACGGGATTTTGGCGGCAGCCACCGACCGGGCGCCCGGATCTGATTACGAGTGGGGTATCGAGGTGAACCTGGGCAAGCCCGCAGGGGCGTGGATCCTGTCCTACCGCGCCCGGGCGGCCGGCGACCCGATCTCGGCGACACAACGATTGAGACTGGGGTCGGATGATCCCATCCGCGAGATCACGCTGTCCGGTGGCCCGCCGCAGGTGTTCGTCGACGCGATGGGACGTATGGGCTCTCGTCTCGTTGCGGGCCCGCCTCCACCCCGGCCGGCGCCGCACGCCCGTGCGAGGGCACCCCGCGCCGGAAACAAGGGCCCCACCTCGCCGCTGCGGTTGTGGGAGGTGGCGACTGGTCGGCAGGTGCGGGAACTTAGTCCGCGGCGAGCGCGGACGCGAGGTCCATCGGGTTGGGGCCGCCGTTCACGATCGAGAGGACCGGGGTGGTCACCCCGTGTTCGACGTACCGTCGCAGGCCGGCCCGGCACTGCTCGACCGTCCCGTGCACGATCAGCTCGTCCACGACCTCGTCCGGGATCGCGGCCAGGGCGGCCTTGCGATCGCCGGCCGCCCACGCGCTCCACATGCCCTCCAGCGCCGCCTGGCGGCCGAGCCACAGGTGGAACTCCCGGTACACCGGCACCGTCAGGTAGGCGGCGATCATCTTCCTGAGCAGAGGGCGGGCGGCTGCCGGGTCGTCGTGCACGTACACGAAGATCCGGGCGACCACCTCGGCGTCAGAGTTGTGTTCACGCACGTGCGGCAGGACGGTGTCGCAGTCGGCCGGCGAAAGCCAGTTAAGGATCACTCCGTCCGCCTCGCGACCGGCGAACTCGAGCATCCGAGGTCGCAGTGCGGCGACCATGATCTTCGGCGGGGCGGACGGTACGACGCCGAGCCGGAAGCCGCGGACCGTGAAGGACGGGAACTCCTCGCTGATCTTCTCGCCGGCGAAGGCCCGGCGCAGGAACCGGACGGTGTCCAGCATCCGCTGGTACGGGCGGCTGAACGGGATGGAGTTCCAGTTCGAAACGATCACATCCGACGACGTGCCGAGTCCGAGGACGAACCGGCCCGGCGCGGCGGCGGCCATTGTCGCCGCGGTCTGGGCGAGCAGCGCCGGGCCGCGGGTGTAGGCCGACACGATCGCGCTGCCGAGCCGCAGCCGTGGTTCGCCGGCGGCGAGCGCCAGCGGAACGATCCCGTCCGTCGTGGTTGCCTCGGACGACCAGACGTCGGTGTAGCCGGCGTCCGCCAGTCGCCCGCACAGTGCGGGCAGGTCCGTCAGGGGCGCATCGGCCAGCGGAATCGTCATCCCCCAGCGACCAGTTCCGGACGAGGCCGGATCCTGGCCGGTGACGGTCCCGGCTGGGGCGGGGCTGGCGCCTTGTCCGCCGGAGGGCGTCCTGCCCGCGCGGTCGCTTTCGTCGCTCTGATCACTCGTTGTCCGAGTCACCGGCGGAGTATCCCGCAGAACATTCGCATCTGACCCGGGCAGCCGTCGTATCCGGCCGTCATCCGCCGCGATCGACCCCGGCGCCTTCGAGTCGCGTCCCCGCGTACCGGCGGATACAGGATGTCGACCACTCCTGGCAGGTGGTGCTGCATCCCGTGACGGGGGTGGCGCAGTACCCGACGTGCAGCGTGTCCGTCACCGCGGCCCCGCCTGGCCCAGGTGGCGATCCAGCTCGGCGTCCAGGGTCGCGCGGGCGGACAGGAGTCCTGGTGGCGCATGTGGCTGGAACAGCACGCCGTGGCTCCTGCCACCATCGCACGGGCACGGGCACGGGCATCTTTAGCGGCCCCTGGAGGTGTGTTCCGGGTCCGCCAACGCAAATAGGTCGAAGTCGCGGGGATCTGGGCCGAGAATATCTTCTGGCCCTTCGTCGAGGCTGCCCGGAAACCCCACGGACAGAAACACGATGACACCTTCGATCGACCGGGAAAAGCACAGCCGTGCCCCGAAGTAAACACGTTGACCGGGGTTGATCTCGTCGGCGTGCTCCAGCTTCCAGCCCGCCGCGGGCACGGCGCGGCGGTAGAAGTCCGTTACCTCGTCGACCGTGCCCGCGGAGTACAGGCGCGAGGCATACGGGATGTTGGTGCTGTCGGTGCAGCCGTAGCTGACGCCCTGATCCTGAAGCGTTACACCGGCGGGACGCAGCTCGAACTCGGCAAGATCGTTCAGCCTCGCGTCGAGGCTCCTGTCCTGGGCTGTGCATTCTCCCTCCGGCCAGCGATCGGGCAGCCAGCCGTTTTCGGACAGACGGGGGCTCGGGCGACTCTGCAATAGTCTCTCGCCGATGTCTGAACGTGGCCGGCGCGAGGCTACCATTTTGACCGCGTCCACGGTGGTTGTGTACTGCGCCGGGAAGTGCGGGCACCTGCTGGCTCCATCTGACGGAACCGTAACCGGGCAGTCGGAGAGGGGGCCACGCCCGCGACGCTACTGCGCCCCAAGCCTTCGGATCATGAAAATACCTGTGCCATGTGCGTCAGTGGCCCACCCGGGTGATCCTCTGGAAGCTCCAAAGTTGCGTGCGTCGGGGGAGTGGTGTGGATCTCGCGGCGTTATGTTGCGAGGCGGAGCGGGACGGCGAAGTGGTGTGCGGTGATGGTCATGCCGGTGTTGAGGTACAGCCGGTGCGCGTCGGCCCGGTCGAGTCCGACGCCGGAGTCCAGGTGTACCTGCGCGCACTCGAGCTGTCGCGCCTCGTCGAGGAGCCAGTCGAGTAGACGTCTGGCGTATCCCTGCCGTCGGGCGCTCGCGATCGTGGAAAGGTCGTCGACGTAGAGGAATCGGCCGGCGGACAGGGAGTGGCGGACTCGGAAGCCGGCGACGGCCGGCGCACTCGGCTGGCCCCGTTCGAACACGCCGACCAGCCGGTAGCCCTCCAGGCGTTGCACCTCGTCGACGATACGGACGAAGTCGGCCGTGCCCACCAGCGTGGGCCGTAGCTGGGAAAGTGCGGGGAACGCTGAGGCTGTCGCCGGCGACAGGATTTCACGGATCTGGCTGGTCACGTGGAAGGACGTTAATGCGGGAGGTCGGTGCCCGGGAGCAGGATTGTGGTAGTTCCTGCGCCAGTCGGAAATCGGCCAGTCAGGAACTCGCGCATCCCTGGGACAAGATAGTCAACGATGTTGACGGCCCCTCGTTCGCTGTCGATCTTTCAGGTCGAAAAGGGGACCCGGCTGTTCCACTGCTGAAACCGCCGTTGCCACCCCTGCGCATTCGCCCCGCCGGCAGGCCCTGCATCGCAGCGCGGCCGCGGCTCGGCGGATGAGCAGGGATTCCATCCGCCCCGCGTTCGGTGGATCCGTACGTCCTCGGCCGTAGCGCGGCGATCGTGATCTCCGGCGGGGTGCTGCTACTGTCACGTCGCATGATCGTCGATCCTGGTGTGGGTTCGACTCGCGACTGCGTCGTGCGTGCGCTCGTCGAGCTGATGGTGGGCACATGCCCGGACCGAGTGCTGAGTGTCGCGATCGACGGTCCGGACGCGGCCGGCAAGACGACGCGAGGCGGCGAGCGATGCGGTGCTCATCGTCGACGGTGTCTTCCTCCTCCGGGGCGAGCTGCGCGATTATCGGGATCTCAGCGTGTTCCTTCAGATCAGCCCTGTCGAATCGCTGCGCCGTGCGCTGCGCCGCGACGTCGCCCTGTTTGGTTCACCCGACGCGGTCCGTGAACGCTACGAGGCGCGCTACCTGCCCGGCCAGGCGCTTTACCAGGCTTCCGCCGCGCCCGGGGAACGCGCGTCGACGTGCTGATCGACTACGAGCGTCCAGAGGGGCCCCGCGTTCTGCGTTGGCCCGTGTGAGCAGCCGGCACCGTGCTGGCAGCAGAGGAGCACCGTGAACGAGATACGGACGTTGCTCACCGGGCGTGGCCTGGTCGAATCGCCGCGCTGGCATGGTGAGCGGTTGTACCTCTCGGACTGGTCGGCGGGCGAGATCGTCGCCGTCGATCTCGCCGGCGGAAGCGAGGTGGTCGCGCGGGTGAAGTCGCTGCCGCTGTGCACCGCCTGGCTGCCGGACGGCCGGCTGCTGATCGTCTCGTCCGCGGCCGGACTGCTGCTGCGGCGGGAGCCTGACGGGGCCCTCGTCACCCACGCCGACCTTGGTGGGGTCGGCTGGAACGACATCGTGGTGGACGGGCGAGGCAACGCCTACGTCAACCAGGTCGGTTTCGACCCGGTGGGCGGGGAGTCGTTCGGGCCCGGCTCCGTCGTTGTCGTCACGGTGGACGGCTCGGTGCGCCAGGTGGCCGACAACGTCGCCTTCCCCAACGGGATGGCGGTGACCTCCGACAACGCGACCCTGATCGTCGCGGACTCGTACCGCCACTGCCTGTTGGCCTTCGACATCGGCGCCGACGGCGGGCTGTCCAACCGCCGGGTCTGGGCCGACCTCGGCGTAGGTGCCCCGGACGGCATCTGCGTCGACGCGCAGAACGCGGTCTGGTACGCCGACGTGCCCAACCAACGGTGTGTGCGGGTCGCCGAGGGCGGCACGGTGCTGCGGACCGTCGAGCTGGACCGTGGCTGCTTCGCCTGCGCGCTCGGCGGTCCCGACGGGACGGAGCTGTTCATGGTGGCCGCCGAATGGCGGGGCATGACCGAAGCCGAGATGGTCTCCCCGGGCTCCGGGCAGGTGCTCGTCACCCAGGTCGACGTGCCAGGGGCGGGCTGGCCGTGACACAGCCCGCCGTGCGTCCGGGGCCCTACGGATATGGAGCCCTACTGATCGTGGGGACGGGTCGCCGCCCACTGGGTGACAGGCATCATCGGGCGCCAGCCGGCGAAGCCGCCGACGGGTGACGCACGGCTCACCGCCAGCCGGATGAGATCCCCGCCGTGCCGGGCGTGCCACTTCGCCAGGATGACCTCGGATTCGATGGTGACCGCGTTGGCGACCAGGCGGCCGCCGGGGCGCAGCGCCTCCCAGCTGCGGGTGATCGTGTCCGGCGCGGTCAGCCCGCCGCCGATGAACACCGCGTCGGGGACGCCGGTCTCGTCGGCCAGGTCGTCGAGGGCGGCGGGGGCGGTCGCCGCGACGACCCGCAGTGCCGGCACGCCGAGCGCCTCGGCGTTTCGGCCGATCATGCGGACGCGGTCGGCGTGGGGCTCGACGGCGACGGCCCGGCAGGCAGGGTGGGCCCGCATCCACTCGATGGAGATGCTGCCGCAGCCGGCGCCGACGTCCCACAGCAGCTCGCCGGGGGCCGGCGCCAGCCGGGCGAGGGTGACGGCGCGGATCTCCCGCTTGGTGAGCTGGCCGTCGTGCTCGAAGACGTCGTCGGGCAGCCCCGGGATTCGGGGGAGGTGGCGGGTCTCCGGCCCGGCGGTCAGCTCCAGCGCGACCAGGTTGAGGTCGGCGGTGGAGTCGGGGCCGGCGTCCGAGCTGTCGGCCGAGGTCGCGGCGCCCTCGTCGACGCGCGCCTCGGAGCGGGTCTCGGAGCGGGCGCCGCCGAGGGCGCTTGCCCGGGTGTCCCGGCGGCGTTCCGCCGGGCCGCCCAGGTGCTCGAAGATCGTGACCGTGCTCCCACCGAAGCCGCGGTCGGTGAGCAGCCGGCACAGTTGCGCGGGCGTCCGGCGGTCCGCGCTCAGGACGAGCAGCCGCCGGCCGGCGGTGAGCGCCGGGTGCACCGCGGCCAGGGGACGGGCGACCAGGCTGACGATCTCGGTCGTGTCCAGCGCCCAGCCCAGGCGGGCGCAGGCGAGGGAGACCGATGACGGATGGGGGAGCACCCGGACGCGGGCGGCGCCCAGCTCCCGGACGAGGGTTGTTCCCAGGCCGAAGAACATCGGGTCGCCGCTGGCCAGCGCGCAGACCCGCGTGCCGGCGTGCGCGTCGACCAGCTTCGCCAGTGCGGGCACCAGTGGCGACGGCCAGCGCACCTGGCGGGCGCGGACCGCGGCGGGGAGCAGGCCGAGCTGCCGTTCGGAGCCCATGATGACCTCGGCCCGTGACAGTTCGTCGCGGGCGGTCCGGGTGAGGCCGTCCCAGCCGTCGTCGCCGATGCCGACCACGGTGACCACCGGGCCGCCGGCCTCCTGGTGGGTGATGTCTGTGTTCCCGGGGTCAGCCATGAGATCGACCTGCCACGGACCGCACGGTAGCGGAGCCGGCGGTGACGTGTGCCCTCTGGCGTGGTCTACCCCGGCGGCCACGCGTTCCGGTAGCCAGCAAGCTCACGTTGTGTGAGTGTTCGGGTACCTGTCGGTGTCGGGATGGTCCGCGTGCCGCTCGTCCCAGGCGGTGGGCCGGACGCGAGCATGCCCGGGCGGGCCAGCAGGAAGCCCTGGACCTGATGGACCCCGGCCTCGCCGAGGACCTCCAGCTCCCTGGACGTCTCCACGCCCTCGGCGAGCACGGTCGCGCCGATGTCCTCCGCGAAACACACGAGCGCGGTGACCAGCGCCCGGCAGGCCGGGGCGTCCTCCCCGATCTTCCGGATGATGCTCTGGTCCATCTTGATGATGTCCGGCCTGAGCTGTAGCAGCTGGTGCAGGCCCGCGTAGCCGGCGCCCACGTCGTCGAGCGCGGCGCGCACCCCGCGGCCGCGCAGGGCGTCGAGCGCGAGCATGACCGTCGGGTAGTCGTCGATGCGGCTGTGTTCGGTCACCTCGATGATCACCCGCTCCGGCGGGATGGTGGCGAGCAGGTCGATCAGCGCGCCCGACACGATGGCGGCCGGTGACGCGTTCACGGACAGCGGCAGCCCGGCGGGCAGCCATGGCAGCGCCGCGAGCGCGTTGCGGATCGCCGCGACCTCCAGCTCGACGCCCAGCCCGACGGACGCCGCGTCGGTGAACCACCGCTGCGGGGACGACTCGTCCGAGCCGGCGGTGCCGGTGCCGGGGCAGCGGGAGAGGGCCTCCACACCGGCGATGTCGAGCGTCGCCCGGTCGTAGATCGGCTGGAAGACCATCGCCGGCCCGCCGTCGTCGATCAGCTGGCTGATCCGGCGCCAGACGCGGTCCCGCTCGCGCCAGTCGCCACGGTGGTCGGAGACGCAGTTCGACAGCGCGTCGGCGATCAGAGCCAGGAACGACGCGTCGCGGTCGCGCAGCGCCGGGTCCGGGTTGTGGCTCATGCACGCCAGCGAGCCGTACACGGAGCCGTCGGGCAGCAGCACCGGGGCCACGACATAGCTGCCGATGCCGACCCGTCGGGCCAGCGCCGGGTCCGCGGTGCGCCCGTCCCGCCCGGCGTAGCGGACGACCTGCGGCAGACGTCCCTCGAGTGCGGCCCGCGTCCGCTCGTAGCTGGCGGTCGTGCCCACGGCGATGCCGAACGACTCGATGTCGCCGTCATAGTGCTCGACGACCAGGACGTCGGCCACCCGGCGGGTGATGACGGCCAGCTCCATCCCGAGCCGGTGCCGGGCGACCGACATCAGCCCGGCCACGACCGCGCCGCACTGCTCGGTGTGGAGCGGGTCGACCGTCGGCGAGCCGGCGGACAGGTCGCGCGGATACCGGGCCGTCGCGGGCATTGCTGCCTCCCTGGGCCGCCTTACGGGAGTCCCTGGAGGCGATACCCGCTGGTGGCGGGAGGTAGGCGTCCGCGTTCAGCCGCCGGCCGTCGTGGGGAGACCGTCAGTCGGGGGAGACCGTCAGGAGGAGAACAACATCCGGGTGAGGCGGCCGTGGCCGTACCCGTGGCCGTGGCCGTGCGAGCCCCAGGCCGGCGGGGCGTAGTGGCCGCCGGGCGCCATCGGCGGAGGCGGCTGCGCCGGCTGCGCCCACTGCGACTCCAGGCGGGTGAGCGCCTCGAGCTCGCCGTAGTCGAGGAAGATCCCGCGGCAGTTGTCGCACTGCTCGATCTGGACGCCGTTGCGGTTGTAGGTCCGCATGGATCCGTGACACTTCGGACACACCATGGTCTGGTAACTCACGGCAGCAGCCTACCGGGCGGGTCGTGTCGGTCCGTACTTTTCGCGGCTGTCAGTGTCCTGACCACGTTCGTGGCTGTCAGTGTCCCGACCACATCCGGCGGGCGCAGGCCACGAAAGCGTCGGCGCCCTCGTCGAACGGGGTGCCGTCAGTGGCGAGGTCGGTGACGGCACCGGCCGCGTACTGCACGGCCACCGCCCGCGCCGGGCCGTCCAGGGCCTCCCACGGATCGCCGTCGGGGCCCGCCGCCGGGCCGCCGGCCTCCCGGTAGGCGCCGAGGAAGGTTCCCCAGACCTCGGCGGGCAGGATGCCCGCGGCGAACCAGGCCGCCGGACGGGCCAGATCCCAGGCGGGATCCCCCCAGCCCAGGTCATCGACGTCCACGATGCGCCATCCGGCGTCCGCGGCGCTGGCCGGAGCGGAGGCCACCCGGACGACCTGGCCGAGATGCCAGTCGCCGTGGATGAGGGCCGGCGCCGTACCCGGGCGGGCCGGCGTCCGCCCGAGCCAGGACGGCAGCGTCGGGTAGGCCCGCCGGACTTCGTCCGCCAGCCGCTCGATCTCGCGCACCGACGCGCCCGAGGCGGCGCCAGCCCGGGTGGCGCGGGCCACGGCGGCTTCCATGCGGTCCAGCGAGCGCCGCAGGCGGGTACAGACGCCGGCCGCCGGGACGTGCGCCGGGGCGAGCGCGGTCAGGTCCGTGGCGTGCAGGCGGGCGAGCAGCGCGGCGGCCGCCGTCCATGGCGCGTCCTCGACGCGGGCCTCCACCTCGTCGACGCGCAGCGCCCTCCCGGCCGGCCAGGCGCTGACGAGACGGCCGCCGACCGGGGCGAGCAGGCCGCCGTGGCCGCCCCGGATGCGCAGGGGAGACAGCAGTATGTCGCCGAGCCGTGGATCAGCGGCCAGCCGCAGCCGCGCGAGCAGCGGCTGGAGCTCCTCCTCGGCCATGTGTGTCTTGACGACGAGATCACCGTGCCGGACGACCAGCCGGCCCTTGCGGTCGGTGAGCACCTCGCCTCCGGGGCGGGTGAGTTCGTCGAGCGTGACCTGGGCGGGGGACGTCCCGCGCGGAGGCCGGTGCCCGGGGGCGTCGTCGCGCTGGGCGGCGCTGCTCGTCATTGGTCCGATTTTGCCGGTGTGGTCCTGAGCGGCGCGGCCCTGGGCCGGTTCCGGACGGGACGGGTGCGGTCGAGGGCGCGCGCGGAACCCGACAGGCGCGGTGGGGCGGGCCGGGCACTACCGTCGGGCAGATGCAACCGCTGAGCCAAGCCGAGGCCGTGGCCCGAGCCGCGCTCGTCCAGGTCCACTCGTACCACGTCGACCTGGACCTGACCGGGACCTCGTCCGGCCCGCGGTTCACCTCGACCACCACGGTCTCGTTCTCGTGCCGGCAACCCGGCGCGGCCACGTTCGCCGAGCTCAAGGCGATCGGGGTCGAGCTTGCCCGGCTCAACGGGCGCGACCTCGGCCCGGGTGCCGTCGCCGGGGGCCGGCTCGCGCTGCCCGACCTGCTCGCCGACAACACCCTCGAGGTGTGGGCGACCATGGAGTGCACGAACACCGGTGAGGGGCTGCACCGGTTCACCGACGCCGAGGACGGCGAGGTCTACCTCTACGCGCAGTCCTTCCTCGACGACGCCGCGCGGATCTTCGCCTGCTTCGACCAGCCCGACCTCAAGGCGCCGCTGAGCCTGGCGGTGACCTCCCCGCCGTCCTGGGAGGTGCGGGGGAACGGCGCCGGCACCCGGGTCGGCCCGGGGCGCTGGGAGTTCGCGCCCACCGCCCCTCTGTCTACCTATGTGGTCTCTCTCGTCGCCGGGCCGTACCAGGTGTGGAGCGGGACCCACGACGGGGTGGCGCTGGGGCTGGTGTGTCGGCGGTCGCTCGCGCCGTACCTGGACGCCCAGGCGGCCGAGATCTTCGAGATCACCACCGGCTGCCTCGACCACTACCACGAGCTTTTCGGCATCCGGTACCCGTTCGGGAAGTACGACCAGGCGTTCGTGCCCGAGTTCAACATGGGCGCGATGGAGAACCCGGGCCTGGTCGTCTTCCGCGACGAACTGGTGTTCCGCTCCGCGGTCACCGAGGCCGAGCGCGAGCGGCGCGCCGTCGTGATCGCCCACGAGATGGCGCACATGTGGTTCGGCGACCTCGTGACCATGCGCTGGTGGGACGACCTGTGGCTCAACGAGTCGTTCGCCGAGTACCTGGGCACCCGGGTGACGGCCGCGGCGACCCGCTTCACCGACGCCTGGACGAGCTTCGCGGTGGGCCGCAAGAGCTGGGGCTACGCGGCCGACCAGCGGCCGTCCACCCACCCGGTGGCCCCCGACGACGTCGCCGACACCGCACGGGCGCTGCTCAACTTCGACGGGATCTCCTACGCGAAGGGCGCCTCCGCGCTGCGTCAGCTCGTCGAATGGGTGGGCGACGACGCGTTCCTGGCCGGGCTGCGGGCCTACTTCACCGCGCACGCCTTCGGCAACGCCACCCTGGACAACCTGCTGACGGCGCTGGCGCGGGCCAGTGGGAAGGACCTCACGGCGTGGTCCGCGGCGTGGCTGCGCCGCGCGCAGGTCGACACGCTGCGTCCCGAAGTGATCCTCGACGACAGCGGTGCCTACGTCTCCGTCGAGATCACGCGGACCGCCCCGGCGGACCATCCCGCCGAGCGACCGCACCGCGTCGGCATCGGCGTGTACGACAGCGACCCGGACAACGCCCCGGACGGCGCTCCCGGCCCGGTGACGCTCGTGCGACGTGTCCTCGTCGATCTTCCGTCGTCGCCGGCCGGCGGGCGCACGCCGGTGCCCGAGCTCGCCGGCACCCGTCCCGGCCGGCTGCTGCTGCTCAACGACGGGGACCTCACGTACGCCAAGATCAGATTCGTCGCGGGGGAGCTGCCCGGCCTCGGCGCCGTCCTGGCTGAGCTGGGCGACCCGCTCGCCCGCGCTGTCGTGTGGGCGGCCGTCGCGGACGCCACCCGGGACGCCGAATGGCCCGCGGCAGACTACCTGGCGCTCGCCGCGCGGGCGCTGCCCGCCGAACGCTCGGTCGCCGTCTTCGAGGACGCGCTGCGCTTCGCCGCCGCGACCGTCGTCGACGTCTTCCTGCCCGAACGGGACCAACCCGCCGCCCGTGCCGCGCTCGCCGGCGCCTGCCGCCGCGTCATCGCGGGTGCCGCCGGGACGTCCGGCCTGCTGCTGGCGGCGGCCCGCGGCCTGGTGCGGTGCGCGGGGACGTCCGAGGTGGACGAGCTGCGCGGCTGGCTCACCGGCCGTGGCGTCCCCGACGGCCTCGTCGTCGACCCGGACCTGCGCTGGCTGGTGCTCGACCGGCTGGTCGTCCTGGACGCCGCCGGGGAGGCCGAGATCGCCGCCGAGCTGGACCGCGACCGCAGCACCCGGGCCGCCGAGCATGCCGCGCGGAGCAGGGCGGCGATCGGCGAGCCGGCGGCCAAGGCCCGGGCGTGGCAGGCCGTCACCGAGGACCGCGCCACCTCGGTACGGCTGGTGGCGGCGACGGCCCAGGGCTTCTGGCGACCGGAGCAGGCCGAGCTCACCGCCGGCTACGTCGACCGGTACTTCGCCGACATGCCCACGCTGGCGTCGGCCCGCTCCCCGCATGCCGTCCGGCAGGTGGCCGCCGCCGCCTTTCCCCGTTACGCGGTCGAGGCCTGGACGCTTGCCGCGGCTCAGGAGATGTTGAGCCGCGGCGACGTCGGCCAGGTGCTCTCCCGCGTGGTCGTCGACGCCGCCGACGACCTGCGCCGGGCCCTCACCGCCCGCGAGCTGCACCTGCGGGTGATCAGCGCCCCGTGAAGTCGGGGGTCCGCCGCTCGGTGAACGCTGCCCGTGCCTCGGCGTAGTCCTCGGTGGACTGCACGATCGCCATGTGCGAGGCGATCATGTCGAGGCTGGCGCGCAGGTCCATGGTCTGCGACTGGTAGACGGTCTTCTTGATCATGGCGGCGGAGATGGGGGACATGCCGGCGAGCCGCCCGGCGAACGCGTAGGTCGCGTCGAGGAGCTCGTCGTCCTCGTAGACCCGGTTCACCATGCCGATCCGCTCGGCCTCGACGCCGTCCACCGTGTCGCCGGTCAGCAGCAGTTCCAGCGCCTTGGCCGGTCCGACCAGGCGGGGAAGCAGGTAGCACCCGCCATCGCCGGGAACCAGGCCGATCTTGATGTAGCCCTCGGCCAGTCGCGCCGAGCGCCCCGCGAACCGCAGGTCGCACATCAGCGCCATGTCGAGCCCGGCGCCGACGGCCACCCCGCTGATCGCCGCGATGAGCGGCTTCTCCAGGTCGAGGACGGCGCGGGCCACCTTGTGGACGCCCTCGGTGAGCATCCGCCGGCGCGCGATCGGTGTGGGCTCGATGCCGCCCAGCACCGCCAGGTCGATCCCCGAGCAGAAGGCGCCGCCGGCGCCGGTCACGACGACGACCCGCACCCGGGGGTCGGCGGCCGCGGACCGCAGCGCCTCCGCCCAACGGTCGATCATGGTCAGGGTGAACGCGTTCTTCACCTGCGGCCGGTTGAGGGTGATCGTCGCGATGGCGCCGTCCACCGTGTAGATCAGCTCGTCGGCGTCAGGGCGGGCCGGGCGGGCCGTGTTCTCGTCGCTCATCTGGCCGTCCTACCAGTCCAGCCCCGCCGGAGGCGCTGGTGTGTGCGCGAGGCCCTCTGCAGGCGTCAGTGTGAACGTTCCCACCAGTGGTGGCGGCTGTGCCGGCCGCCACCGGCGCTCGCGGGCTCGCGGATCCCGGCGGGCTCGCTGGTTCCGGCGGGCTCACGGGTTCCGGCGGGCTCACGGGTTCCGGCGGGCGGGGTGTCCGCGCGGCGGGGCTCGTCCGGGTAGACCGACGCCTCGTCGAGGCCCGGCCCGGCGGCAGCCCGGCCGGCGGCCGCCTGGTCCGCGGCGGCCTGGTCCCTGACGGCCTGGTCCGATGCGGGCGCGGCCGGTTGGAGCTGGCGGCGGTGGCCGCGGGCGTGCCGGCTCGGTTCGGGATGCCCGAGGCGCCGCCGCCGCGCCGTGGCGACGTCACGGACGCCGACCACGCTGAGCCGGCCGAGCGCGCTCGCGCCGAGGAAGAGCATCGCCGCGCCCAGCCCGTAGAAGAAACTGATCATGATGAGCGCCTGGAGTCCCTTGCCCCCGAGCGGGACGCCCATCGCCGCCGGGTTCCAGATCTGTGACAGCGGTGGCCCGACGACGAACCACACCCCGGCGACCGTCGCCAGCGTGGCGCCGAACGCGGCCATCGCCCGGTTCTGGCTGAATATCAGGATCAGCCCGCCCACGACCGCGACGATGCCGGGCAGGACGGACAGCCAGAAGCGGTTGGCCGTCCACTCCCACGTCTGCGTCGTGAAGCCGAAGTCGAAATAGGGCCCGACGAACGGGATGAGGGCCCCCCAGATGCCGAGCGCCACGAGCAGGAACCCGCTGAGGGCACCCTTCGTCCGCGGGACGTGCCACATGTCGCGACCACGTGGCCGATCGATCACTGCCGTGTCCATGCCTTCTCCCTCCCCGTCCGTTACCGCGGTCCGCGGGTGGTCGCCGAACGGGTCGTGCTGACGTGGGACATCACGCCCGCGGGCCACAGAGCCAGGGCCGCGAGCACGGCCACCGTCGTGGCCACGGCGAGCAGCACCCAGGCGTTGAGGATCATCCCGACCAGCGCGAGCACCAGTCCGACGACGACGACCCCCGTGAGCGCCCACACAAGGACGGGGCGCTCACGGGGCGGGCTCGAGTGCATGGTCATCGGACACCTCGGTTCCTTGGCCGGCCACGGGCCTCCCGCATGGGCCGTCGGTGCCGAGATACCCCGTCTCCACGCATTCCAGCGGCCCGGACGTGGGATGACCTCGATTCCGTCAACTGTTCGACTACTGACGTCGGTAATCTGGCGTCCCATGGGTTGGCTGTGGGGAGCCTCGCCGGCCTGGTTCGGGGCGGCCCGGTTCCGGCCTGCCCGGCTCTGGGCGGTTCGGGTCCGGCCCGGCTGGTCCCGAACCGCCCGTTTTGTTGGGATCCGGCGGCGTGGCCTCGGGGGTGTGGTCTGCCTGGTCGCGGTGGTGTCGGCGGTTTTCGTCCCGGCGGGCGTCGCGCTGCTGACCGTGCACGAGACAGCCCAGCAGGCCCGTTTCTACCGCGGCGCGCTGGACGAGGCGCGGGTGCACGAGCGGATCAGCGACGAGGTCCTGACCGACCCGGTGCTCACGGACGTGACCGGTGACCTGCTCGCCGACCTGCCCGTCGACCCGGACCTGATGGTCGACAACCTGCAGCTCGTCGTCCCGCCGTCGGCGCTGCGCGGGATGACCGACGGCGTCGCCGACAACGTCGCCGCCTACCTCGACGGCAGCCGCGCCGAGTTCGTCCTCGCCGTCGACCTGCGGCCGATCCTCGACAACATCGGGCGGCTCGCGTCCGTTTACCTCGCCGGGCAGGTGTCGGGCGCGCCGCGGTACCGCACAGAGGACGTCGCCGCCGCCCTGCGCGACGTCCTCGACGGTGTGGACCGGGTCAGCCAGGGCCGCCCGCCCGCCTCCGTGCCCGAGATCGATCTCACCGACGATCAGGTCGCCTGGGCGACCGACCTGCTGGTGAGCCGGGTGGACGGGGCCGACCGGCCGGTCGCGCGGGAACAGGTGCTGGTCGCGCTGCGCTCCGGTGATCTCGGCGCCGCGCTGGCGGTCGTCGGCCCGCTGATCTTCGCCGGGGACGTGTCCGCCGTCGCCGACCTGCGGTCGCGCCTGGCCGGCGGCACCGTCCTCGACCTCGGCCGCCCGCTCGCGGACGCGCCCGGCGGCCCGGCCGGCTTCGTGCTCCGCACGATCCACACGATCGGCGGCACGGGCATGCTCGCCCTCGCCGCGCTCTGCTTCGCACTGCCCGCCGGCGTGCTCGGTCTCGCCGTCCGGCGGCGCGGACCGTCGGTGCGGCTGGTGGGCGCCGCGCTCGTCGCGGGCGGGCTGTCCGCGCTGGCCGCGGGGGTCCTCGTGACCGGCCTGGTCGGCGACCCGCTCGCGCCGCTGCGCGGGCCGGACTCGCCGCTTCCCCCGGCGGGGCGGGTCCTCGCCGGAGACGTCGGCCGCGTGCTGGTCGCCAACGTGCGCGCGACCTGGAGCGAGATCGCGGCGATACCGCTCCTGGCCGGGCTCCTCCTCGGCACCGTGACGGTGGTGGTGCGCCGGCTGTCGCGCGCCGAGTGGCGCGTGCGGCGCCTGGTGGCGGTGGGCACGACCTGCTCGGTGTTCGTCGCCGTGTCCTGGGTGCTGATCCCCGGCGAGGCGGGCACCGGCACCGCGTTCTGCAACGGCGGGGCGGACCTGTGCAACCGGCGCTACTCCGACGTGGTCTACCCGACGACCCACAACGGGATGGCGTCCGTGCGGGCCGGGTTCCTCGGCGCGGTGCAGGACCCCGACCTGGTGGGCCAGCTCGACAGCGGCATCCGCGCTCTGATGCTCGACGTCCACCACTGGACGACACCCGCGGAGGTCGAGTCGTTCCTGGCTGAGCTGCGCCCGCGGGCCCGCGAGGCGCTCGCCCCGTTCGCCACCGGTGCCCGTTCGAGCCGCCCCGGGCTCTGGCTCTGCCACGGCATCTGCCAGCTCGGCGCGACCCGCCTGGACGACGCGCTGGCCGGCGTCGCGGGCTGGCTGGCGCGCAACCCGGCCGAGGTCATCACCATCATCGTCCAGGACGGCGTCGCGCCCGAACCGATCATGGCCGCGTTCCGGGTGGCGGGCCTCGGTCAGTACCTGGTCCGCCCGCCCGCGCCGGGCCGGCCGTGGCCGACCCTCGGCCAGCTGATCGACCGCGGCCGGCGCCTGGTCGTCTTCGCCGAGAACGGGGACGTGCCCGGCACCTGGTACCGCAACTTCTACCGCTCCAACGCGGACACCCCGTTCGACGTCCGGATCCCCGGGGGCTTCAGCTGCCGGATCGGCCGCGGGGCCAGCCGGCCCACCATGCTCCTCATCAACCACTGGCTCACCGACCACGCCGCCACCCGCGCCGACGCGGCGCTGGTGAACACCAGCTCGTCGCTGACGGCGCATGCCGAGCAGTGCGCCGCCCGCGGGCTGCGCCCGACCTTCCTCGCGGTCAACTTCGCGACGGTCGGTGATCTTGTCGCCACCGTCGCCGCCTACAACCGGCATTCGCCCGACTGATCGCTCGGGTGCTCCCGGTCATCGGAATGTCGCTGTATGTGAGCTGTATGTGATGGGAAGATTCCCTACCGGGTCGGGACGGAGGTGACATCGACCCCCCGCCGCCCCGGCCGGACCGTCTAAGCCCGCCGCCCGCTGGGGAGGAACGCCTCATGGAACCGCGGCGTCACCTGCCCTTCCGGGTCCTCGGCCCGCTGGAGGTGAATGCGTCCGACGGCCACACCGTGCCGATCGGGCAGCCGAAGAAGCGGCGTCTGCTCTCGCTGCTGCTGTTCAGCCGCGGCCGCTGGACGAGCACCGAGCGGATCCGCTCGGTGCTGTGGGACGCGGACCCGCCGCCCTCGGCCCTCGGCAACATCAAGACCTACGTCTCCGACCTGCGCCAGATGCTCCCGCCGGGGGAGACGGCCGGACTCGGCCGCATCCAGAGCCGGCCGGGCGGCTACCGGCTCAACGCCGCCGCGACCGAGGTCGACGTCTGGATCTTCGAGGACGCGGCGCGCCGCGGCCAGGACGCCCGGTGGGCCGGCGACCGCGACCGGGCCGTCGATCTGTTCGGCGACGCGCTGGCCGTGTGGCGCGGCGAGCCGTACGACGAGCTTCCCGAGGAGGTCACCCGCGCCGAGTCGGCCCGCCTGCACGAACTGCGCGCGGTGGTGCACGAGGACCTCATCGACGCGCTGCTCGACCGCGGCCAGTACGACCGGGTCCTGCCGATGCTGCGGGCGCTGACCGTTCAGCACCCGCTGCGGGAGCGGCTGTGGGGCCAGTTCCTGGTGGCGGCATGCCGCTCCGGGCACCGTGCCGAGGCGCTCGCCGCCTACCGCACCGCCTACCACCTGCTGTCCCGGGAGCTGGGCGTGGAACCCAGCGGTGAGCTGCGCCGGATCCACGCCCAGGTGCTCGCCGGCGAGCTCGACGCGGCCACAGCACCGGCTGGGGCGCCGGCCGGGGCGAACGGATGGGGCGGCGGCCGCGCGCGCCCGCGCGCCGCCGGCGGACGAGAGGAACGGGTCTGACCGTGTCGACGCAGCTGCGCAAGCACGTGATCCGCACCGAGACCGAGTACGGCGCCGTCCTGCTCGACGAGCGGACCGGCCGTTACTGGACCCTGAACCCCACCGCCGACCTCGCCGTCGGCGTGCTGGCCGGCGGTGGGACGCTCGCGCAGGCCGTGAGCGCGGTGACCGCCGCCTTCGACGTCGATGCCGCGACCGCGCGGTCCGACGTCGAACGGCTGGTCGCGACGCTGCGCTCAGCCGGGCTGGCCCGGTGACCCGCCGGCCCCGGCGCGGCGGGGCCCAGCGAGGCGGGGCCTGGTGGCGGTGGCTGCGCCGGGACGCGCTCGCCCTGCTGGCCGTCACGCTCGCCCGCGTGCTGATCAGGCTGCCGCCGGGACGGCTGCGTCGGGTGATGGAACTGCTGGCCGCCGGGACGCGGCCGGCCGGGTACCGGCAGACCCTGGCGGCGATGGAGGCGGTCACGGCGGTCAGCCGGACCTGCCGCGGCCAGTCCGGGTGCCTGCCGCGCGCGGTCGCCACCGCGCTGGTCTGCCGCGTCTCGGGGAGGTGGCCAACATGGCGGACAGGAGTACGGGCCGTGGGCTCGTTCGCGGCGCACGCCTGGGTGGAGGCCGACGGCCTGATGGTCGGCGAGTCCGTCCCGCCGGACACCTACCGGCCGATGATCACGGTCCGGTCGCGGCCGCGACCGGCCGCCCGGGTGAGGTGACCACGCCCCCGCGGCCGTGGCCGCCGACCGGCGGTCCGCCGCCCGGGCCCTCGGGGCCGTTGGGTGGCCCGCCGCCCGGGTTGTCCGGGCCGCCGGGCCTGAGGCCGCCTGGTGCCGGGCCGCCGGGGCCCCGCCCGGGTTTCGGTGACCTGTGGCGGCTGCTGCGCGGGCACGGCCGGCTGATCACGTTCGCGACCACCCTCACCGCGTTCGGCACGGTGATCGGCCTGGCGCAGCCCCTGCTGGTGCGCGCGGTCATCGACGCGGCGCGGGCCGGCGGGGTGCCGGTCCTGCTGATCGTCGTGCTCGTCGCGGTCTTCCTCGTCGAGGCGGCCGTCGACACCTGGGGGCACTACCTGCTGGAGTGCACCGGGCAGCGGGTGCTGCTGGGCCTGCGGCGCAGGCTGATCGGCCACCTGCTGCGGCTCCGTATCCGCGTGTTCGACGCCGAGCGCATCGGTGACCTCCTCTCCCGCTCGAACGCGGACACCACGGTGGTCCGGGACGCCGTGGCCTACAGCCTGACCACGTTCGTCACCAGTGTGATCGGGGTGCTCGCCGCGATCGGTCTGATGGTCTGGCTCAGCCCGGTGCTGTTCGGGCTGGTGCTGGTCGCGGTGGTCGTGGCCGGCGCGATCGTGCTGACGGCACTGGCCCGGGTGCGGGCCGTCTCGGAGCAGGGGCAGGCGAGCATCGGGCGGATGACCGCCGACCTGGAACGGGCGCTGACCGCGATCCGCACCGTGCGTGCCAGCAACGCCGAGGAGCGGGAGACCGAGCGCATCGGCGGGCACGCCGACGACGCCTACCGCGCCGGGCTGCGCATGGCCCGGCTCAGCGCGGTGATCGCCCCCGCCACCCAGCTCGCGGTGCAGGGCTCCGTCCTGGTGGTCCTGCTCGCCGGCGGTGTCCTGGTCGCCCGCGGCACGACGTCCCTGGGTGACCTGGTCGCCTTCCTGCTGTACGCGACCTACCTGGTGATGCCGCTGTCGCAGCTCATCGAGTCCGCGCAGACCATCCAGCGCGGCCTGGGCGCGCTGACACGCGTGAACGTCGTGTTCACGATGCCGCCGGAGGAGGAGCCGGCACCGGCCGGGCCCGTGACGCAGGTGAGGACCCTGGCGTCGGTGGGGGACGGGGCGTCGGTGGGGGACGGGGCGGCCGCGACGCCGGCGCTGGAGTTCCGCGGCGTCTGGTTCTCCTACGTCGAGCGGCCCGTCCTGCGGGGACTGTCGTTCACCGTGCCGGCGCGGGGCCAGGTCGCGCTGGTCGGGCCGTCCGGGGCCGGCAAGTCGACGGTGCTGGGCCTGATCGAGCGGTTCTACGAGCCGGACGCGGGGGAGATCCTCGTCCACGGCGTGCCGCTGGGCTGCTCCGAACGGGCCCAGACCCGGCGGCAGGTCAACCTCGTGGAGCAGGACGCCCCGGTGCTCAGCGGCTCGCTGCGCGACAACCTCGCCTACGCCTGCCCGGACGCCACCGACGCCGAGATCGCCGAGGTTGTCGACATCGCCCGGCTCACCGCGGTCGTCCGCCGCCTGCCCGCCGGCCTCGACACCGACGTCGGGGACCACGGGGTGCTGCTCTCCGGCGGGGAGCGCCAGCGCGTCGCCGTGGCCCGCGCGCTGCTGGCCCGGCCCACCCTGCTGCTGCTCGACGAGCCGACGTCCCAGATGGACGCGGTCAACGAGCACGCGCTGACCCGGGTGATGGCGGACATCGCCGCCCGCCGGGCGCTGCTGGTCATCGCGCACCGCATCTCGACGGTCCGGGCGTCGGATCTGATCGTCGTGCTCGACGAGGGCAGCGTGGTCGCCACCGGCCGGCACGAGGAGCTGCTGCGCACCTCACCGGACTACGCCCGCCTCGCCGCCGTCGGCCTGGACCGCACGGCCTGACGGGCGGTTCACGGGCCCTGCCGGCGCAGCGTCGCCGCGGCCAGGGCCAGGGCGACCAGCGTGCACGCGGCGATGACGAGGGCATCCCGGACGACCAGCGCCGGCACCCCGGGGGAGGCGCCGATCCGGGTCAGCGCGTCCACGACGTAGGTCATCGGGAGCAGGAAGCTCACCGTGGCGAGGACGGGATGCAGCTGGCTCTGCGCCACGAGGATGCCGCACAGCAGGAACTGGGGGAGCAGGACCGGTGGCAGGAACTGCACCGCCTGGAACTCGGAGTTCGCGAAGGCGCTGGTGAGCAGGCCGAGCGCGGTGCCGAACAGGGCGGCGAGCACGGCGAGCAGGCCGAGCACCGGCAGCGGCCCGGCGATGTGCAGGTCCAGCAGGACGACGGCCGTCGTGGTCGTGACGACGGCCTGCGCGACGGCGAGCAGCCCGAACGCGATGCCGTACCCGGCGAGCAGGTCGCCGCGGCCGATCGGCGTGGTCATCAGGCGCTCCAGCGTCCCGGACCGCCGTTCCCGCAGCATGGCGACCGAGGTTAGAAAAAACATCGTCATCAGCGGAAAGACGCCGAGCAAGCCCGTCCCGGCCCGGTCGAAGGCGGTGGGGCTGTTCGCGAAGATGGCCTGCAGCAGCCCCAGCAGCGTGGGTGGGAGTACGAGGACGAGCAGGACGGTGCGCCGGTCGCGGCGCATCTGGCGGATCACCCGCAGCGCGGTGCTGCTGGTGCGCGCGAGGTTCAGCGGCTGGCGCGTGTTCCTGCCACGGGCCTCCGGCGTGCCGCGGGTTCGGGGCACGCCGAGGGCCGAGGGCGCGTCGCTCGCCCGGGAAGCGCCGACAAGCCGGGGGCTGTCCCGCGGGGGAGGCGCGTCGCCGCGTACCGGGGAGTCGGCGCAGGCCGGCGCGGACGACTCCACCAGGCACAGGAACGCGTGGTCGAGGTCGCCGGCCCCGGTCAGGGCGAGCAGGTCGGCGGGCTTCTCGTCCGCGATCAGCCGGCCCTCGCGCAGCAGCAGGAGGCGGTCACAGCGGGCCGCCTCGTCCATCACGTGTGAGCTGACGAGCAGGGTCAGGCCGCAGTCGGCCATCCGGTGGAACTCGTCCCACAGCTCGCGGCGCAGCACCGGGTCGAGGCCGACGGTCGGCTCGTCCAGGACGAGCAGCTCGTGCCCGCCGATGATCGCGGCGGCCAGCGACACCCGGGAGCGCTGGCCGCCGGAGAGCTGGCCGACCGGGGTGCGGCCCTCGGTCGCCAGGCCGACCCCGGATGCGGCGCGCTCGGCCCGGCGGATGATCTCGGCTGGGCTGAGGACCCGGTCCGCGGAGAGCGCTGCGAAATAACGCAGGTTCTCGTCGACGGTGAGATCGTCGTAGACGGAGGCGGTCTGGGTGGCGTAGCCAACCCGCCGCCGGAGCTCGATCTCGCACGCGTCGAGGCCGAGTACCCGTAGCTCTCCGCTCACTCCGCGCTGGATGCCGACGACCGCCCGCATCAGCGTGGTTTTTCCGCATCCGCTCGGGCCGATGACTCCGGTGACCGATCCGCGGGGAACCTCGAACGACAGGCCGTGCACGATTTCCCGCCCGCCGTGGCCAGCATGGCCGCCCCAGCTCGTCCCACGTCGTATGTGGAGGTCCACCGCCCGGACCGCCAGATCGTCGTCGGCCTTTGAAACACGTCGTTCCGACGTTCTCGGCTCGGCCACGGGCGTCAGCCTAACGGCATCGCGAGGTCGCCGTCGCTCGCTACAATGACCGTATGGGTGAGGTTCGCGAGAATGCTGTAGTTAACAAGAATACTGTAGTTAACAAGAATACTGTGGTTGGCGGGAATTCTGTGGTTGGCAAGAACGCTGTGGTCCGAGAGAATTCTGTGGTTGGCGGGAATGCTGTGACTCGTGAAGGGGTGCCGAATTCGTGAAGGGTCGCCAATTGAAGAAAACGTGGAAGTTCCTGAAGGAATGGTAAACGAAGAAGATGCGGGAGTTCGCGTGGATGTGTCCGCTCAAGCGGGTGGTGCGTTTCGCGAGAATTCGGTGAATGGCGCGGGGTCCGATGGGGATCCGGGTGCGACCGGTGTCTGCGACGTGCCGTCGGGGCCGGGTGTCGGCCCACGGGCCGACGCCCGCAAGGCGCACGGGCGAGCTGGGAAGCAGAGCCGGTGCGTCTCGACCGATCCCGGGCGCCACTCCCGGGGTGAGCCGGGCGCGCCGGTGGTGATCGTCGAGTACGGCGACTTCGAGTGCCCCTACTGTGCCCGTGCGGCCGCCATCCTGCACGAGCTGGTCGACTCCTCTGACGGCCAGGTCCGGCAGGTGTTCCGGCACTTCCCGGTCTTCGACATCCATCCCTACGCACTCACCGCCGCGCTGGCGGCCGAGGTCGCCGGGGCGCACGGCCGGTTCTGGGAGATGCACGACCTGCTGTTCACGAACCAGGACAAGCTGGCCGACAAGTACCTCATGGCCTTCGCCCGGTCCCTGGGGATCGAGACCGACCTCGTCGTCGGCGACCCGGCCCAGCCCTACGGCGACGCCGTCGAGGCCGACTACGCCGGCGGCGCCGAGCTGCGGGTGCAGGGCACCCCGACGATCTTCATCGACGGGGTGCGGTACCGCGGCCGGCTCGAGCTCGGGCCGTTGCGGACGGCCGTCGCCCGCACGGGTTCCGGCCGGTCAGCGGATGACCGGGATGACGGCCGGCGTCGGCGAGTGCCATGGGCGCGGCGGTAGCGCCGGGATCGCCTCGTCGGAGCCCGGCGAGCACAACGACCAGCGTTCCCCGACATAGCGCAGCACGAACGTGCCCAGCACCGCGGCGGCGAAGGAGCCGACCAGAATCCCGATCTTGGCCTGCTCGGCGAGGGCCTCGTCGGTGAACGCCAGCTCGGTGACGAACAGCGAGATGGTGAACCCGATTCCGGCGAGGACGGCCGCGCCCACCAGGTGGCCGTAGCGGACACCGCCGGGCAGCGCGCCGAGCCCGGTGCGCATGGCGACCAGCGAGGTCGCCGTGATCCCGATCCCGTTGCCGACCAGGAGCGCGACCGCGACCCCGATCGTGACCGGGGAGGTGGACGCGTCCGCGAGGGTGTGGCTGTCGAGGTGCACGCCCGCGTTGGCCAGGCCGAAGATCGGCACGATCAGGTACGCGCTGAGCGGGTGCAGGGTGTACTGCAGCCGTTCGCTGGTGGAGACGGTGGACTTGGCCGCGGAGACGGCCAGCGCGGCCCGCGAGGCCGTGGAGTCCTCCCGTAGTGCCCGGACGTAGATCGGCACCTCGTCGATCTGCTCGCGGCGCGGCGGCGCGGACGGCAGGACCAGCCCGATGATCACGCCGGCGAGCGTCCCGTGCACCCCCGACGAGTAGATCGCCACCCAGAGAACGAGCGCGGCCACCACGTACGGCGGCAGCCGCCAGACACCCATCCAGCGCATGACCCCGATCACGACCAGGACGGCGGCCGCGGCGCCGAGCCAGACCGCGTCCACCTGGTCGGTGTAGAAGATCGCCACGACGGCGATCGCGCCGATGTCGTCGACGATGGCCAGCGTCAGCAGGAACAGCCGCAACCGGTCGGGGCAGCGCGGCCCGAACAGGGCGAGAATGCCGACGACGAAGGCGGTGTCGGTCGACATCGGGATGCCCCAGCCGTCTGCGGCGGGCCCGGAGGAGTTGAACAGGAAGTAGATCAGCGCCGGCAGTGTGAGACCGCCGACCGCGGCGAGCGCGGGCACGGCGACCGTCCGGCGGTCCCGCAGTTCCCCGGTGGTGAACTCGCGGTTGATCTCCAGCCCGACGACCGCGAAGAAGATCGCCATCGCGCCGTCGTTGACCCAGTGGTGCAGGGTCATCGACAGCGCCGCGTCCCCCACCCCGAGGGTGGCGGTGGTCTCCCAGAGGTCGTGGTAACTGTCCGCGACGGGGCTGTTCGCCCAGATCAGCGCCGCCGTCGCGGCGATGACGAGCAGGACGGCGCCACCCGCCTCCGTCGCGAGGAACTCGCGGACGGACGGCGCGACCTGGGGCAGCCGGACCCGCAGCTCCGGCCCCGGCCTGGTCGGAACGGTCATGCGGCCGGGATTTCTGCGCTCGGGATCGGTGGGGTCGGGCTCATCGTGTGCGTCGATCCTCCTCGAGGTGAAATCGTGCGTGCCTCCGCACGTCATCCTCGTGCCTGGCGCCGGCCTGGGCGCCCGGACCGGGTGACCCGTTCGTGGGCCGCCCCGGGCCCCGGCGGTCGGTCAGACCCGGCGGACCTTCCAGATGCACTCCGAGGGCCACCGGCGCGCCCACGCCTCCTCGGCGTTGTCGCGGTGGGTGGCGTCCGCGCCGGTCTCGGGCCTCGGCTCGACGAGGTCCTCGACGACGAACCCGCTCTCGCGGAACAGCCTGATCCAGGCCCCGTACGGCAGGTTCGCGCTGACCAGGCCGTCGGTGTCGGAGATGAGGCGCAGGCCGAAGTAGTCACCGACGAGCCGGTCGCCGGCGGCCTCGGCGCCGTCCGGGATGCTGATCTCGTAGATCGGGCTCACGTGACCGAAGGCGAGCAGCCCGCCGGGGCGCAGGATCCGGGCCGCCTCGGGGATCGCCCGGTAGGGATCGGCGAACGAGAAGGCGCCGTGATCGGCGAAGACGATGTCGAACGACCCGGCCGCGAACGGCACCTCCTCCGCGCTGGCCTGCACGAGCGGGAATTCGAGCCCGGTCTCGCGCTGGAGCCGGCGGCTGTGGTGCAGCTGGCGCTCGGAGAGGTCGAGCCCCACCGGATGCGCGCCGCGGCGGGCGAGCGCGGTCGACCACTGGCTCCCGCCGCAGCCCATCTCCAGCACGTCGAGTCCGACGACGTGGCCGAGGACGTTCAGCCGCGACTCGGGGATGCCCCACACCCCCCAGGTGATGTCGCCGGTGAACGCCTGCCCGCGGATCTGGGGGGCGTTGAACCGCTGGTAGTCGTCGGAGATCTCGTTCCACCGGGTGCGATTGTTCCGCACGTGGGTGTCGTCGCCGATCATCCGTTCGTCCGCTCCTCGTTGAACGTCGCCGCCATTGCACGTCGTGGCCACCACGCGCCGTGGCGCGATGGTGGTCGGGCGCGGGGATGCCGTGGTGGGCGCCGGTGCCGGGTTCCCGCGTCATAGCCTGACGTGGGCGTCTGCCGCGCACGCGGCAGACGCGGCATCCGCCGGGCCCCGTGACTGTACGAGACGCGACAGAAGGGGTACACGGGGGGTGCGGCGGGCGAACCGCGCAGATCGGCTCCCGGGGCCGGGTCGTGGGGCCGGGTCGTGGGAGGGCGAATCACGACGACGGAACGGTTCGAGGTGGGACGGGAGATCGCCGCGTCGCCGGCGGGCGCGGTCACCGGATCCGGGGCCCCGGTCACCCGGTCAACGCTGGTACGGGTGGGTGCGCCGCTTGTCGCGCAGGGCGGACCCCCACCAGCAGAGCTGGTCCAGCAGCGCTGTCGCCGCGCCGTCCACCGGGCCGGGGTCGAGCGGCTCGCCGTCGGCACCGAACCGGCTCCAGGCGTTGTGGAAGCTGACCGTGTCGCGGATCGTGACCGCGTGCAGCTCGGCGAAGACGACCCGCAACGCCTCGACGGCGCGCAGCCCGCCGGACATCCCGCCGTAGGCGACGAACGCGACGGGCTTGGCGTGCCACTGCGGGCCGAGTGCGTCGACGGCGGTCTTGAGCGGTCCGGGGAAGCTGTGGTTGTACTCCGGGGTGACGATCACGACCGCGTCGGCGGCGCCGACGCGGTCCGCGAAGGACTCCCAGGTCATCGGGTCGACAGCGGCCGTGTCGACAACGGCGGTGTTCGCGCCGCCGATCCCGGCGATCCCGGCGAGGTCGACGACGTCCACGGTGACGTCGGGGCGCTGCCCGGCCCGGCGGGCGAACCACCCGGCCACGACCGGGCCGAACCGGCCGGCGCGGACGCTCGCGAGCACGACCGCGACCCGCAGCGGTGTGATGTCCGGCGTGTGCTCGGCGGCACTCGGTGGTGTGTCCGCGGGCCCGGCTTCAGCCGCCGCGCGCTGGTTGGAGATCGTCAGATCGCTCATGACGGCCAGACTAAAGGTTAAACCTAACTTCAGGTCAAGGTATGGGTGCGGGACGTGGCAGGGCCTGGACGGTCGGTGGAGTCCGGGGATGGACGGGCGTTCAGCGTGGTCTGACGGTCACCCGGGTCCAGGCGCCGACGAAGACGTGGTCGCCCTCGCGCACGAGCGCCGAGTCGTCCACACCCACCCTGGCCAGGTGGGCCGCGTCCGGGCCGAGCCAGGTCCCGTTCGCCGAGCGGAGGTCGGTCACCGTGACCGTCCCGTCGGCGTGCCGCTCAAGCAGTGCGTGCGAGCGGGACACGCCAGGATCCATGGGAGGCAGCGAGAGATCGAGCTCCGGTGCCCGGCCTCGGGAGCGGCTGCGCCGTCCGATGACCGCCCGTGGGGCCGTCATCCGGATCAGCCGGCCGGCCGCGTCGGTGGGGAAGACCGCGCCGTCGTTCTCCCCGCGGTCGAAGTAGGCGCGGTCGGGAGCGATCTCGACCGCCCACGCGGTGCCCGCCGATCCGGTGCCCGCCGAACCGTTGGACGCCCACCCGTCGGTCGCCTCCGGAGCGGCGCGCGTCGCCGCGCGGCCCAGTGGGACCACGCCGACCGCCCGGGGGCCTGTCCCGGTGACGGCGTTGTGACCGCACGCGCGGCAGACGGGCTCGGTCACCGGCATGGGGAACCCGCACCCGGCGCACGGGGCGTCCGCGCTGACCTGGCCCGGGGGGTGCGGCGAGCTCACCGCCGGGCGGGCACGGTGACGGTCGAGCCCGCGTCCAGGTCCATCTCGTCGAGGGTGTCGACCTGGGGACGCAGCCGTACCGCTCCGGTGGCCGCGTCGTCGATGTCGACGACCTTCGCCAGCCGTTCGAGGGTCGCGCCGTCGTCGGCGGCGGCCGCGATCCGCGCGGCCCTGCCGAGCAGGGTGACCGCGCTGACCTCGTCCCCGTCGCGGCGTGCCGCGAGCCCGCCCTGCACGGCGCGCGCCAGCTCCGTCTGGCCGGTGTAGTGCGCGACGACCTCGTCGATGCGGGTCGACAGCTCGTCATCCTCGGACCACGCGGCGAGCACCGCCGTCCGGGAGAGCTCGTCCTCGCCGGCGATCACGCTGACGCGGGCGGCGAGCCGTTCGTTCCCCACCGGCGCCGGGGGGACGTCGACGCACAGGTGGTACTCCCGTGTCCCGGTGGCCCAGGCGCCCGTCGGATGGTCGCGGGTGAGCGGATTGACCTCGACGGCCCGCGCGGTGAGGTCCTCGAGCTCGGGCGACACCTGGCGCAGGAACCGGATCGTCGCCCCCTTGGGCGTCCACACCCGCAGGCCGACCCGGTCGATCCCGCGGGCCTGTGCCCGCTCGATCAGCGAGCGGAAGTCCTCCACCATCTCCGCCGGCTCGCGCAGCAGGGCGACGCCGCCCAGCAGGGTGGAGGCGACGCGGCGCAGCTCCGCCACCTTCCAGTCGGCACCGACGCCGCGGCAGTCGCACTGGAACCGGCCCTCACACGCGGCCAGCGCGGCGGCGAAGACGGCCTCGCTCTCGCCGTTCTGGCCGTCGGTCAGCAGGATCGCGTGGTGGATGGCGTCCGGGCGGGTGGCCATCAGGTCGCGGGCGAGCAGCAGCCACCGGCCCATGGCGGTGCCGCCGTGGGGCCGCAGCCGTTTCACCGCGGCCTTCGCGGCCTCGCGGGTCCGCGGCGACGCCTCGACGAGCTCCTGGCGCGTCGGGTACACCATTTCGGCCTGCCCGGTGCCCGCCACCACGGCGAACGCGACACCGTCGTGCAGCGTGTCGACGGCGGCCTGGGCCGCCCGGCGGGCTTCGATGATTTTCGAGTGGGGGTAGTCCATCGACCCCGAGCAGTCCAGCAGGATGACCTCGGCGGCGCCCGCCGTGGCGGCGGCCCCGGCCGTCCCGGGGGCGTCGGGGCCGTCGGGAGTACCAGGGCGGACGTCGTGCGCGGTGACGGTGATGACGGCGTGCACCTCGCCCGACCCCTCGGGCAGGTACTTGTTCTGGCTGACCTCGAGACTGAAGTCCACCATCAGGTTCTCCCTGGAATGTCGATGACGATCGCGGTCACGTTGTCGGAGCCGCCCCCGCGCAGCGCCACCTCGACCAGGTGCCGCGCGACGTCGATCGCCGGCGCGCCGGGCCCGAGCGCGTCGACGTGGCCGGCGAGCGTCTCCGCCGCGGAGGCGTAGTTCCACAGGCCGTCGCTGCACAGCACGATCCGTCCCGCGCTCGGCAGCGCGACGGCGCGGATCCGGGGAATGGCGGAGGCGCTCCCGACTCCCAGCCAGCGCGTGATCGTATGGGCGTCGCGTCCGCGTTCGGCCAGCTCAGGGGCCAGCCGGCCGGCCCGCACGGCCTCGGCGGCGACGGTGTCGTCCTCGGTGAGCCGGCGTGCGCCGGAGCTGTCGACCAGGTACGCGCGGCTGTCGCCGAGCCATCCGACGACCAGCGTCGCGTCCACGACGACGGTGCCCACGAACGTGCACGCGGGGGAGAGGCCGAGCCCGGCCGCCCCCGCGACGGCCGCGTTCTGAGCCGCCCGCGCGGCGTCACGCAGGGCGGCCGCCATCTCGCCGGCCGTGTCCCGCTCCGCTTCGGGTGTCGCCGCCCCGCCTGCCCGCCCGCCACCGAGGTAGGCCTGCTGCGGTGCGAGGCCGGGGCCCGGCCCGCCCGCCGGCACCGGAACGGCCCGGGACCGCCAGGCCTCGACCCGGTCGGTCAGCAGAGCCGTCGCGGCCGCGGCAGCGGCCGCGGCAGCCGGACCGGAGCCCCGCGCACTCGACACCCCGTCGCAGACGACGCCGACCGCGCCGAGGCCGACCGCGCCGACGCTGCTGTCGGCGGCCAACGCCACGCCCATTCCGTCCTCGTTCGAGTGGTGGACGAGGCCGCGGTCGGACACACCGGCGGCGGCGCCGAGGTCGGTCTCGTACCGGTCGACGTCGGCAACGAGTACGGCGTGCATGGCGGCGGCGGTACGCGAAGCGGGCCCGGTCCCGGAGGCGGCCGTCGCGGTCAGGGCCGCGCCGCACCGCTCGCAGTACCGGTCCCCGGCGAGCGGCGTCGCGGCGCACCGCGGGCAGGCGGGCGGCGTCGTGACCGGGGTCTGCTCCTCGGGGCGGGGCAGCGGCCCCGCCGGGCGCCCGCTCACCGTCGCGTCCTCGGGCGCACGGCGTTCGCGAGATCCACCAGGTCGTAGCGCTCCTGCGCGCTCCGCGCCAGGGTGGCCAGCTCCCGGTAGGCGCGCTCCAGCCCGAAGCGCAGGTCGTCCTCGCGTAGGCGGGTGCCGGCGACCTCGACGTCCGGGTCGGGTGGCGTGTCTCCCGCGAGGAGCAGGTCCAGCGCGCAGCGCAGCAGGTCCCGGGTGAGTGCCACCCGGCGCCGCCGGTCGACGTCCAGGCCAGCGAGGATGCCCGACGCGGCGACCAGGTCGGCGGGCCGCGGCACACCGGCCGCCGTCCTGGTCCCGCGGACGAGCGCGGTCCGGATCCGGGCCTCCTGATACGCCGCCGACGAGGGCGGAACCCGCTCGTAGGCGGCGACCGCGCCGGCGCGGTCATTCGCCGCGACCCGCACCCGGGCGAGGCCGAACGCGGCGCTGGTGAATCCGTCGTCCGTCCGCGAGACCAGGTCGAACAGCGTGGCGGCCCGGGCCTGGTCGCCGGCCGCCTCGGCCGTGACGGCCAGCGCCAGCTTGGGCGCGAGCTCCCCGGGCACCTGCGCGTACACGTCGGTGAACGCCGCGGCCGCCGCGGCGGTGTCGCCGTCGCCGTCGCCGCCGTCGAGCGCGAGCAGCCCCCGGTACCAGCGGACCCGCCACTCGAACGGATCCTCGGCCTCGACCTCGTCGAGCACGGCCGCGGCGGCGGCGGTGTCCCCGTTCTCGAGGTGGGCGCGGGCCAGCCGGAGCCGGACCTCGACCGTCGCCGGGCTGATGGCCGCCAGCAGCGTGGCGAGCTGCGCGGGCGAACTGTCGGGCAGCGCCGCGAGGGTGCCCGCGGCCGGATCCTCCGGGTCGACGCGCAGCCGTGGCAGGCTCGCCCACCGCGGCCTGACGACCGACCCGTCGGCGTCCTCCCCGGTCAGGTGGACGTCCCCGGTGAACCGCCGGCTCGGCGCGGGCACGGGTGCGCCCCGTTCCGCGGCGAGGATCTCGCGCAGCACGCCGAGCAGCTCGTCGCGCATCTCGTCGGCGGAGACGAACCTGTCCTCGGGCAGCCAGGCCGTGGCCCGGCGCAGGAACAGGTCGAGCGACTCGTGGCGCGCCAGGACCTCGTGCGTCGACGCCGGCGGGAGACTGTGGACGTAGGTGGTCGTGTTCCCGCGGAAGTTCAGGATCAGCGTGGCCAGCGTCCGCCCGACCGTGTACAGGTCGGAGGCGACGGTGGGCGTCTCGGTCTCGACCTCCGGGGCCGAGTAGCCGCGGGTCCGGTAGGACGCGCCGCTCTCGTCGTCGAGCCGGCGGACCGCCCCCAGGTCGATCAGCCGCAGGCTCTCGCGGCCGAGCATGACGTTGTCCGGCTTGAAGTCGCAGAACACCAGGCCGTTGCGGTGCAGGTAGGCGAACGCCGGCAGCACGGCCAGGATGTAGGCGATCGCCTGGGTGACCGGCAGTGGGTCGGGACGCCCCCCCTCCGCCCGGCGCTGCCGCAGGACCTCGCGCAGCGACGTCCCGCCGACGTACTCCATGACGATGTAGCCGGTACCCGCGTGCCTGACGAACGTGTGGATGCGCACGATCGCCGGGTCGTCCACCGCGGAGAGGAAGCGGCGCTCGGCGATCGCGGCGGCCTGGGCGTCCGGGTCATCCTTGTCGAGCAGGCCCTTGAGCACGACCCAGAAGTTGTCCGCGACCTCACGGTTGCGGGCGAGGTAGACCCAGCCCTGCCCGCCGTGCGCCAGCGCGCCCGCGATCTCGTAGGAACCCACCCGGTCACCGGCGCGCAGCGCCGGGACGAACGAGAACTGGTGCCCGCACGTGACACAGAAGCCCTCGACGGCAGCCGGCCGGCCGTCGCGGGCCCGCCCGACCTCGGCCCCGCAGGCCGAGCACACCCGCCGGTGCTCCGGAACACACGGGTCGGTGAGCAGCAGCGACTCCGGATCGGGGGTCGGCATGTCCGGGACGTCCACCAGCCCCTCCCCGAGCCGGCTCTGGGGACGACGGGCCCGGCCCGGGCGGCGACGCCGGCGCGGTGTCCCGCCCGCCGTCAAACTCCACGACGCGGATCCGCCAGCCGACCCGCTCCCGTCCGACCCGCTCCCGTCCGACCCGCTCGTGCCCGACCCGCTCGTGCCCGACCCGCTCGTGCCAGGCCCGGTCGGGTCGGGATGGGGCGGTGGCCCCGGATCAGGCTCGGGTGGCCGGTACGCCAGCCCGGTCATGTTGCAGTACCCGTCCTCGATGATTCCGTCGCAGTCGGGTTCCGGGCAGGCGATGCCGTCGACCGTCACCAGCGTTCCTCCGTCCACGCGGCATGGCCGCCCCCGTCACCAACCTGCCGCGCCGCCGACACCGCCGACACCCCCGCGACCTCGCCCGGCGCGGACACTGAAGCTGCCACCGGCGCGGACGCCGGTGCCGGTGCCGGTGGCGGGGGCGGGATGTTCAGCAGGGCGTCGCCAAATGCCGTGACCAGGGCTTGTGCCGCGTCCAGATCAACCGGGACGGTGCGCAGCGCGGTCGCGGCGCGTTCGTACAGCTCGCCGATATGAGGCGACTCGAGCTGGCCGAGCCGGCCGGCTTTCGCGCGCAGCGCGCCCAGCAGGCCGCGCAGCTCGTCCCGACGGCGCAGCGGCGCCGAGTTCGTCGTGACGGTCTCCTCCGCCGCGGCGAGCGTCTCCCGCGCGACCCGGTGCCAGGCGCCCAGGCCGTGGGCGACCAGCCGCCACTCACCCGCGGCACCGGCCGCCACCAGCCGGTCCAGCCATGGCCGCAGCCCGCTGCGCGGGCCGTCGAACCATCCGTCACCCAGCCGCACCAGGCCGGTCGGGTCGCCGGTGAGGCGTTCCACCACAGTGCGGGCGGCGCGTTCACCCTCCTGCGCGACCGACACGATCCGGTGCAGCATGTCCTCGGCCGCGGCGAGCTCCGCGTCCAGCCCGTCGAAAGTTCGGCGTAGGACGGCGACCAGCTCACCTACCTGGGCGGCCGCGGCGATGGTGGGCCCGAGGTCGTCCGGTGTGGTCTCCAGCGGGTTGGCCGTCACCGCCGCTGCCGCGGCGCCCATCGCCGCGCGCGCGGCGACCAGCTCCGGCAGGTCGGGTATCGCGAGGCGTGCGCAGACGGCGTCGGTCTCCGCGAGCCCACGCGCCGCGTCGACAAGAATCCGGTGATGCGCGGCCCGGGCCGCCGTCACCGCCGCCAACTCGGCACGGACCGCCTCGGCGATCTCCCGGGTGCCGGCGAGGAGGCGCCCGGCCGCGCCAGCCGGCAGGTTGCCGGCCGCACTCCGCGGGAGCCTGTCGGTCGCACCGGCCGGCAGCTGTCCAGGGGCAGATCCCAGCTCCCTGGGCAGCGGCGCGGATAACTCCCCGGGCGGCGGTGTGGGCGGGTGCGACGGCGGCTCGCGCAGGAACGCGTCGACCCGCGCCGCCTGCCGGGCGCCGATCCGGGAATCCGGCAGGCCGCGCAAAGCCTCGACCCGGCCGAGCACCTCGCTGACGGCGCGATGGCGGTTCCACAGCCATCCCAGCCCGGCCCGGGCCACCGCGGCGCGGGCGGCGGTCCGCCCGCGCAGCCGCGTGACGTCGCCGAGCACCTGTTCCGCGGTCGCGTCGAGCTCGAGCAGGCTCGTCGACAGCGCCGCCGTCTCCGACCGGAGAAGCGCCAGGGCGTCGTCCACGTCGCGTCGCGAGGCCATCCGGATCAGTCCCGGTAGACAGGGGCCGGCGGCGGGGGCGGCTGGCGGACGTCGCCCAGCCATCGTCGGTGGATCGCCGTCCAGGTTCCGTCACGGTCCGCCCGCTCCAGCATGCCATTCACGAAGCGGGTGAGGTCCGGCGCGTCCCTGGCGACGGCGATGCCCATGGCCACGTCGAAGGCGCCGACACCGACGATGCGGGTCTCCGGGTCCTGCTTGACCATCCCGACCAGGACGGCCTCGTCGTTCACGATCGCCTCGACCGTTCCCGCCTGCAGCGCGACCAGGCAGTCGGCCGGGCTGGCAAGCTGGACGGGGATCGGCCGCGACGGCGCGTCGACAACCTGCTGCAGCGAGGTGGTGCCGGCCGCCGCGCACACCCGCCGGCCGCCGAGGTCCGCGAGGCCCTGGTAGGGCGCGTCCTCCAGCACCAGCACGGCTTTGGCCGTCCGGTAGTAGGGCGCGGAGAAGTCGACCTCGTCCGCGCGCTCGCAGGTGATGGTCAGCGTTGCGGCGACCAGGTCGAGGGTGCCGTCGCGGACGAGAGCGACCCGGTCGGCGCCGGTCACCGCCCGGAACCGGACATGGCCGTCCGCGCCGAACAGCGCCCGGCCCACCAGCAGGGCCAGGTCGACGTCGAACCCCTCGAACTCCCCGGTGTCCGGGTGACGCGACCCGAACGGCGGCGTGTCGGGACGGACCCCCGCCGTGAGGTAGCCGCGGTCGACGATCTCGCGCAGGGTGGGGCCGTCCGGCTGGCCGGGCGGGGGGAGCGTGACCGGCGGGCGCAGGCTGGCGGTGCGGTCACCGCACCCCGGGGACGCGGTGGAGCGTGCCGGCAGCGGCGACTGCCGGGTGACAGCGGCCGGAAGGGGGTCGCCGACCGCCGGCAGCGCGCTCGTCACGGTGCCGCAGGCCGCGGTGGTGCCGAGCAGCGGTACGGCGGCGAAGATCATCGCTCTGAACGTGGTGCTCAGCGTGATCCTCGATGTTATCCGCCGGCTTCGGCGGCCTGGCCTGCGTCCGACCCTCCGCATGATCGCTGATGCTAGATCGTCGGTACTCCTCCGATCGTGACTTGTCGTGTTCTCGTCACCCGATCTCATTTCCGGCACACAACGCCCCACCCACCCCCGAAACCCCACAACCCCAGCCACTCCCGCCTACCTCATCCCCCCACCAGCCATCCCCGTCCTCTCCCCGCCGGGGTAGCCGGGCCCGAAAGACGCGTGGCGCTTGGGAGAGTCCATGGACTCACTGACCCGCCACGGTCGTGTTGGGGTGGGCTTTTCTGGGCGTCAGGTTTGCGAGACCCGGCCCGGGCCGGAACGGGGCAGGTGGGTGGGGTCAGCCGCGGTAGGTGGGGGTGGGTGGGGTGGGGGAGAGGCCGGGGAGCCAGGTCTGGGCGAGGCGGTTCCAGCTTCCGTCGGCGATCGCCTGGGCGAGGACGCCGTTGACGAAGCGGGTCAGATCCGGGTGGTTCAGGCTCACGCCGATGGCGTCCGGCTCGAGCGTCAACCTCGGCCCGACGATGTGGACGCGCGGATCCTGGGAGACCATCCCGGCCAGGATGGCCTCGGTGGTGGTGATCGCGTCCACCGTTCCGGCCTGAAGCTCCACCAGGCAGTCACCGATGGTCGGCGCGGCGACGGCGACCGGCCGCGGGTCCGCGTTCCTGATGTGGTCGAGGGTCGTCGTCCCCGCCGCTGTGCACACCCGCCGGCCGCCGAGGTCCTCCATGCCCTGGTAGGGCGAGTCGGTCGGGACGAGTACGCGGTTCGCCTCCTCGTAGTACACGGCGGAGAAGTCCACCTGGGCGCGGCGCTCGCAGTTCGTCGTCATGGTCGCCACGACCACGTCCACCGTGCCGTCCCGCAGGACGGGGATCCGCTCGGGGTAGGTCACGGCCCGGAAGCGGACGTGGCCGTCCTCGCCGAAGATCGCCCGCCCGATCAGCCGGGCCATGTCGACGTCGAAGCCGGCGAACTCGCCGCTGAACGGATCGATGAAACCGAACGGCGGCACGTCCGCCAGGACGCCGGCGGTCAGATAGCCGCGCTGGGCGACGGTCTCCAGGTGCGACCCGGCCGGCATGGCGCCGGGGGACGGCAGCTCGGTGGGCGGGCGCAGGCTGGCCGTCGGGTCCCCGCAGTCGCCGGCCGCCGACGGCGTCGCGCTGGCCGGTGCGGTGCTGTTGGGCGTGGCGCCGGCCGCTGGCATCGCCCGGGCCTGCTCGGGGAGCGGGTTGTCGACCGTGCCACAGGCGCCGAGCAGGACCGCGATCCCCACGAGCATGAGCAGCGCTCGGCTGGCGGGTGTGCGGCGGGTGATCACCGATGTTGCCGAGATGCCGTCAGCGGTAGTCATTGATCCTCGACTGCACCCCGGCCAGCGTGAGGAGCATCGCCAGCCCGAGCGCCGTGCCGGTACCGGCGGCGACACCGTCGTAGGTGCCCGCGGCGGAGCTCAGCCCGGCGGCGAAACGCCCGCGGCTCGCGGTGAACGCCGTCTCGGCGTCGCCGTCGAAGCGGGTGAACGTCGAGGTTCCCTCGTCGAGGGCCACCCGCACGGCCTCCTGGAAGCCGCCGACGTCGCGGACCAGGTCCCGGACCCGGACGGCGGTGTCCTGGTAGCGCTCCCAGTCGGGTACGAGCACGTCCCGTCCCGGCGCGTCCGGGCCGTCCAGCGCCGCGGCGGTGGCGAGCGTCCCCGTACCGGCCGGTCGGCCCGCCGGGTCGTAGCCGAGGCGCTCGGTCACCCGGCGCGCGTCGGCGTCGAGGTCGTCGCCGTTGCCGCGGGCGATCAGGGAGAGGCTCTCGTCGCCCCAGGCCCGTAGCGCCAGCACCCGCACCTGGGCGACGACCGTCATCGGCCGGAAGGCGTCGTTCCTGCTGTCGACCAGGCGGGCCCGGGAGACACCGAAAGCCAGCAGGGTGAGACCCGTCGCGATCACGACCAGTACCGTCGCGGCGACCAGGCGCAGATTGAACATCCGGTGCGTCCGCCGGAACAGGCGGATCTGCAGGGCGACCAGGGCGACCAGCGCCGCCGCGCCGGCCACGCCGACGAGGACCGGCTGGTACCAGCGCGTCGCCTGGGCGTACCCGCGATCGATGTCCAGCGCGTCCTCGGCGGCCAGCCGGTCGACCGCTGGGAGGATCCTGGTCTGCATGAGTTCGGAGGCCTGACGAAGGTACGCGCCGCCGACGACATTTCCGATCCGGTTGTTCGCGCGCGCCCGTTCGATCAGGCCGGTGTACACCGGCAGCTGGGCCGCCAGGACGCTCAGCGGCTCGCGCGGCCCGCCGGCGAGCGCCAGGTCGACGATGCGCCCGCTCGCCGAGGCGATGCTCTCCTGATAGGCCGTCCGCTGGGCCGGCGGCTCCACGCCGCCGGCCAGAAACGCGCGGGCCACGGTCGCGTCGGCCACCGAGAGCTCGGCGTGCAGCTGTTGCGCCGCCACGAACGACGCACCGGAGTCGCGGGCGAGGGCGTCCACGGCGTGCTGGCGGGAGAGCGTGGACAGCAGGCAGACGGACAGCGTCACCATCAGGACACCTACGAGCCCGGCGGACAGCAGGCGCAGGAATCCGGGTGGAGTCCGGCTCCGTCGCCGGATCGTCCCCGCCGCCGCGGCGACGGAGGCCGTGGCGCCCGAAACCGTGGAGACAGCAGTCGCCGAGCCGGACGCGGGCGCCGGGTTACCGGCGGCCGGTGCTGCGGACGGCGTTCCCACCGTGCTCATGTCTGATGATCTTAATTCTGCTGTGGCGCAGGGAAAGACCCGCGCACTGTCGGGTGCGCGTCATGGCCGCGGCGGTTTTGTCGGAGGTGCTGGCTAGCCTTGGTTCTGGGCGTCGGTGACCTGCGGCGGCCGATCGGGGCGGTGAATCAGGAGGGCGAATCGAGGTGACCTCTGATGGGTGACGTTCCTCCCGGCGGCAGAACCGGCGGGGCTGCTCTGGCCGGGGCGGAGGCGGGTGTCGAGAACCTTCTCGAGCCGTACCGCCGCGAGCTGACCGGCTATTGCTACCGAATGCTCGGCTCGCCGTTCGAGGCGGAGGACGCCGTGCAGGACACGATGATCCGCGCCTGGCGCGGAATCGACCGGTTCGAAGGCCGGGCCGCGCTGCGGTCGTGGCTGTACCGCATCGCGACGAACGTGTGCCTGTCGATGCTCGGCGCCAGTCAGCGGCGGGCCCGGCCGATGGACCTCGCCGGCCCGTCGACGGCCGACTCCCCGCTGCCCGCGCCGCTGCCGGAGACGGCCTGGATCGTGCCCGCGCCGGACGGCCAGGTCTACTCCAGCGCCGCCGACGCGGCCGACCCCGCCGATCTCGCCGCCCGTCGCGAGACGATCAGGCTCGCGTTCGTCGTCGCGCTGCAGCACCTGCCGGCCCGCCAGCGGGCGGTGCTCATCCTGCGCGAGGTGTTCGGCTGGTCGGCCGCCGAGGTCGCCGACCTGCTGGAGACCTCCGTCGCCTCGGTCAACAGCGCCCTGCAGCGGGCGCGCGCCACGATCGCCGCGTCGGAGATCTCCGACGCCGACCCGCTGCGCCCCGCCGACGCCGAGCAGCGGGAGCTGCTCGCCCGCTATGTCGACGCGTTCGAGCGGTACGACCTCGAGTCCCTCGCGGCGCTGCTGCACGAGGACGTCACGATGTCGATGCCGCCGCTGGGCCTGTGGCTGCGGGGCCACGCCGACGTCCGGGCATGGATGCTCGGTACGGGCCAGGGCTGCCGGGGCTCGCGGCTGCTGCCAACCGTGGCCAACGGCCACCCGGCCTTCGGGCAGTACCGGCCCAGCGCCACGGGTTCCGGGCACGACCCGTGGGGCCTGGTCGTCCTGGAGGTCTCGGCCGGGCGGGTCGCCGGCATCAACACGTTCCTGGACGTCGAGCGCCTCTTCCCGCTGTTCGGCCTGCCGGCCCGGTTGCCTGGCTAGTGCTGCCCGGTCAACGCCGGCCGGGCACGTCCTGTGCCTGCTGCGTCGAGGTCGGCGCGGCGGCGGGAGTGAGGCGTCCGACGAGCGGGGCGAGGCCGGTGAGAGCCAGCAGCTCCCAGACCCGTGGTGGTGCGTGCACCTGGACGAGCCGGTGGTGCCTTCGCGCGACGAGCACGAGCCTGGCGATCGCCTCGACGACGACGGCGTCCGGCCGGCCCACCGGGGTCGTGTCGAGGAGGACGGCGGCTTCCGTGTCGGCGCGCAGGAGCTCGTCGAGCCGCGCGCACAGCTCGGGAACGGCCTCCCGCCGGAGCCCGGGAGGGAAGGGCAGCACAACCGTGGCAGCGGCGCCTGGCGGCGGCGATCCGTCATCGGGCATGATCGGCCTCTCATCCGTGGGTGCGCGCACCGTGGCCCACCCACCGACGTGGCCCACCCACCGACACAGACCGATCGGTCACCCCGAACTCATCGCCCCCGCCACCGGCCGCGCCGCCGTCACCGGTCTCGGCCTGCCCGGATCAGTCGATGACGTCCGGCTCGAGGCCCACGGTGAGCCAGTCGGCGTAGGACTGGCCGGTGACCTGCTCGAGCAGCGCGATGTCCGCGGTGAAGTAGGGCAGGACGGCGGCGCGCTGTGCCGGTGTCATCGTCGGCCTTCCGCCCCGCTGCCGCTGCAGGGCCGTCAGCAGCGGCCCGCGTGGCACGGCGCGCACCGGGGCCGGGAAATGGTGCCCGATCCGCCCGCCGGTGCGAAGGACGGCGCGCAGCACCGCGTTCGCCGCCGTGTCGGCGACGAACGGCGTCACGTTCTGGGACGGGACGGCGTCGAGCAGCCCGGTCTGCACGCCCAGGAACTCGCACACCCGGTCGAGCGTCGGCACCGGGGAGTCCCGCAGGTCGCGGTAGCGCAGCACCAGCACCTGCTCCCGGGCGAACAGGCCGAACAGGTGCTCGAGCTGCCGGCCGTAGAGCCCCTGACTGACGTAGTGCCAGAAGTGCGCCCAGCCGGCGTCGCGGCGGCGCTCCTCCAGGGCGCACGCCCGCACGAAGTCACGTTCGGACTCCAGGCCGGCGGCCCACAGATGCGTCCAGTTCGAGTGGGCGCGGTCGACCGGGTTGCGCAGCAGGACGACGAGCCGGGCCTTCGGGATCAGCCGGCGGATGCGGTTCTGCGCGTCGAGGTCGTACAGGTAGAACGGCGTCGCCTCGCCGCGGAGGGCGCCGTCGGGCGCGGGGTCGAACAGTGCCTCGTAGTCCGCCCGGCGCCAGACGTGCTCCTGGTAGGTCTGCGCGTCCCCGGGGCCGCCGCGCGCGGGCGGCGGGCCTTCCGAGAGGAAGAACTTCGGTTCCTTGACCCGGGAGAGGAACAGCTCGGGGTGGCGGCTGAGCGCGGCGTGCAACGCCGTGGTGCCGGCCTTGGGAACCCCGATCACGAGGAAGTCGGGCAGGGACATCGACGACTGCTCCAGGGGCCGGCGCGGCTGATGTGGGATCGGAACAGACTAAGTGACATTCCCGATTGAAAAAAGTGAAAAGCATCGCGCCGGGCACCCTCGTGGGTGTTCCGTGGCAGGCCGGCGTTCTGGCCGACGCTACGGTCGAGGCCCTGGTAAGAGCCCGGATCGACTGCGGTGAGTGACCGACCGTGTCGGTTGCCGGGTTTGTTCATCAGCTAAGTAGGATTCCGCCCGTGGTGACGTACGAGGTCGAGCGGACAGCCGTGAACGTGCCCCTGCCTACGCCGGACAACGCGGTAACGGTGGTGTCGCCCCCGGGCGAGGGGCCGGGCTTCTGGGCCGGGGCGCCGAGCGCCGTGCTCGTCGACGGCACGTTCTACCTCGCCTACCGGCTGCGCCGCCCGGTCGGGCACGGCCGCGGGTACGCGGTGGTGATCGCCCGTTCCGACGACGGTGAGCGGTTCACCTCGATCCACACGATTCACCGGGACGCCTTCCCCGCGGAGTCGCTGGAGCGGCCGGCCCTGGTGCCCACCCCGTGGGGGAGCTGGCGGCTCTACGTGAGCTGCGCGACGCCGGACAGCCCGCACTGGTGGGTCGACGTGCTCGAGGCGGACGCGCCGGACGCCTTCGATCCCGCCACCCGGCGCACCGTGCTCCCCGGCGACCGGTTGACCGCGGTCAAGGACCCGGTCGTCGTCTGGCATGACGGCCTGTGGCATCTGTGGGCCTCCTGCCATCCACTGGACGACCCGGCGGCCACCGACCGCATGGACAGCCGGCACGCGACCAGCCCGGACGGGCTGACCTGGACGTGGCAGGGCACGGCGCTCGCGCCCCGGCCCGGCGCGTGGGACGCCCGCGGGGTCCGGATCTCGGCCGTCCTGCTCGGCGGCGTCGGGGGCGGCGTCGGCGACGGGGGCGGTCTCGACGGCGGGGGCGCCCGGCTGGACGCCGTCGCCTACTACGACGGCCGGGCCAGCGCGACGGAGAACTGGTCGGAGCGCACCGGCATCGCCGTCGGTGGGCTCAACGGGTTCGCGGCGGTCGGCGACACTCCGATCGCGGTCTCACCGTACGGCGGCGCGCTGCGGTACGTCAGCGTGGTGCCGCTGCCCGATGGCGGCCACCGGCTTTACTACGAGCAGGCCCGTCCCGACGGTTCGCACGAGCTGCGCACCGACCTGCACCCCCGGAGCTGACCCGGCCCGCACGCGCAGCCCGAACCGCACCATCCCCGCCACCACTGGTGGCGGGTCATGTGCCTGACCGGCGTCGACTACTTCTCCACGCTGGGCTACCAGCCGGGCATCGCCATCCTCGCGGCCGGCGCGGTGAGCCCGATCGCCACGGCGGTGCTCGTCGCCGTGACACTGTTCGGGGCGCTGCCGGTCTACCGGCGGGTCGCCGGCGAGAGCCCGCGTGGTGAGGGCTCGATCGCGATCCTGGAGAAGCAGCTCTCCTGGTGGAAGGGCAAGCTGCTGGTCCTGGTGCTCCTCGGCTTCGCCTGCACCGACTTCCTGATCACGATCACCCTCTCGGCCGCGGACGCCACCGCGCACATCCTGGAGAACCCGTACGCGCCGGACCTGCTCGCCGGCCACGAGGTCGCCGTCACGCTGGTGCTCCTGGCCCTGCTCGCGGCCGTGTTCCCGCGCGGGTTCACCGAGGGGCGGTGGGGATCGCCGTCGTCCTGGTCGTGGTGTACCTGGCCCTGAACGTCTTCCCGAAGCTCGCGCTGGGACTCTCCGGCTTCGAGACCGGTGTAGCGGTGATGCCGCTGATCCGCGGCGGCCCGGACAGCCCCGACGACACCGCCGACACCGACGCGAACCCCGCCGGCCGGATCCGCGGCGCGCGGCGGCTGCTCACCAGCAGCCTCGCGACAACGGTCCTCATCCCCGAGCGGCTCGCGGAGCCCGGCGGCCCGGCGAACGGGCGGGCGCTGGCGTGCGCCTCGACGAGACGGCCACCCGGTGGGTCACCGAGGCGGCCCGTTCCGGGGCGCTGCACCTGGTCGCCAACGAGTTCGACACCGGCGACGCCGCCGAGTACGCCGACAACCCGGACTCGTCGGAGTTCGAGGGGCGGCTCGACGTCTGCGGACGGGAGCGGCACGGGTACCGGATCCTGCAGCTGACCAGCAACTCCGTCCCGAACGCGATCGCGGCCCTGCTCCTGCACCTGCGCGACCTCACCGGCACCAGGCCGAACGTGTACTTCGAGTGGTCCGAGGGCAACCCGCTGCAGAATCTGGCGCGCTTCGTGTTCTTCGGAGCCGGCGAGGTCGCCTCGACGACCCGGGAGATCCTCCGCGAGGCCGAGCCCGACCCACAGCGCCGCCTGTTCGTCCACGTGGCCTGAGCGGCTCCGACGAGGGGGTGTGGCGCTCGCCCATGGCGCCGGCCCGAGGACGGTCGACCGCCGTAGCCTCGTCCCTCGTGAGACGAGGCGGCAACGGCGACCGAGCGGAGCACGAGCGGCCTGCGGGCGGGCGGTCGGCGAGGGCGCGGACGGGGGAGGCGCATCCCTCGAAGCACTCGGCGGGCGCGGGGTGGCTGCGTCCCGCGGTGTTCGGGGCGATGGACGGTCTGGTCAGTAACGTCGCGCTGATCAGCGGGTTCGCGGGCGGGGCCGCCGGGCGGCCGGCGGTCGTGCTGGCCGGGCTCGCGGGCCTGGCCTCCGGGGCGTTCTCGATGGCGACCGGGGAGTACACCTCCGTCCGCTCGCAGAACGAGGCGATGCGGTCACAGATCGAGGTCGAACGGCGGGAGCTGGCGCTGTATCCGCAGGCAGAGCACGCCGAGCTGGTCGGGTTCTTCCGCGATCAGGGGGTCGACGCGCCGACCGCCGAGTCGGTGGCCCGCCAGCTGGCGCACAGCCCGGACACGGCGCTGCGCGTGCATGCCCGCAACGAGCTCGGCCTGGATGTGGACGATCTGCCGTCCCCGCTCGGCGCGGCCGGTGCGTCGTTCGGTGCGTTCGCCCTCGGCGCGCTGGTGCCGGTGGTGCCCTACCTGGCCGGGTTCGCCTCGTTCGCGATCGCGGCCGTGCTCGCCGGGCTGGGGCTGTTCGCCCTCGGGGCCGCGGTCAGCCGCTTCACCGAGCGCTCGGCGTTCTACAGCGGCGCCCGCCAGCTCCTGCTGGGCCTGGTCGCGGCTGCCGCCACCTACGGCATCGGCGTCCTGGTCAACGCCTTCATCGCCTGACGCCTCGCTGTCACACCTGACTTCGAGGCCAGCCGCAGCGGCTCCCGCCGCGGCGGCCGGCGGGCGGCGATCCAATCGCCGCGCACCGGCCGCCGCCGGTGGTCAGGAGGAGAACGCCTGCTCGAGCTCGGTGCGCAGCACCCGGCGTAGCAGCTTGCCGTTCTCGTTGAACGGCAGCTCCGAGCGGAACTGGATGTGCTCCGGGGTGCGGCTGGACCGGAGCTGGGCTCGCACGTGGCCGCGCAGCTCGTCCTCGGTGACCTCGCCGGAGGTGACGACCGCGGCCACCACCTGCTCCCCCCAGTCCCGGTGCGGGATGCCGACGACGGCGGCCTCCTCGACGGCGGGATGGGCGATGAGCACAGCCTCGATCTCGCCCGGGGACATGTTCTCCCCGCCGCGCACGATGACGTCGTCGAGCCGGCCGTGGACGTACAGGTAGCCGCCCGAGTCGAGGTGGCCCTCGTCGCGGGTCGGGAACCAGCCGTCGTTCTCGATCCGCCCGATGCCCAGGTACTCGCCGGAGACCTGCCCGCCGCGGACCCAGATCTCACCGTGCTCGCCGGTGGGGACCTCCTGGCCGCCCGGGTCGCGGATCGTGACCTCCAGGCTCGGCAGCGGCTTGCCGACCGACCCCAGCCGCGCCCGTACCTCCGGGTCGTCGCTGCCGATCGCGGCCTGGTGGTCGTCCGGGCCGAGGACGGCGATCGTGCTCGAGGTCTCGGTGAGCCCGTAGGCGTTCACGAACCCCACGTGCGGGAGTGCGGTGACCGCGCGCTCGATGACCGGCAGTGGCATGGGCCCGCCGCCGTAGGAGATCGACCGCAGGGACGGCAGCCCCTGGCCGTCGGCCTCGATGACGTCGAGGATGCGGCCGAGCATGGTCGGCACCACCATCGCGTGCGTGACCGACTCCGCCCGGACGAGGTCGACCCAGGCCCGGGGCTCGAAGCTCTCGAGCTGGACGACCCGACGTCCCGAGTAGGTCGACGAGCAGGACGCCGACACCCCGGCGATGTGATACGGCGGGACGCTGACGATCGCGACCTCGTCCTCGGCGGAACCGGCGAACTCGACCGTGGAGATGACGTACTCGGTCAGGTTGCGGTGGCGCAGCACAGCGGCCTTGGGCTCGCCGGTGGTGCCGCTGGTGAACAGCAGCACGGCGATGTCCTCGGGGTCGCCGCCCCAGCCGTCGGCCTCCTTGGCCTCGGTGTCCGCGGCGATGGCGAGCAGCTCGTCCCGGGTGACCAGGTGGATGCCGTCGATGTCGCCCAGCCGCTCGGCGACGCCGGCCCCGACGACGACGGTGGCCGGCGCGGTCCGGGTGACGATCGCGCGCAGCTGCTCGTCGGCGAGCCGGTAGTTGATCGGCACGAACGGTTTGCCCGCGATCGCCGACCCGAACAGGGTCAGCGGGACGGCGGGCGAGTTCAGGTCGATCAGCCCGACCCGGTCTCCAGGCAGGGTCTGCAGCGCGGCACCGACCCGGCGCGCCTGGTGCGCGAGTTCGGCGAAGCTCAGCCCGCCGACGCGCGGACCGAGCGCGACCCGGTCGGCCAGGCCGTCCGCGGCCATCTCCAACAGCATCCCGAGGTGCATGTGCTTGTCGCCCGTCAGTCCGAGGAGGGGAGAGGCTTGGCGTCCTTCAGCGGGAGCGGGACGTCGCCGATCGACAGCGATCCGGCGCCGGCCTTGGTGCACAGCAGCTCGAGCCCGGACTCGGGGTCGGCGAACCGCTTGCCCAGCGGGGTGCCGGCGCTGAACGCCGGGTCGAGGGTGAGCCCGGCGGGTGCCTCCGCGCCGACCTCGATCACCGGGTGGCCGCCGCAGCGCAGGTCGACGGCGGCCGCCGGCGGCTTGACGACGATCACCTCGGTGTCGCACACCGTGGACTTGTAACGCGTACCCGGCTTGACCAGGGTGCTCACCCGTGTGACCTCCTCGTTCGGGCATCCCACCGCACATCCGCGCGGGGGGGCCATTCTCCTCGCACCAGACTCTCAGAATCGCCGCCGAGATGCCGTGCCACCAGCCGATTGCCGGGCACGACGCCGCCGAGAGTCACCAGGCGTGAGGACGGCGGCCCCCGACGGTGACGGTGGCGGGGGCCGCCTGCGAGAAGCCGGCGTCAGGGCCGGGGGAGGTGGCGTCCCGAGGGGACGGACGTGGCGTCGGCCCGGGCGCTGTCGCGGTCGGCGCCGGCGGGCTGGGAGTCGTGGGGGCCGCTCTGGGGGCACAGGTGCGCGCGTTCGAGCACCGTGGCGACGAGGTCGACGATCTCCGCGAGCGGGCGGTCCGGCTCGGCCGCCACCATCGCCTCGGGCAGTCGCTCCAGCAGGGTGAAGAACGCGATGCTGGCGACCCGCGGATCAAGCGGATGCGACCAGCGCGCCGGGCCCAGCAGGGCGGTGTAGCCGGTGTGCAGCCGTTCGCCGACGAGCCGGCGGGCCGCGTCGAGACGTGGGTGGCACGGCCGCCGGTCGAGCCAGGCCCGGGTGACGCCCAGGTACCGCAGGTGGAACGCGACGGCGTCACCGAGCCAGCTCCGTAGCTGGGCGGGGTCGCTCCCGAGAGCCGGGCCGATCCGCCGCAGCCGGCCGTCGAGCTCGGTGATCGTCTCGATCGCCTCGTCGCTCAGCGCCACCAGCAGGTCGAGTTTCTCGTCGAAATACTTGTAGAACGTGCCGCGCGCGTAACCCGCCTCGGCGACGATGTCGTCGACCGAGCATTGGTGGTAGCCCTTTTCGGTGAAACATCTGATCCCGGCGTCGAGAAGCCGCCGAACGGTCACCGTGGCGCGGCTGCTGAGTTGCCGCAGACGGCCGTCCGGCGGCAAGGCCGGCAACGGCCCGGTCGCCGGTGCCGGTACGGACCAGAGGCGTTCTCCAATGCTCGGCGGGCGCGGGGTGGGGATCTCCCGGCCCAGCTGGGCGAAAACACTCACGGGGGTGTGCGGGAAAAGAATGAGCTGGACCAGCACGGCGAGGTTGTCGGTCAGGTAGTCGGTACCCATCGCCGTGCCGCGGGCGGCCGGCCCGGTGCCGGGGTGTTCACGGCCGAGCGGCGCATCGGCATGGCGCGTGTAGTTACAGCTGCTCACCAGCGCGGTCAGCGCCAGCGCCGCGTCGGCGGCGGCGAGGCCGGTCACCCCCGACGAGGTGAGCCGCTGCGCGATCCGCTCCCGGTAGGCGGCCGAGAAGCGGCTGACCAGCGGCGGTATCGCGGTGCCGGGCGAACTGACGTTCGCCCACTGCACGAACATCGTCGCGTACCTGTCGTACACCCAGGCCCACTCACCGAGCCACCAGTGCAGATTGTCGAAGCCGAGCTCGCCGGGTTCCAGCGGGCCGATGCGGCGAACCACCCGCATGAGCGCGCCGCCGCATTCCTCGAGCAGCTCGACGAAGATCTGCTCCTTGCTCTCGAAATACTGGTACAACGTGGCCCGGGACACCTCGGCGGCCTTCGCGATGTCGTCCACCGACGTGCCGTGGAAGCCCTGGGATTCGAATAGCGCCAGCGCCGTGTCGACGATGCGCGTGCGGGTGCGTGAACCGCGTGCCCCCACCACCGGACTGGTGGGGCCGTAGCTCGCCCGTCGCAGGATCTCGTTCTCGGACATCCATGTCAGAGTATGCGAACGGATCGCGATGCTTTCCGTTCCGCGGCGCGGAACGCCGTCGCCCGCCGAAAGGTGGAATTCAGTCGGCTGGTCGGCTCCCGGCTGTCTCACCGCTCCTGGTGGACGGCGGGTCGTCGCGGAGCCTGGCGCGGCTCGCCCGGCCATCGCTACGATTTCGGCCGGCTCCGCGGCCTGCGCGCCGGCGCGCCTGCGGACTCTGCGGGCCTGCGGATGCACGGGCCCACGGGCGCACATGGACGAGGGGGAGGCACGTGGGCGAGGCGCTGGACACGGTGCGGCGGATGCTGACCGCCTTCGACGAGGCGGACGACGTCACGCTGCGGTCACTGCTCGCCGCCGACGTCGTCATGGAGGCGCCCGGCCCGGTCCGGCTGAGCGGGCGGGACGCGGTCGCCGACTACAGCGCCCGGTTCCTCTCCGCCTTCGCCGACCTGACGGTGCAGACCCATGTCCTGGCCGAGCAGGGCGAGATGGTCGTCGAGGAGTACACGCTCGTCGCCACGCACGCCGCGACGTTCACCACACCCGCGGGTGAGGCGCTGCCGCCCACCGGGCGGCGGGTCTCGGTGCGCATCGCCGAGGTCTACCGGGTGCAGGACGGCCACATCACGGAGAACCGCTTCTACTTCGACGCGGCCCATCTGTACCACCAGCTCACCTCTGCGCCAGCTCACCCCGCTGTCAGCTCACCCTCTGCCCGCTCATCCACCGCCCGCTGAGCCGTGACGAAGTAGCCGGCGACGGGCATCTCCGCCGGGATCGGCCGGCGCAGCTCGATCGCCACGGTGGTGGAGTCGATCTCCCGGCCGCGCCAGCCGTGGTCACCCAGCCAGGCGGGGGAGGCCCCCTCCAGGCCGCCCTTCCACAGGTCGGCGAACTCCCCCAGCGGGGGGACGTGCCGGGCCTCCTCGACCATCTCCTCGGCCAGGCCCTTCGCGTCCTCCAGCGCGAGCCGGCTGCCCGGAACCGAAAGACGGGTGACGTCGGTGAGCAGGCGTTCGGCCTCCTCCGCGGACAGGTAGACGATGATGCCTTCGGCCAGCCAGGCGGTGGGCTCGGCCGGGCGGAAGCCGGCATCGAGGATCTCATCGGCCCAGTCCTCGGTCAGGTCGGCCGACACGGCGTGACGTTCGCACCGCGGCCCGGTCCCACCCGCGGCCAGGACCCGCTCCTTGAAGGCCAGCATGTCCGGCCGGTCGACCTCGAACAGGCGCGTCCCGGCCGGCCAGGGGAGGCGGAAGGCGCGGCTGTCGAGACCGGCCGCGAGCAGCACCATCTGCCGGACGCCCGCCTCCGCGGCGGCGAGCAGCTCGTCGTCGAAGAACCTGGTTCGCACGACCAGATAGGCGTTCATCATCTCGGCGAGTGCGCCCAGCCGGCCGCCGGCGTCGGGTGGGATCAGCGGCAGCGCGTCGCCCGCCGCGGCCACGAACGCCGGTGCCAGCCAGTCGTCGAACAGCCGGTCCGGACGCTCGCTCTCCCCGGCCCGGATCCACGCCGTGGCCAGAGCCGTCCGTCCCACGCCATGCGGAACCTCGTTCATGTATCGAACGTAGTTCAGTCCTTCCGCAGGGTGCTGACGATCGGCCCATTGTGGTATAGGTGTGGCCTTCGTCCCGACTGGCCCGGCCCGGCGGTCGTGCCGGCGTCAGTGGCGCCATGGACGCCGGCCCGCACCCGCTCCGGCGGCCCGGGTCAGAGCGGGCGCGGTGGCCATCCGGCCCGCCCGCCGCGTCCGGACGGCGGGTCCCGTGCCGGCCGCATGCACCGGCGGATCGCGGCGACAGGCCCTGCCTGCCCCGGTCTGGCCGGGCCTACGGTGGCCCAGGTACCGAGGGATCACCCCGGTACCGGACCAGAGCCGTCTCGGCGACGCCGTCCGGCGCCCCGGCGGCGACCTACGACCACGGAGGCCGTCATGACGCGGACCGACGCTCCTGCTCCGGCGACCATCGGCGCTCCGCTGGGCTCCGGTGCTGCGCAGCGCACCAGCGACCGGGGGAGCATCCCCCGGTCGGGCATCCCGCGTGACCACGCCGGCTTCGGCGTCCTGACCTTCGACATCTGCGTGCGGCTCGTCGCCGGCGAGCGGATTGGCCGGGTCGCGTTCGTCGCGGACGGCGAGATCCTGGTGCTCCCCGTGAACTACATCGTGGACGGCAACACCGTCGCGTTCCGGTCCCGGGTGGGCTCGAAGCTGTCCGCCGCCACCAACCACAGCGTCGTCGCCTTCGAGGTGGACGGCTACGACGCCACCGTCGGTGTCGGCTGGAGCGTGCTGATCAACGGGTGCGCGGAGGCCGTCCGGGAGGACGCGGAGATCGCCCGGCTCGAGGCCAGCGGGCTGGCTCCCTGGTCGGTGAACCTGGAGCGGCCGAGCTGGGTCCGCATCCACTGGGACTCGGTCTCCGGGCGGACCACCATGCGTCCGCCGACCGCCGACGAGTGCTGAGCCGCCCGCCGAGCCGCGCTCTCGGGCGGCCGCCGAACCGGCCCCTGGGCCGTCCGTCGAGCCGGCCGCCGACCCGGCGGCGGGGACGCCGGGCCCGCCGGTGCCCCCGCGCGGCCGGCGCCCCCGCCCAGGCTGTCAGCCGCCCGCGCGCCGTCAGTCCCGCCGTCAGCCCGTGACGCTGCCGTTCGGGGACTGGCCGATGCGGTGGCAGGTGGAGATGTCCTGCTGGTAGCCGAGGTCGAACGCCTGCGCCCGCTGCATCGGCGTGCCGTGGGCGTCGGGCGCGGACGCCTCCTGGTCGAACCAGCCGCCGCGGGTGTCGCCCAGGCTGAAGAAGAGCATCGAGCCGTTCACCGCCTCGGTCGAGGTGAGCCGGCCCGCGTCGACCGCGAAGCGGGCCTGCCCACCGGCCAGGCAGTCCGCCTGGTTCTCCTCGGCCCGGGACACCGCGCCGAGGGTCCCGCCGATCCGGTCGCCGCGGTGGCCCAGCTCGTGCATGATCACAAATGCCGGATAGGACGGGCCGCCGGTCTGATCGAGCTGGGCCATGAAGTCGGTGCTGTACGCGACCGTGTCGTCGGTCGTGCAGTAGAGGGCGTTGTCTGCGAACACCTTCGGGTCGGTGACGCCGTCCGCGCACGCGATCTTGGGAATCTCGCCGTTGCGGTAGGGGACGTAGTGCGGCTGGGTCCACGCGGCGCCCAGATGGGCGCGCCAGTAGCCGTTCACCGACCCCGGGCACTCGGCGGGCTCCGAGATCAGCGTGTCGACATCCGCCAGGGTCCCGATCTTCCCTCCGCAGGACGGGGACTGTGCCCAGGCCGCCGAGGCACCCGTCGGAGGGATGCCCAACCAGCCCGCAAGCAGAAAGAGCGAAAGGGCGAATACGGCCGCAACGGCCTTTCTGGCGCGCACGACGGCCACCGTAGAGGTCATTTCGGCCATCCGGGGCGGGCCGGTCGACTCCGTGGCACACCCGTCGTCGCCGGGATGGCCGCAATGGGTGTGCCCGTATTTCCCGGATTACCGGTTCAGCCTGGACAACGCCGTGCGGGTGACCTTCGCCATGCGGTCCGCGGCATTGTGTGACGGTCGTCCCGTACCCGCTCCGGGAGGCACCGACGGGTCATCCGAAATCCGCTTCGGGCCGGGGCCGCAGCCGGGCCCGAAGCGGATTTCGTCCGACTCGGTCCTACGTCCGGCAGGTCGCTCCGGCGCATGTGGCGAGCGCGTCCAGGCGGCTGTCGAGGCGTGCGACGAGCTCGGCGTTCGCCGCCCGTCCCGCCGGGGTCGCCAGCAGGTTCGTGAGCTCGTACGGATCGTTGGACAGGTCGTAGAGCTCGCGCTCGTGGACCACGGTCCGGTCCGTGTCGTACCAGCGCACGTACGTGTACCGGTCGGTGCGCAGCCCGCTCCAGGCTGGGATGTCCAGGTAGTGGGCGACCGGGTCGGTGGCGGCCGCCACGATCGGCTGGCCGGGCACCTGCTCGGCGGCGATGCCGTCGTCACCCTGGCCGCCCGGGCCGGCGTACTGGCCCAGCAGGTCCGAGCGCCACTGCGCCGGGTCCTGCCCGCGCAGCAGCGGCGCGAGTGACATGCCGTCGACGTCCGCCGGGACGGGCACCCCGGCCAGCTCCAGGAACGTCGGAGCGATGTCGATCGCGGCGACCATGTGGTCGTCGGTTCCCCTGGTCACCCCAGGCCCGGCGACGACCAGCGGGACCCGCAGCGACTCCTCGTACGGCGCCATCTTGTGAATCAGCCGGTGCGCGCCGAGGTTGTAGCCGTTGTCCGAGGTGAAGACCAGGTAGGTGTGGTCGAGCTCGCCGGTGTCGCGCAACGTCGTGACGATGTCGCCGACCATGTCGTCGAGCGCGAGGAGCGATCCCATCCTGTTCCGGTAGTCGTTGTCGTTGATCAGGTTCACCTGGGCGCTGCGGACCCCGGCGCTCGTCCGCAGCCACGCGGGCTTGTCGCTGACGTCCGGCTCCTGGTAGTTGGGCGAGCGTGGCGCGAGATCGTCCGTGAACGGATTGTTGCTGTCGCGCGGCGCTGGCGGCAGCGGCAGGTGCGGGGCGGTCGAGGCGGCGTAGAGCATGAACGGCTCGTCCTTCGTCGCCGCCCGCTCGAGGAAGTCCACCGACTTCGCGGCGACGACGTCGGTGGAGTAGTTCGCGGGATCGGACGGGCCGCCGTAGTGCACGATCGTCCCGTTCTCGTTCAGCGCGTAGTTGTAGCCGGTGTAGAAGAAGTTGTCGACGCTGCCGTACCACTCCGTCCAGCCCGGAGGAACGTGGTCGGGCACGTCCTCGATGCCGTTCATGTACTTGCCGACGAGCGCGGTGTTGTAGCCGCTGTCCTGCAGGTACTTCGCGAAGGTGCGCTCCTCGTTGCCGTTCGCCGCGAACGTCGCCCAGCCGCCCTCGTCGCCGCTGTTGGTGAGCACCCCCGTGTTGTGCCCGTACTTTCCGGTGAGCAGCGACCCGCGGGCCGGGCAGCAGATCGGGGTGGGCGCGAAGCTCTCGGTGAAGGTCAGGCCGGCGTCGCGGATGAGCGCTGCCGTCCTCGGCATCGCCTCCCAGTAGGGCGAGGTGGTCGCGTCGAGGTCGTCGGCGGGGATGAAGACGAAGTTGGGCCGCTGCGTGTCGGCTGCCAGCGGCGTGGCTGCCAGCGGCGTGGCCGACAGCCCGGGCGGCGTCGATGGCTCCGGGCCGCCCGCGGCGGCGAACACCGCCGCGCCGAGGGCCGCGACCAGGAGGCTGGCCGTCCCGATCCGGGCGCGTGTTCCGAGCGGCCGATGTCGTCCGGGCACAGAGCACTCCCTTTTCCGTGGTTGCGTCCGGCCGGGATTCGTGTGCACCGGCCGTGGCCGCGCCGGCGGGCGGCGGCCGGCCCATCCTGGCCGGCGCGGATTCGAGAAAGACGAACGGAACATGTGCCCGGGATGTGAGCGCGCACGGCGTGCCCGCAACAGTTCCACGAACGGTGAACCCGTGGACCCGTTTGGCCCGCGAATCCGCCAACTAGTTCTGTCGAGGAATTCGTGAGTCGATGCGCTCAACCCGGTACACGGCGTTCAGGCGTGTGGGTCCGGCCCGCGGTGGTCCGTGGCGTACGCGTCGACGTACTCCTGGCCCGAGTGGTCGGCCAGCACCCGCATGAGCTCGTCCGTCGCGGATCTGATCACCATCCGCTCGGTCGGCGCCGGGCCGTCGGCGAGCACGCGGCGGTACCGGGAGAAGTCCAGGGGACGGCCGACGATGATCTGGACCCGCCCGCGCCGCCACCGGCGCCGGCCACGCGGGCTCACGGTCTCGGTGCCCTTCACCGCCACCGGGACGACCGGTGCCCCGGTGGCGAGCGCGACCCTGGCCACCCCCGTCCGGCCCCGGTAGAGCCGGCCGTCCGGCGATCTCGTGCCCTCGGGGTAGATCCCCCACGCGCCGCCGGCCTCGAGGAGCCGGACCGCCGCGGCGAGTGCCCCCGCCGCCGCGACGCCACCGCGCCGGTCGACCGGCACCTGCCCGGCGGCCGCGAAGAACCAGCGGACCAGCCGCCCCCGCATCCCCCGCCTGGTGAAGTACTCCTGCTTCGCCAGGAACGTGATCCGCCGGGGGACGAGGCGGACGAGGAAGAACGAGTCGGCCACGGCCAGGTGGTTGCCGGCCAGGATGACCGGCCCATGCCGCGGGATGTGCTCCGCGCCGGTGACGGCCGGACGTCCCAGCAGGCCGAGCAGCGGCCCCACCACCAGCACCTTGATCAGCCAGTACGCCATGCGCCCGCGCCCTCCTGGTCCATCCGGCCGGCGGGCGGCGTCCCGCCGAGTAGACACTGTCTACTTCGGGGATGGTAGACACTGCCTACGTGGCGGGTGAAGGGGCGCTGCGGCGCCGGCTGGTCGAGGTGGGCACGGCGATGCTCGACGAGGGTGGGCTGGCCGCCGTCAGCCTGCGGGCGATCGCGCGGCAGGCGGGTGTCTCACACGGCGCGCCCCGGCGGCACTTCCCCACCCACGCGGCGCTGCTCGCGGCGATCGCGGCCGAGGGTCTGGCCGATCTCGCCTCCCGTCTGGCCGGGGTCCGGGCGGCCGGCGAGGCGGCCGGAGCCTCCCCGCACGAGTGCGTCGTCGACGCCGGGTCCGCGTACGTCCGCTTTGCTCGCGAGCGGCCCGCCATGTTCGAGCTGATGTTCCGGCACGACATCCTGGTCGGGTCGGGGGAGAACCTCCGTGAGCGGAGCCTGCCGCTGTTCGACGCCTGGACCGATCTCGTCCGGGCCGCGCTGCCCGCGCTGCCCGCCGGAGCGGGCGCGGGCGCGCCGGAGCAGGTGCGCAGGCGGGCACTGCTGGCGTGGACGCACCTGCACGGCATCGCCGTGCTCGCGGCCAACGAGAGCCTGGGGCTGGTCACCGCATCACCCGATCCCACCGAGCTGGTCGTCGAGGCGATCGGTGTCCACCTGTGCCCGGACGCGGGGCCGCACTGATCCGCCTGCTGCCGGCGTCGACACTGTGAGCGAGGATGGCCGGATTCCCGACATGCCACGGGCGATCGCCGAAGCCCGGATTGCCGAAGCCCCGGAGTGACCAGCCGTGTCCCGACCCGCCGCCGCGCCGTTCCAGCTCGCCGTGCTCGAGGCCGTCCTCGAACGGATCACGTACGCCAACGAGGAGACCGGCTACACGGTCGCCCGGGTCGACACGGGCCGCGGCGCGGACCTGCTGACGGTCGTCGGCGCGCTGCTCGGCGCCCAGCCCGGCGAGTCGCTGCGGATGCGCGGGCGGTGGGGCTCGCATCCTCAGTACGGCCGCCAGTTCCAGGTCGAGGACTACACCACCGTCCTGCCGGCCACCGTCCAGGGCATCCAGCGGTACCTCGGATCAGGCCTGGTCAAGGGGATCGGGCCCCGGTTCGCCGAGCGCATCGTCGAGCACTTCGGCGTCGACGCGCTGGACGTCATCGAGACCGAGCCGGCGCGGCTCATCGAGGTACCGGGTCTCGGCCCCAAGCGGACGAAGGCGATCGCCGCGGCCTGGGAGGAACAGAAGGCCATCAAGGAGGTCATGGTCTTCCTGCAGGGCGTGGGCGTCTCCACCTCGCTGGCGATCAAGATCTACAAGCAGTACGGGGACGCCTCGATCGGGGTGGTGCGCACCGAGCCCTACCGGCTGGCCGCCGACGTGTGGGGCATCGGGTTCCGCACCGCGGACACCATCGCGCAGGCGGTCGGCATCCCACACGACAGCCCGCAGCGCATCAAGGCCGGCCTCGCGTTCACCCTTTCCGAGGCCACCGACAGCGGCCACTGCTTCCTGCCCGAGACCCGGCTGATCGCCGACGCCGTGCGCATCCTCGGCGTCGACACCGGCGCGGTGATCGAGGGGCTCGGCGAGCTGATCACCGAGGAGGGGGTGGTGCGCGAGGAGGTCCCCGGCGAGGACCCGGAGCAGCCGGTCGCCGCGGTGTACCTCGTCCCGTTCCACCGCGCCGAGATCTCCGTCGCGGGGCAGCTGCTGCGCCTGCTGCGGGCCGACGAGGACCGCCTCGCCGCGTTCGCCGCCGTTGACTGGGAGAAGGCGCTCGGCTGGCTGCACACCCGTACCGGGACCGAGCTGGCGGCGGCGCAGCGCGAGGCGGTCACCCTCGCTCTCACCTCCCGGGTGGCGGTGCTGACCGGCGGGCCCGGCTGCGGGAAGAGCTTCACGGTGCGCTCGGTCGTCGAGCTGGCCCGCGCCCGGCGGGCGAAGGTCGTCCTCACCGCCCCGACCGGACGGGCCGCCAAGCGGCTCGCCGAGCTGACCGGCCACGAGGCGTCGACGGTGCACCGGCTGCTCGAGCTGCGTCCCGGCGGCGACGCCGCCTACGACCGGGACCGCCCGCTCGACGCCGACCTCGTCGTGGTGGACGAGGCGTCCATGGTCGACCTGCTGCTGATGAACAAGCTGGTCAAGGCCGTCCCGCCGGGCGGGCACCTGCTGCTGGTCGGCGACGTCGACCAGCTTCCCTCCGTTGGCGCCGGGCAGGTGCTGCGTGATCTGCTCACCACCGGCACGCCGATCCCGCACGTGCGGCTGACCCAGGTGTTCCGCCAGGCCAGCGAGTCGGGCGTGGTGACCAACGCGCACCGCATCAACCGCGGGGACCATCCGCTGGTGCGCGGCCTGGACGACTTCTTCCTCTTCGTCGCCGAGGAGGCCGAGGACGCCGCCCGGATCACCGCGGAGGTGGTGGCGCGGCGGATCCCGGCCAAGTTCGGCCTCGACCCGCGGCGCGACATCCAGGTGCTCGCGCCGATGCACCGCGGCCCGGCCGGCGCCGGGGCGCTCAACATCGCGCTGCAGGAGGCACTCACGCCGAGCCTGCCGGACCGCCCCGAGCGTCGCTTCGGCGGCCGGGTGTTCCGGGTCGGCGACAAGGTCACCCAGGTGCGCAACAACTACGACAAGGGCGCGAACGGGGTGTTCAACGGGACGCTCGGGGTGGTCACCGCGCTCGACAACGACAGCCAGACCCTGACCGTCCGCACCGACGAGGACGAGGACGTCGACTACGAGTTCACCGAGCTCGACGAGCTGACCCACGCCTACGCGGTGACGATCCACCGTTCGCAGGGCAGCGAGTACCCGGCCGTGGTCATCCCGCTGACGACCAGCGCATGGATGATGCTGCAGCGCAACCTGCTGTACACCGCGGTGACGCGGGCGAAGAAGCTGGTGGTCCTGGTCGGCTCGCGCCGGGCCATCGGGCAGGCGGTCCGCTCGGCCGGCCACGGGCAGCGCCACACCGCGCTCGCGCACCGCCTGCAGTCCGCCGGGCGCTCCGGATAATTTTCCGCGGCTCGCGGCTCGCGGCTCGCGGTCGAAGCGCGCGATTCGCCGTCTGCTGGATGTTCCGGGTATTTCGGCCCGGTCTCGGTGTCTCTGCGGTGTCCGTCCGGCACGGGCTGCTACAGTTTTCGCCAGGTCCTGAGCGCCAGCGTCAAGCCCCGGCTTGCTGGCCGGCAACCCTCCTCCGCGGTGGGGTGCCCCGGGTGTGACCAGGCCCGCGGCGAACCCGCCGTCGGCAAGTGCGGACCCCCTCTGGGTCCACCGGGGCCCAAGGAGGCTTCGTCGTGTCCTTTTCGTATGCCACCACGTCTCCCGACGTTGATCGGGAAGGGCCCGCCGTCGGCGCGCTGCTCGACGTGGTGGGGGCCAGCCTCCCCGTTCCGCTCGCCGACGGACGCGAGGTCCCGTACGCCAATCTCGACCAGGCCGCCAGCGCCCCCTGCCTGCGCGGGGTCGCCGAGCACGTCGAGCGCGTCCTGCCGTACTCGGCGAGCGTGCACCGCGGAACCGGCTACTCCTCCGCGGTCTGCACCGCGCTCTACGAGGGGGCCCGCGACGCCGTGCGCACGTTCGTCGGCGGCCGCCCGGACGACGTCGTGATCTTCACCCGGAACACCACCGACTCGGTGAACCTGCTCGCCCGCTGCCTCCCGCCGCAGCCGCCCGACCCGGCGCGGACGTCCGACCCAAGCCACGCCGTGCCCGGCGGGGTCGTCGTGTTCGACCTGGAGCATCACGCGAACCTTCTCCCGTGGCGGTCCCGGCCGGGCTGCCGGTGGGTGCCCGCCGCGCCCACCCGCGCCGACACGCTGCGCGCGCTCGCCACCGCCCTGGACACGGCACCGACCTCGCTCGTCGCGGTGACCGGCGCGTCCAACGTCACCGGCGAGGTGCCGCCGCTCGCCGAGATCGTCCGGCTGGCGCGCGCGGCCGGCGCGCGGGTCTTCGTGGACGGCGCCCAGCTCGTCCCGCACCGTCGGGTCGACATGGCCGCGCTCGGCATCGACTACCTCGCGTTCTCCGGGCACAAGCTGTACGCGCCGTTCGGCGCCGGCGTGCTCGTCGGACGTCCGGACTGGCTGGCGGCGGCCCCGCCCTATCTCGCCGGCGGGGGCGCCGTGCGTGAGGTGACCAGCTCCGCCGTGGCCTGGGCGGACGGCCCGGCCCGGCACGAGGCCGGCAGCCCCAACCTCCTCGGCGCGACGGCGATCGCGGCCGCCTGCCGGCTGCTGGGTGCGCTCGACGCCCGCGACCTGCACCAGCACGAGGACCTGCTGCGCCGCCGCCTGGTGGACGGGCTGCGCGGGATCGAGGGGGTCACCATCCACTCCCTGTGGGCCGACGGAGACGATCCCGCCGCTGGCGAGGCCGCCGGAGACGGGGCTGCCGGTGGCGCTGCCGCCGGAGGCGAGGCTGTCGATGCCGGGGCTGCCGGAGGCGAGGGCCCGGACGGGACCCTGGCCACGGGGCCCGTCGGGGTCGTCACCTTCTCGGTCGCCGGGCGCGATCCCGGGTACGTCGCCGCCGTCCTCTCCGCCGAGCACGGCGTCGGGGTACGCGCCGGACGCTTCTGCGCGCATCCGCTGCTGGGGCGGCTCGGAGCCGAGGGCGGCGCGATCCGCGCGAGTGTCGGCATCAGCTCGACGAGTGCCGACGTCGACAGGCTGCTGGCCGGGCTGGCGGAGCTCGTCGGCCGCGGGCCGCGCCAGCAGTACCGCGACCTGGGTGACGGAGGCTGGGCTCCGGCAGCGGACGGTCGCGCGCTGCCGCCCTGGGTCGCCGAGCACATGGCGGCCGGTCACGTCCGCGGTCGTGTGCCCGCGCCGGGCCACGCGTACGACAGCGTCGGCCTGCCCGCGTACTCCAGCCCCTGCGGGACCTGAGCCGACACGGGCGCGGATGTTCTCGTCATGGTGCGGACTCGCGGATGTCCGTCGTCCGGGCCCGGCTGCCCGCGTACGCTTCGCACGGGGCACTGTCGCGCTAGGAGGTGGCGGGCTTGACGATGATCGCCGGAACGGCGGCCGCGGGTGGCGGTGTCGCTCCGACACGGGCTGCCGGCTACCGGCCCGAGAGCGCCGGCCCGCCTGTGGAGCCGGTCGCGCCGCCGCTGCGCAGGCTGATCGGTGGGGTGCTGCGTCGGCTCCGCCAGGCGCAGGGCCGCACGTTGCGGGACGTCGCCGAGGCCGCGCAGGTCTCCATGCCCTACCTCTCGGAGGTGGAACGCGGTCGCAAGGAGGCCTCCTCGGAGGTACTGGCCGCGATCTGCCGGGCGCTCAACATCAGACTGGTCGACCTCCTCGCCGAGGTGATGGCCGAGCTGGTCCGCTACGAGCCGCTGCCGCTGACGACCGCCACCCCCACCGCCTCTCCCGGGGCCCGGGGAGCGACGGCCGCGGCCGACCTGGATGTCGTCGCGGGAACGCCGGCCACGGCGCACGTGATGACGGTCCATCCGTCCGCGACGCTCGGTTCCGTGGCGCTCGGCGGGCCGGATGCCGGAGTCGGTGCGGTGCGCGCCTCGGTGAGCGTCCATCTCGTTGTCGCCCGGCGTGGCCGGGCGGTCCGCCGGGTTCCGGGCCACCGCCGTCGAGGGGCCACGATCCGGCTCGCCGCCCGGCCGGGTCCGGGGCGTCCGCCGGCCCACCCGGGTGCTCTCGTGCGCCGCCGTTCGTGCTGGGCCGTCCAGTCGGTCGGTGCGCTCCCCACGACGCACGGGGCGGTGGGGACGACGGCGCACGCTCAGCGCGTCCGCTGACCTGAGCCCGCCGCGGCTCTCCGCGCCGACGATCGCCCCGCCGCGTGGCTCCGCCCCGGCGTCCACCCGACCGCCCCGCGGTGCCGGGCTGGCTCAGGCCGGCACGCGGCGGACCTTTCGGCTGGCGACGACCTCGTCCACGATCCCGTACTGCCGCGCCTGCTCGGCGGTGAGGATCGTGTCGCGTTCGACGTCCCGTCGGATCTCGTGTTCGGCCCGCCCGGTGTGCTCGGCGAGTATCCGCTCCATCAACGCGCGCAGCCGCAGCACCTCCCGGGCCTGGATCTCCAGGTCGCTCGACTGGCCCTCGCCCTGCGCCGAGGGCTGGTGGATCAGGATCCGGCTGTTCGGCAGCGCGACGCGCTTCCCCGGAGCGCCCGCGGCGAGCAGGATCGCCGCCGCGGACGCGGCCTGGCCCATGCACACCGTGGCCACCTCGGGCCGCACGAAGCAGATCGTGTCGTAGATCGCGGTGAGCGCGGTGAGCGATCCGCCGGGCGAGTTGATGTAGATCGAGATGTCCCGGTCGGGATCCTCACCCTCCAGGAAGAGGAGCTGCGCCATCACGTCGTTGGCGGAGGTGTCGTCGATCTGCGTGCCGAGGAAGATGATCCGTTCACGGAGCAGCTTCGAGTACGGGTCCATCGAGTATTCGCCGCGGGGGGTGCGCTCGACGACGTTCGGCAGCACGTACCGCGCGGACGCGGCCATCGGGGCCGGGGTCATCGGAGGGCCACCCGGCTGTCACCGCCGCCGGCTGCCCGGCTGTTCGCGTCCGGGGCGACCTGGTCGACCCGAGCGATCACCCGGTCGACCAGGCCGTAGTCCCGGGCCTCCTCGGCGGTGAACCAGCGGTCACGGTCGGAATCCGCCTCGATCCGCTCGACGGGCTGTCCGGTGTGCTCGGCGATGCGTTCCTGGATCAGCCGCTTGGTGAACAGGAGCTGCTCCGCCTGGATCGCGATGTCGGTCGCGGTCCCGCCGATCCCACCGGACGGCTGGTGCATCATCACCCGGGAATGGGGCAGTGCGAACCGCTTTCCGGGCGCCCCGGAGGAGAGCAGGAACTGACCCATCGACCCGGCGAATCCCAGCGCGACGGTCGCCACGTCGTTCGCGATGTACTGCATCGTGTCGTAGATGGCCATTCCCGCGCTGACCGACCCACCCGGCGAATTGATGTACAGGTGAATGTCCGCGGACGGATCGTCACTGGTGAGAAGGAGCAGCTTCGCGCAGATCGCGTTGGCGACGGTGTCCTCGACCACCGAGCCGAGGAAGACGATCCGGTTCTGGAGGAGCCGGTGGAACACCTGGTCCTCGAACGGGCCGGCCGCCGTCCCCGGGGCCTCGCCGTACTGGCCGGTGCCGATGCCGGTGCCGATGTCGGTACCGGCGCGTGGGCGGTGTGGCCGGCTGTGCCGCGGCTGATACAGGGCATTCATGGTGCGCGTGACCTCCCGCCGGCCCGACGGGGTGTGGGGATCGAACGAAGTGGCCGGCCAGGCCAGCGTCGCCGAGAAACGGGCCGTCGGACGGCCGGTCTGCCCGTGGCAGATCTGCCCACGGCAGAGCGCCGGAGCGGGCGCCGGGGATCCGACGCGCCCGTCCCCGGCGGCCGCCCGCTACCGGGCAAAGGTGCTCCGGGAGCACTCGATCGCAGGACGCCCGATCGCCGGGACGGCCCTGCCTAGAAGGCGTCCGGATCGATGTCGAAGCGCAGCCGGGCCCGGGCGGTGTCGTCGTGCAGCGTGACCATGAAGTCCTCGGCGACACGGACCTGCTCCTGCAGCGAGGCCAGCTTCTCCTCGGCGAGGCTGACCCAGGTCGCCAGCCGCTCCTGGAGCTCCTCGCGCCGCTCGCGGGCGAGGCCCTCCCGGTCGATCTCCTCGCGCAGGCCGAGCAGCGCCCGCATCTCCTCGAGGGTGAAACCCAGCGGCTTCATCTTCTTGATGAGAAGGAAACGATCCAGAGCGTCGTCGTCGTAGAGCGGATAGCCACCGGGGCTCTCCCCGACGGCCACGAGCAGGCCAGCTTCCTCGTAGAAGCGGACCGTCCGCAGGGAGAGCGCGACCAGGGTGGCGACCTCTCCGATCTCGTAGACGCCGCGGCGGGCTGAGGAAGAGGTGATGTTGCCTGTCGTGGACAATTCGACCCTTACGTCGGTATCACGGGCGAGGTGACGGTGGCGCGAGCGGAACCGTGTCGGCTGGGCGGATCTCGGCGCGACACTCCCGTAGGCGGGTTCGTGACCAGCATATTGCGGACGGGCGGCGGCCCGCGTACGCGGCGGCGTTCGCGGTGGTCCGCGTACGGCGTGGCTCAGCGCCGGGGCGGTTCACCGCTCCGGGTGATCGGTCCGCTCCTCCGAGCGTGACCGTTCGACGTCGCCGTGCAGGCCGACGACGAAGTCCTCGGCGACGCCGGCCTGCTCACGCAGCGTCGCCAGTTTCTCTTCGGCCAGGGCGACCCAGGTCCGCAGCCGCTCGCGCAGCTCGGCCCGCCGCTCGGGGGTCAGTTCCGGGTCGGCCAGCTCGTCGCGGACGGCGAGCAGCGACCGCATCTCGTCCAGGGTGAAACCGAGCGGCTTCATCTTCCGGATGACGAGGAGCCGGCTGACGGCGTCATCGTTATAAAGACGGAATCCGCCGGGCGTCCGGCCGGCCGGTACCAGAAGCCCGGCCTCCTCGTAGTAGCGCACCGTTCGCAGCGACAATCCCACCCGCTCGGCCACCTCTCCGATCTGGAGGGTGTTGCGTCGGATCAGGCTGGGGAGGGATTCGTCCCTGCGCATCGTCGACAAAGCTACCCTTACGTCAGGGTCGGGAACCGTGGGCCGCGGCGCGAACCGGTGGCCGAACGGGGTGACTCCCGAACACGTCTGCATAGACTGTGCCATTGGTACGGAGCACTGTACGACGTCGCAGACCGGGGCGGAAATCGGCCCGACAGGCGATGTCCGCGCCCGGCGCCGGTGTCGGGGGAGGGTCTACCCGCGCTGCAGGGTCATCGCTCCTATGCGGATCGTGACGGTCCGGTGTCCGTGCGGGCGGGCCGGGTGGCTCCTGAGTAAAGGCGCGCCGGCGCCCCACCGGTCGATTGCCAGGTGATCGCCGGCTCATTGTCGGGTTAAGTCGCTTTACCGTCGGGTCATACCGGTGATTGTCGTCCTGCCGACATCGGACGCACGCTGACGATGTGGCGGGCATGACGCACTGGGATGTACACGTGGGTGTCGGCACCCGAACGCGCGCGCGATCGGTCAGACTCGACATGTCGGTGCCGGGGGTCTCCACGGCGCCGTCACCGCGCGGACGGCCCGACCGGCGGCGGCCGGCGCGGCGCGCCCGCCGTCGGCGACGAGTGGAGGTAGGCGGCAGCCGTGAGCATCACCAACGAGGCGGTCGGGCGGGTTCTCGCGGCGTACCTGACCGCCCATCCCGGTGACCGCGAGCGGTTGGGACCGCTCGTCCGTGCGTCGGCGGCCCCGGCCCGGGGTTCGGCCCGGCTGACCTCGCGCCGGACGCTGCCCGGCCACGTGACCTGCTCGACGGTCGCGGTGAACGACGAAGGCCGCATTCTGCAGATCCATCACCGGGCGTCGGGCCTCTGGCTCCAGCCGGGAGGCCACATAGAGGACCGCGACGGCTCGCTGTTCGGCGCGGCGCTGCGGGAGCTGGCCGAGGAGACCGGGATCGGCCGCCGCCGCGTCAGCGCGATCAGCGAGCAGCCGGTGGACGTCGACATCCACTGGGTGTCCGCGAGTGCCGCCCGCGGCGAGCCGGAGCACCTGCACTACGACTTCCGCTTCCTGGTCGAGATCCGCGGCTCCGGGCTCGCGCCGGTCGAGACGGGCCTCGATCCCGATGATCCGGAGACGACGCGGCCGCTGTCCGCCCCTCCGCTCGCCGTCCCTCCGCTCGCCGTCCCTCCGCCCGCTGTCCCTCCGCCCGCCGTGCCCGTGGCCACAGACGGCCCCGCCGGGCGGACGGCCTCGTCCCCCGGGGTGGGCGCGTCCGGGCCCGTGCCGCCGGGGGTGGCGGGGACGAAGGTGCCGGGGCCGTCGGCGGCCCCGCCGGGTGCCCACGGAGCGGCTGGGGCAGCATGCACGCCGATGCCGGGCACGGCGCAGGGAACGGCGGCCGGAGTGCCGGTGGGGGTGATTCTGCAGGTTGAGGAGGTCGCCGGCGCCCGCTGGGCCGAGGTGTCGGCGCTCGGCGGCCGGCTGGCGCGCCGCGTGGCGGCCGCGCTGGTCGACCCGGGCGCCAGATGCCGATGATCGTTGCCGTGCGGGCCGTTCGTCCCGAACGGGTGTAAGCACCGGCACGGTCCGGCCCCGCGCTTCGCCGTTCCTCCGATCCCGGGGCACGATCTTCTCAGACCGGCGGTCGGGCCCTGCCCAGGCGGGACGAGGCCCAGGGGTGAACACTTGGACGCGCGACGTCGCGTGCATGACCCCGGACGGCGTCGCACGGTGCCGGTCGAGGCGCACGGTGCCGGTCGAAACGGGGGGAGTCGGGCGGATGGAGATTCCGCGGAGGTTGGGGCCGTTCCTGCTCACCCACCGCATCGGGGCCGGTGGCATGGGCACGGTCTACTACGGAACGCTCGACGGGCCCGCCGGCCGGCCCGCGGCGGTGAAGGTCATCCGCGCGGAGTACGCCGATGACCCTGAGTTCCGCGCGCGTTTCCGACGGGAGATCGAGGTCGTCTCCCGGGTCGCCGGCGCGTGCACCGCGCGCGTCCTGGCCGCCGACCCGGACGGCGACCCGCCCTACCTCGCCACCGAGTACCTCGCCGGCCCGAACCTGGCAGAGTACGTCCGCCAGCACGGCCCGCTCGTCGGGGAGACGCTGCGGACCCTGGCCGTCGGGCTGGCCGAGGCGCTCGTCGCGATCCACGACGCCGGTGTCGTCCATCGCGATCTGAAGCCGTCGAACGTGCTGCTCACCCGGGAAGGGCCGCGGGTGGTCGACTTCGGGATCGCCCAGGCCGCCGACACCGTGTCGCTCACCGGCGCCGGCTCCTCCGTCGGCAGCCCCGCCTACATGAGCCCGGAGCAGATCAGGGGCGGGGGCAGCGATCCGGCGATGGACGTGTTCGCCTGGGGCTGCACGGTCGCGTACGCGGCCACCGGGCGTTCGCCGTTCGGCGGCGGCCCGGCCGACGCGGTGCTGTTCCGGGTACGGCACGATCCGGCCAACCTGGACGGGGTCCCGGGCCGGCTGTACGCGCTGCTCGCCCGGTCGCTGGCGAAGAACGCCAAGGCGCGGCCGGACATCCACACGCTGTTCCGGGAGATCCTCGCCCTGTCGGACGTCGGCGCCGCGGTCAGCAGCGAGGCGCAGGACACCGACCTGACGGCGTTGGTCAACCAGGTGATCGCCGAGGGCTGGCTGTCCGTCGAGCATCTGGACCCCCGGATCCTCGACCTGGACGTGCGGGACGTGAACCCGTTGCCGATCGTCAGGGCGGCGGCCGGCGGCTACGCCGCCTACGCCCGCTCGGATGCCGGCGGGCCCCGCAATCTGTCCGGTGCCCGTGACCCAGTTGGGTCAGGCAACTCTCCTGGGCCCAACAACTCAGATCGGCCCGGCAGCCCACCTCGGCCCGCCAGCCCAGTTCGGCCCGGCAGCCCACCTCGGCCCGGCAGCCCACCTCGGCCCGGCCATCCGGCTGGAGTCGGCGGTCCGGCGGTGCCGGTTGCTCCGGGGACGTCGGCCGCGCATGTCGTGCCGTTGCCGCGAGCGGAGTCCCCGACCCTGCACCGGTCCGGACCCGTGCGCCCCGGGCCCGGTCCGGCCGGGCCCCGGCGAGGTCCGGGGCAGCCGAGCGCGCCCAATCAGCAGAGTGGGCCCAACGAGCGGAGCACGCCCAATCAGCCGAGTACGGCCGGGCGACAGGCGCCGTCCGGGCAGCAGTGGGCGGCCGGGCAGCGCGGCGCGGCCGGAAGGCGGATTCCTTCCAACTATCCCGTTTCCCCTGCCGCACCCGCTCCGGCTGCGCCGCCGGGCCCACCGGAGCCAACCGCGGCACGGGGGCCGGTCGGGGCGGGCTCGGGGGAGACCCCGCGGCGGGTTCCGGCGCACCCCGCGACTGCTGTGACGCGGTCGCGTCAGTACCAGGCGCCCGACCCGCCGGCGGCGCATGGGCCCGTCCATCCGCCGTCCTCGGCCGGCGTGCCGGCCGTCTCCCGCCGGGAACGCCGTCGGCGGGAGCGGGAGCGGGAACGGAGGGCGTCGATCCGACGGGCCGCGGCCTGGGTCTGCGACCCGCGCTGGATCGTCGTCCTCGCCGTCCTGGCGGCGCTGGTGCTGGTCGGTATCGCGATGGTCAACATTCGTTGATCCCGATGCCCTCGCCCGGCGGACGGGCGCTGGTCACCGGGCCCCGGCTCGCCGGCCGCCGCGCCGGGTATCGCTCACCCGGGTTCCAGGAGCCCGGCGAGGCCCAGCTGGCCGGGCGTCGCTCCGCCGGCTCGGGCCGGCCGGCGTTCGCGGGCGCCGGCCGCTGGTCGGCGGGATGCGTCGGCCCGCTCCGCCGCGCGCCGCGGACCATGGCGGTGCGCACCGCGGCGCCGCGCATCTGGACCGTGCCGAGCACCATCTCGTCCACGGGGACGGTGAGACCCTGCTCGACCAGGGCCGATGCCGTCGCGCTGTCGCCCGCGCGCAGCACGTCCCGCACCCGCTCGAGGATTCCGCGCAGGGTCGCGATCTGCTGGGCGCAGCTGGGTGCCCCGAGCTCGGGAAGCCACTCCGGCCACGGATGAGCTGTAATCTCGTCGTCGGGCACGCCCAGTTCGCGTGCGAGCGCGAGCTGTGAGATCCGGTCGGGGGTTACGCCTCGATTCTCCCAGCGCCAGATCTTCTGCCGCTGAGCGGCCATGCTCGCGACGCCGAGCTCGCGGGCACGGACGGCGACGATGCGTGCCACAGCTTCGTAGGACCAGCCGTGTAGGGCGCGAAGCCGCCGCAGGGGGTGACTGGGCTGGGCCGTCGATTCCGTGAGGGAAAGGGGATGTTCGGTCGGTATGACGAACAATCGTCTCACCTTTTCTTCTGTGCCCCCGCCCTCCCATCGCGCTACGCGGTGCGCTGCCGCCGCTGAACTGCCGCACCTGGTCGTCCCCGACAAACGACAGGTGCGCGGCGGGCCGCGGTCGACGGCACCGGCCGGGCCCAGACAGGAATCGCCCCGGTGGCCGTCGACGAGCGACTTAAAACAACGGACACACAATACCATCCGCGATCACGGCCGGATTCGTTGTTTCCCTCGCGTTGCCCTCCACCCGCACCAGGTTCGCTCCGTCCCCGCACTGCTCCGGGCAGCGCGGCGCCGGACCGTCGGGGGTCTGCGCCATCATCTGCGGCTGTGAGCGCTGAGGTTCTTGCCCCGCCCGGCTTCGCCGCACGTTTTCGTCGGCCGTACGCGGTGGTGGACGTCGAGACCACGGGTCTGTCTCCGACGAGGGACAGGGTGCTGTCGATAGCGGTCGTCCTGACCGCCGCCGACGGCACCGTCGAACACCGCTGGTCAACCCTCCTGGATCCCGGATGTGATCCCGGCCCCGTCCATATTCACGGTCTGACCAGGCAGCGCCTGGCCGGGAGCCCGACGTTCGCCGCCGTCGCCGACGAGGTCGCCGGCCTGCTCGCCGGGCGGGTGCTCGTCGCGCACAACGCGGCCTTCGACTGGCGGATGCTCGCCGGCGAGGCCATGCGGATCGGGACGACGCTCCCGGTCGAGTGGCGGCTGTGCACGCTGACGTTGGCCAGTCGGCTCGGCCTGGAGCTGCCGAGCCTGCGCCTGGCCTCGCTCGCCGCCTACTGGGGCGTCGTCCAGCGGCGGGCCCATGACGCGCAGGACGACGCCGAGGTGCTGGCGGCCTTGTTGCCCCGGATCCTGCAACGTGCCGCCGACCAGTACCTGGAGCTGCCGCTCACGCGCTGCGGCGTCGACCGCGACGGCGTCACGGTGCGTCCGCCGCGCTTCGCCGCCGCGGGCCGCACGCCGCCGTGCCGTTATCGAAACCCCGGGCGGCTCGATCCCGGTGCGGCGCTGGTCCAGGGAATGCGCGTCGCTTTCAGCGGCCCCACGCGGACGGAACGCGGCGAGCTCGTCGGCCGGGCGGTCGCTGCAGGCCTGCATGTGACGGAAACCGTGAGTCGGCGCACAAGTCTTCTGGTGACCAATGACGCTCGCAGCGTGACACGGAAGGCCCGCACCGCCGCGTTGTTGAACACACCCGTACGAGGAGAGGAAGATTTTCTGGAATTGCTCGCGGCCGTTCGCCCAGGAATTCTCGTCCCGGCTGCCCCACCCGTTCGTCGTGACCGCCGGCCGCGGCGCCCGACCCCGGACGCGTGACGGCCGGGCGAGTCCGTGGACTCGCCCGGCCGTCACCGCGGGGCTGCTCGGTCGGCGGTGAAGGTCAGTGCCGAACGGAGGTGTGGCCCCGGCTGTGCACCGCACGCCAGACCAGCAGGGCGACGATGGCGCCGATGATCGAACCGATGATCCCGGACGGCTGCAGCGCACCCTCGCTCAGGTCATGCCCGAACAGCACGTAGCCGAGGAGACCACCGATGAAAGACCCGACAATGCCGAGCAGAACGGTTCCCGGGATTCCCATCGGGTCGCGCCCGGGGACGACCAGCCTCGCCACGGCGCCCGCGATGAGACCGAGAACGATCATGCTGATGATGAACCAGAGCACGTTGACCGCCTTCGTTGTGAGGTGAAACCCGTTACCGGGGTGCCGTCGCGCACATTTCTGGCGTGAAGTGCATCCGTCGAGAAGTGCGTCCGGGTGATTTGCCGACCGGAGGTGCTTTTTCGCCCTGCGCCGTCAAAAGTCTGGTACCCGGCGCCCTGGGCGACAAACACGCGCTAACGCGCGAATGTGATCCTCGCCCGACATGGCCGCCCTGCCGGGGTGGGAAAGCCTGGCGGGACGCCGGCTGCGTCCGCCGGCGGACGTCGTCCGCCGGGCCGGGCGTCCGCCAGACGCTCGGCGGGGATTCAGTCGTGTCCCTGGGTGACGAGGCGCGGGGGCGGTGGAACTCCGCCGGCCTGCGCTCCCGGCTTCTCGAGCCGGCGGAGCAGGTCCTCGGCCCACCGCACGACACCCGGCAGGTTCACGCCGTAGGCCCGCCAGCCGTCCGGCGTGGGCTGCCGGTCACCGGTGGGGGAGTCCAGGGCTTCCCGTCGCGCGTGGCCGGGGCATGGGCCGTCACCGGCCAGGCCCCCGTCCGCGGTGGGTTCGCACAGGTGGGGAACCAGCTCGGTCAGCCCGCGTCGCAGCAGGGCCGTCGCCCCGCGGGTGTTGCCGCGGGCCGCGTGGACCAGCCCGACCACGACCTGTGTCAGGCCTCGCCACAGGCCTCGCTCGGCCGCCGGAGCGGCCTTCCACGCTTGTTCGAGGACCTCGTGTGCCTGGAAGTACAGACCGGCGTCCAGCAGGTCCTGTGCGGCTCTCAGCGCCGCGCGCGGTGACGCGGGGAGGTCGTCCGGCAACGGTGGGACCCCGGCGGCTCCGTGGGGGAGAGGCCGGCCGAGCGCGTCGCGGGGCCGCGCCGTCGGCCGGAGGCGCCGCGCCGCGCCGGGGGGCGGGCCGGCTGTCATCCCGGCATCGCGATCAGGACGGCGATCAGCACCGCCAGTACCAGCGCCAGCACGGCGAGGGCCCAGACCCGGGCCGGCGGAAGACCGGCTCGCCAGCGCGGATCCGATCCGCTGGCACTGTCGGCGCGGACGTCGCCGCCGGTGCCGTCACCGGCGTCGCCTGTGGTGCGGACCGCGCCGGCGGTGTCGACGGCACCGCCGGTACTGCCTGGGCCGGGAGTGCTGACCGGGTCTGTGGGGCCGGCGGGGCCGGCGGTGCTGACTGGGCTGGTGACGGGACTGAGGTCGGCGGCGGCGGCGGCAGTGGTGTCCTGATCTTTGGTGAGGACGTCGGTGGACGCCTCGCCGGCGACCGTGCCGGCCATCGGGGGACCGGCCGCTGCCGGGTCGGTACCGCTGTCCTTACTGGCCTCCGGATCCGCCGCGGTGCCGCCGGCGCGGTTTGTGTTCGCCGCCGGCGCTCCCGCCGTGAGATGGCCCGCCCGAGGCTGGACCGTCGTGGGCTGGACCGCTGTGGGCTGATCGGCTGTGGGCTCGGCCGTCGTGGGCTGGTCCAGGGTCCGCTGGTCGTCGGCGTGATCACCGGGCCCGTCACCGGCCACCGTCGGTGACGGGCTGTCCAGGATGACCTCGAGGCCGTGATCGTCGCCGGTTGGGTCGGGGCGCCGGTTCGTCCCGGAGGTCCGGGACGGCGTGCTCGGGCCGGTGGCCGCCGCTTGGACCTCGTCGTCGAGGAACGTCGGGATGCCGGCCCGGGTGAGCCAGCCGGGGCCGCGGGCGCGGGCCATCGCCCCGGCCAGGCTGAGCGCGAACGAGCGGGCGGTCTGCGGCCGGCGGTCCGGATCCTTGGCGAGTGCCTGCTCGACGACCCGGGCGACGGGCTCGGGGATCCCGGCCAGCGGGCGTGGCGTGACGGTGAGGTGGTGGCGGGCCCACGCGTCGCTGGTCGCGGGCCGGACGAGGAAGAGCGGTCGGCGGGCCAGTAGCTCGTACAGGACGACCCCGAGCCCGTAGACGTCGGTCGCGGGGCTCAGTGAGCTCAGCGTGAACTGTTCGGGAGCCATGTAGCGCGGGGTGCCGATCGCCGAGCCCGGCGGACCGCCCGGACCATTGACACCGCCCAGCCCGCCGACGCTGCCCAGCCCCCCCGTACCACCCGGAGCACCTGTACCGCCCAGAGCACCCACACCCCACAGGGCACCGGGACCCGGTGCCCTCGGTGTCACCCGCAGCGTGTGGGCGATGCCGAAGTCCGTCAGCTTCGGCACTCCCAGCGCGGTGAAAAGGATGTTCTCGGGCTTGATGTCGCGATGGAGGATGTCCCGGGCGTGCACGTGCTCCAGGGCCGCCGCGGTGACGAGCGCCATGGCGCAGGCGGCCTCCAGCGAGAGGCCGGTGGTCGCCCGCACCCGCAGGCTGCCCCCGTCGAGGAGTTCCATGACGATCAGGGCCAGGTCCGCGTGGGCAATGTAGCGGTACACGCGGACGAGGTGCGGATGGTCCAGGCCGGCCAGAAGGAGCGCCTCGGACTCGGCGTCGAGTGCGACGGCTGAGGCGGGCCGCAGGACGCCGGTCACGCCGAAGGTGGCGTCCTCGTCGACAGCGAGCGGCATGACCTTCACCGCGACGCGGCGGTGTGCGTCGTCCTGGGCGGCCAGCACGACGCCGGAGGAGCCGCGGCCGAGCTCCGCCGCGAGAGCATAGCCGGGCAGGGCCGCCGCGACGACGTCCCGGTCGACGATCATCTCGCCGCCCCGCTCGGCGCCGCCGTGTTCCGCGTGGCCCCGCTTCGCGTCGCCCGGTCCCGTGCCGTCCCGTTCCGCGTGACCCGTGCGAACTGGTTCCGCGCGGTCCCTTTCTGCGTCGTCTCTTTCCGCGCGGCCCGGTCCGGCGTGCTGTCCCCGCACGGGCCGTTCCAGGCCGCTGCCCGCCTTCTGGTCACCGGTGTGGACCTCCCCCGAGGAATAACGGGCCCGCGCGCCGCTCGGCTGGCGCCGCCTGCCCCCGGCGTGCGCGCGGGCGCGCGGCGGGGCAGTGGCCGTCGCAGTGGCCGGGATCGGGCGATACTAGGCCTGATCAGCCTATTCTGCGTGTGTTCGGGCAGTGGCGGCACCCGCGGTGCGGCGGCTGTCCTAAATGCCCGACACCGCGCGTGGGTCGTGGTTCGACATGTGGTCCAGGTCACCTGGCAGGGTCGGGCCGCCGACGACCGTGTCCCGGTTGGACGGGTCTGGCGGCGGCTCCTCCGGCCCCCGGACACCGGGCGGAGGCGACCTGCCGAGGGGGGACACGTGAGGCGGTGCGCCCAGCCGACCGGGCGCGGACGGCCGGGCCGACTCCGGCCGGTCGGGGCCGTCGCACCGGATCGCGGTCAGCGCCGCGCGCGACACCGGTCGGGCGGCCGCGGCGTCGGGCTGTTCCGGTCCGAAATCCTGCGGCCCGTAAACCTCCGGCCCGTGGACCGTGAGATCCTTCTTTCTCGCGTTCTTCGCCCGGTACATCGCCAGGTCGGCGCAATGAAGCAGGGCCTCGGCCGAGGTCGGGCCGGTGTCCGTACCGACGGCGACCAGGCCCACGCTCACGGCGATCGTGTAGGTCGTCCGGGCCAGGCGGACGGGGGCCCGCACGGCTTCGGCCAGCCGCCGGCCGACCGCCTCGGGGTCTTCCCCGTCCGACTCGAGCAGGATCGCGAACTCGTCACCGCCGAAGCGGGCGACCGTGTCCGCGGCCCGGTCCTGCGCGCTGAGCCGCGCCGCCGTGATCTTGAGTAGTTCGTCGCCGGCCGCGTGGCCGAGACCGTCGTTGACGTCCTTGAAGTCGTCCAGGTCGCAGAACAGGACGGCCAGCCTGCGAGGACGGCATTCCCGGGCGGCCAGGGCGCGCGTGAGCCGGTCGGCGAACAGCGCGCGGTTCGCCAGCCCGGTCAGCGGGTCATGGAAGGCCTGGTGATGCAGTTGCCGCTGTTTCTCCTCGACGCGTGCCAGCAGTCGGACGTTGTCCACCATCGTGATCATCTGTCGGACGAGAGCGAGGACGAGCAGCGCCAGCAGCACCCAGATCTCCTCTCGCTGACCAAGGTCGCCCCTGTCGGACTGGAGAAGGGTCCCCGTCCCGGCCACGATCAGCGGGAGATAGGGCAGGACCGCGTGCCACCAGCGGCGGCGCGGCCGGCTCCAGAACTCGGCCACCGGCTCGGCGTCACGGGCCCGGTCGGCCGGCTCCCGGCCGACCGGGAGCCGGCCGCCGCGACCCCGAGCTCCGTCGCCGTCGGCACGCGCCCCGAGGGAAGGCCGGTTCCCATCCTCGGCGCCCGCTCGGGCGGCGGCCGGCCGGAGCAGCGCGGCCAGCATGATGATCAGCGCGGCGACGGCGAAACCGAGGTCGATGATGCGCGGGACGTCGGTCCGCCCGCGGGCCTCCGCGTAGGCGTACGCCGACGACGAGAACGAGAACACCATGATTCCGATGCCGAGCATGGCCAGGCTGTGCGGTGATCGCGGCCGGCGGAACGCGGCCGTCAGCACGACGATGACGCTGAGCAGCCCGGCGACGAGCGGACTGACTACCAGATAGGGCAGGCTGGGCGAAGCCGCCGGCGCGAGCACGACGCTCTGCAGGACCAGTATCCAGAGCAGCAGCGCCACCGCTCCGACGACGATCAGGCTGTCGAGCATGGTGATCAGCAGCCATCGTCGGTCCCGGCCGTCGCACCGTCCGTGCAGGGCCAGGTCGTAGGGCTCGGACGGCATGCACAGCAGGCCCGCGAAGCCGGCACCCGCCGGGATCAGGTACAGCATGGTCGCGGGCGTCAGCCTGGGGATCGGCCCGCTGTGGTTGAACACGATGTCCCGGCCGATCGCGCCGGAGGCCACGCCGAGGGACAGCACCATCGCGCCGACCAGCAGCCTCCAGGCCCGCTCGGCGCCGCGCTCGCGCATCCCGGCCCACACGCAGGCGGCCCCGCCGACCATCAGGCAGCCGGTTTCGACGACACGGACGAGCAGGAGCTCGGGGCGTCCGTGCAGGATCGACATCGCGAACACGGTCGCGGCGATGATCACAAAGGCGGTGATCGTGGCGCTTCGGAACGCCTGGTCGCCCCCCTGCCCGGCGCTGTACGCCCAGCCCGAACGGATCCGGGCCTCGCCCTCTGAACGGGCCCGAGTCCGGCCCTCCGAACGGGTGGGAGTCGTGCGTTCCGAACGGGTGGGAGTCTCACCCTGAGGTGCGCCGTCCATAGCTGAACCGTCCGAACGCTCGCGCGGGGATCCGGAGGAACCCGGGGGTGGGCGAACCTCCGATCGCGCTGAACCGGCGTCCAGCCCGACCGGGGGTGATCCGGCGCCGGTCCGACCCATTGCGGGGCCATGGTATGTCCAGCTAGCCTAAAGGGCATGTTCAACTACTTTAGGTAAGTGATTTGTCGCGGAGTCCAGTGGATGTCACCAGTTGCCGATAGGTCGGCAGCTCCTGGTCGCGACGGTGTGGGCGGTGAACGGCCGCGCGGGACACATTCCCGGCCAGGGACACTGGACACATGTCCGCCACTCTCGTCGCCACCGATCTGACCGTGCTGCGGGGCGGCACCGTCGTCCTCGAAGGGGTGTCCCTGACCGTCGCCCCCGGTGATCGCCTCGGTGTGGTCGGGCCGAACGGCGTCGGCAAGTCGACGCTGCTGCGGGCCCTGGCCGGCCTGGTACGGCTCGACGGTGGACGGGTCGAGCTCTCGCCGCCCACCGCCCTGGTCGGGCTGCTGCCCCAGGAGCCCGACCGGCGCCACGACGAGACGCTGCGCGAGTACCTCGCCCGGCGCACCGGCGTCGCGGCGGCCCAGCAGGCGCTGGACGCCGCGACCGAGGACCTGACGGTCGGCGTCGCCGGCGCGGACGACGGATACAGCCTGGCGCTGGAGCGGTGGCTGGCGATCGGCGCCGCCGACCTGGACGTCCGCGCCGAGCAGGTCATCGCCGATCTCGGGCTGCCCGCCGCGGCACTGGACCGCCCGACGGCGACGCTGTCCGGCGGCCAGGCCGCGCGCGGCTCGCTCGCGAGCATCCTGCTGTCCCGCTTCGACATCACCCTGCTCGACGAGCCGACGAACGACCTGGACTTCGACGGTCTGGAGCGGCTCGAGCGGTACGTCGAGCAGATGTCGGGCGCGCTGGTGGTGGTCAGCCACGACCGGGAGTTCCTCGACCGGTCCATCGACGCCGTCGCAGAGATCGACCAGCATCAGCACGGCGTCACCCGTTACGCCGGCGGCTGGGACGCCTACCTGGAGGCGCGGGGCCTGGCCCGGCGCCAGGCCCGGGAGCGCTTCGAGCGGTACGCCGACCGGCGGGCCGGGCTGGTGGAGCAGGTCCAGCGCCAGCGTGAGCAGTCGGTGCGGGGGGCCGTCCGGGCGAAGCGGCGCTCGCCGGACTCAGACCGCTCGGCGCGCGGCGCGCGGATCGAGGCCGCCACCAAGAGCGCCGGACGGGTCCGCACGCTGCAGACCCAGCTCGACCGGATGGAGCGCGGCGACGAGGCGGTGGCCGAGCCGCGCAAGGAATGGCAGCTGCGCATGTCGATCGCCGCCGCCCCCCGGTCGGGCGATGTGGTGGCCACGCTGGACGGCGCCGTCGTCGAGCGGCCCGGCTTCCAGCTCGGCCCGGTCGACCTCACGGTCGCCTGGGCGGACCGGATCGTGATCACCGGCCGCAACGGCGGCGGGAAGAGCACGCTGCTGGCCGCGCTGCTCGGCCGCCAGCCGCTGACCGCCGGCCGGCACTCGCTCGGTTCCGGCGTGCTCCTCGGCGAGGTCGACCAGGCGCGCACCCACTTCCGCGGCGAGTCGACGGCGGCCGACGTCGCCGAGGCGGCGACCGGTTCCTCCCCGGCCGACGTCCGGACGCTGTTCGCGAAGTTCGGGCTGGGCCCGGACCAGATGACCAGGCCCGCGTCGTCCCTGTCGCCCGGCGAGCGGACCAGGGCGGCGCTCGCGCTCCTGCAGGGCGCCGGAGTGAACTGCCTGGTCCTCGACGAACCGACGAACCACCTCGACCTGCCCGCGATCGAGCAGCTTGAGCAGGCCGTCGAGGGGTTCGAGGGGACGCTGCTGCTGGTCACCCACGATCGGCGGCTGCTGGAGGCCGTGCGGGTGACCCGGCGCCTGAGCGTGGATGCCGGGCAGGTCACCGAGGCCCCCGCGTGACACCGGCGGGGCGGGTATTTTCGGGCGGAGCACGCCAGCCGCACAAGCCGGGCATCGTGCCGCCGGGCATAAGGATGTCGGGTACCGGGAGGTCGTCGCCATGAGCGGTGTCGAGCTGCTCGCCGTGGCGCTGGTGATGGCGGTCGGTGTCGTCGGTGTGGTCGTGCCGGTGATGCCCGGCCTGCTCCTCGTCTGGGGCGCCGGCGTGTGGTGGACGATCGCGGACGGCGGCGGCGCGGGCCGCTGGGCGGTGCTCGCGGTCATGAGCGCACTGTTCGTCGCCGGCGCACTGGCCAAGTACGTGCTGCCGGGCCGGGCCGCGTCGGCCGCCGGCGCGCCGTTCTCGACGATGCTCATCGGCGCGGTCTGCGCCGTCATCGGCTTCTTCGTGGTGCCGGTTCTCGGCCTGCTCGTCGGCGGGCTCGCGGGCATCTACCTCGCGGAGCTCACCCGCCTGCGCGACGCCCGGCGAGCCACCGCCTCGACCTGGGCCGCTGTCGTCGCCTTCGGTGTCGGGCTGCTCGTCGAGCTCGGTGCGGCCGTCGCGATGGCCGCGACCTGGGGCGTCGGCGAGCTCGTCAGCTGAACCCGTAGTCATCCGGGCCGGGTGCGCGGCGTGGGGAAGCCCGGCGCCGGAGAAAAGGGAGGCGCGCCGGGGAACTGTGGTTCGCGATGGCGGAAAGTGGCGTGTCGCGATTCATTCTATTCCCCGGCGCTGTCATCCGATGGTCGTGTGAAGCGACCGGATAAGTGGTTCAGTCGGCGGTTCGTCTGATCACCAGTCCCAGTCCCAGTCATCCTTCTTCCGGTGGTCCTTATCCCACCCGTCTTTCTCCCACTTGTCGTCCTTTCGCCACTCGTCCTTATCCCACCTGTCCTTCTCCCACTTGTCGTCCTTATCCCACCCGTCCTTCTCCCACTTGTCGTGCTTCCGGCAGTCCTTCTTCCTCCAGTCCTTGCCGTCCCAGCGCTGCTCGTGGTGGCATCCCTTGTCGTCCCAGTCGGTGAAGGCCTGCGCGGCGCCGGCACCCGGGCCGAGGCCCAGGGTCACGGCGGCGGCGCCGGTGGCGACCAACGCGAGGATCCTACGTGGCGCGGACTTTCCCATCATTCCCCCATCGCCGGTATCGGCGTGCGGCTGCCCCGCACCCAAAAAAGGGTCTCGCCACCCGGCGATCCTCCTAAACAAAGAATCTAGGTGCCATGAAATTATGGAGATTTGACCACGGCTGATTCCGGGTCGTGTCGGTGGCGGTGGAATCGGTCGCCGTGTTGCCGCGAATGGGTTTTCGTGGCGGTGGTCGGCATTCCGGCGGGCGTTGTCGGGCAGCCGGGTGTCGGGTCGGGTGCGGCTCTGGCGCCGCGCTATCGATCACCACCGGTGCCCGCCGCCGGGGGGCCGATCTCGCCCCGCGCGACAGTTACCGGGCTGTGGCCGCCCGGGTCGGGGCCGGAGTCACTCGACCCACCAAGCCGACGATGCCTATCGTGCCTGTCGGGAAGGTGGTCTGATGGACGTTGATCCGCTGGTGACGCTGGCCGGGTTGCTCGTGGGGTTCGTGGTGGGGCTGACCGGCATGGGCGGCGGCGCGCTGATGACGCCGATCCTGGTGCTGCTGTTCGGCGTGCAGCCGCTGGCCGCAGTCTCGAGCGATCTCGTCGCCTCGGCGGTGATGAAGCCCGTGGGCGCGACGGTGCACCTGCGCCGGGGCACCGTCCACCGCGGGCTGGTCGGATGGCTCGTGCTCGGCTCGGTGCCCGCCGGGTTCTGCGGTGTGCTGGTGCTGCGCGCGCTGGGCGACGGGGCCGCTGTGCAGGACAGGATCAAGGTCACGATGGGGGCCATCCTGATCGTCGCCGCGCTGGCGATGCTGGCGAAGGCGGAGATCGACCGCCGCCGGGGGCCCGGCAGCGCGGATGCCGCCGCGATCATCGTCCGGCCGCTGCCGACCCTGGCCATCGGCGTGGTCGGCGGCCTGGTCGTCGGCATGACCTCGGTCGGCTCGGGCTCGCTGATCATCGTGCTGCTGCTCTGGCTGTACCCGTCCATCCGGGGCTCCCAGCTCGTCGGCACCGATCTCGCCCAGGCGGTCCCGCTGGTGGCCGCGGCGTCGCTCGGGCACCTGATCTTCGGTGACTTCCAGCTCGGGCTGACCGGCTCACTGCTCCTGGGCTCCCTGCCCGGGGTCTACCTCGGCGCCCGGGTCTCGGCGGGGACGTCCACCAGCCGGGTCATCCGCCCGGCGGTCGTCGTGGTGGTGTCCCTCAGTGGCCTCAAGCTGGTTGGGCTGCCCACGGAGGCGCTGGGCGCCGTCCTGGCGCTGGTGGCGGTCGGCGTCGCGGGGTGGGCCGTGCGCCGCCGCGCAGCGGTGCCCGACGTCGCGGCAGACATCGAGGCGGGCGCCGAGGTGGGCATCGCGGCAGGCGCCGTGCCCGGCGTCGCGGCGGGTGAGGCGCCCGGCGCAGATGAGCCCGTCCCGACCGGGCTCGCGGGCGGGGCCGACGGCCCGTATCCGGCTCTGTCCCGGGGTCAGCCCTGACGGGCGACGCCGGTCAGCCGCGGGCGGTCGTCGCGACCTGGCGCACGGCGGGCAGGACGTCGCGGGCGAACGCCTCGATCGTCTCGGGCGTCGCGAAGTCGGTGAACTGCAGGTAGAAACGCTCGACGCCAAGGGCCGCCAGCTCACCGAAGTGCTCGGCGAGCGTGTCCGGGGTTCCGACTACCAGCCCGCCCCAGTTCCCGAAACGCTTCCGGGCCACCGCCGTGACGTCGTCCAGCTCCGCGCCGCTCGCCGCGAAACCGACCGGGTGCTGGGTCGACAGCCGCGCGCCGCCGGCGAGGGGACGCAGCTCGGCGAGGTCGCGCAGCCCGTAGGTCGGGCAGTTCCACCAGTCGGCGTGCCGGGCGACCATGGGCATTGTCAGCTTCCGGCCGGCACCGCCCAGCAGCAGCGGGATCCGTCCGTTGACCGGCACCGGGTGCTGCAACGCCCCGCGCAGGGTGAAGAAGCGGCCCTCGTGCGTCACCTCCTCGCCGCCGAACAGGGCGCCGAGCACCTCCAGGTACTCGGCGAGCCGGGCGGCGCGGGTCGGGTTGTCCTCGACCGGCAGGCCGAACCGCTCGAGCTCGGCCGGCGTGGAACCCCAGCCCAGGCCCAGCTCGAAGCGTCCGCCGGAGAGATGGTCCAGGCTGACGGCCTCCTTCGCGAGCACCGCCGGATGGCGGAACGACGCGCACAGCACCAGATGGCCGACGCGCAGCCGGCTGGTGGCCGCCAGCGCGGCCGTCGCGGTCGTCATCGCGTCGAAGCTGTCGCCGGCGGGCAGCCCCGGCGGGGCCAGGTGATCCATGAACGCGACGCCGTCGAACCCGGCCGCCTCCGCCGCCCGCACCCGGTCCAGCAGCCGGGGGAAGTCCATCCGCAGCTGGGGGAGGAACAGCCAGGCCTCGGGCAGCCCTCGGGCCGGGGCCGTTGGGGCCGGGACTGTCGACGTCGATGCTGCCGGGGCGGTCGGGTCACCGGAGACCATGGGTAACAACCTGGCAGAACGTGGCGCGACTCACCACCGGAGCCCCACACCGGGGATCCGGGCTCAGACCGAGGTCGGGCTGAGCGGCCATCCGGGCAGGTTGCGCACCGCCGTCCAGGCCAGCGCCGCGCCGGCGAGCCCGTACGCCAGCGGACGCGGCAGCGGCGCGGGGTGACCACGGTCGAACGCGCGGGCCTGCCGGACGACGAGGGCGACCAGCAGCGGCGAGCACACCAGGAGGAACAGGTTGTCGCGGGCGGCCGCGGCCGGCATGCCGTGCAGCAGGTCGTAGGTGAGGCGCAGCCCACCGCAGGCCGGGCAGTCCAGCCCGGTGACCGCCCGGACCGGGCACCGCGGCATCACGGACGACGGGTCGTGCGGGTCGGTGCCGGCCAGGTAGCCGAGCCCGGCGAGCAGGCAGCAGCCGGCACCCGCCAGCACCAGCCGCCGCCGGACGCGGGAGGCCCACGGTCCGGTCGTGGCCATGCCGTTCCCTCTCGCCTCCGGTCGGCGGGCGCCGGCCCGCGCGGCGGTCAGTCCCGCAGCGGACGGCCGTACTGGTCGCGGACGTTGCCCGTGAGTATCATCACGCCGTCCACCAGCGCCCAGACGCCCAGGCCGCCGCAGGTGAGGAGCTGGGCCACCGCGATGCCCGTGCTGCCGAGGTAGAAGCGTCCGACGCCGAAACAGCCGGCGAAGATCTGTAGCAGGCCGGCGACGATCTTCTGCTTGTCCGAGTAGGGCTCACCGGTGATCGGGTGCCGGCCGAAGGGCGCGGACTGGTCGAAACCACCCGGCCCGTAGCCGCCGGGGTACCCGGGCGGCGGCCCGTACCCGGGCGCGTAGCCCGGCGGGGGCGGGTATCCCGGCGGCGGGCCGTAGCCGGGTTCCGGCTGGCCAGAGGGGAACCCGCCGGTCGGGGGCCCGTAGCCGGGGTCGGGCTGGCCGGGCGGTGGTCCGTAGCCGGCGTTCTTCGAGAGGTCCGGACCGGGTTGGCCCTGGCCGGGATAGCCCTCGCCGTAGCTGGGCGGCTGTCCTGGCGTGGTCATCGGCGTTCTCCATCCGGATACCGGCGCTCGGGTTGGCGCGCCCGGGCGATGTTGTGGCTTCCGGAAGATACAGCTCGGCGGAATCGCCGGACCGGCCAGCCTTGCGTCGGATGGCGGACATCCCGCCCGCCGCATCGTGCCGCTCGGCGCGCCGACACCGGTCCAACGCCTGTCCGGTACCGGCCGAGCGCCGGTGCGATGCTGGCCGTTGCGCCCGTCCCACCGCTGCTGGCTAGCCGCTCGTGCGGGCGCCTCCACGCCGGCCGGCCGAGCCCGCCCGCGCCGGCGGGCCGCCGTGGTCCGCCCGCCCACCGGGCACCCGGCGCTCCGCCTTCGGCCCGACGGGCAGCACCGTCACACGGCTCAGGCTCGACGTCAGCCGCCACACCCGCCCGTACCCGTGCCGTGCGCGGAGGTGGTGGTCGAGGTCGCCGGTGGTTGGGAAGACGGCGGTGCACCCCAGGTCGTCGCGTGGGCACTGGTACAGCGTCATGGCTGGTCCTCCTACCGGGTGATCGGTCGTTGTTGGACCTGAAACCGGCCGGCAACGCGCAGCTTCGACGCTACGTCCCCGCCCCGGCGACCGCATGCCGCGCGGGGCAGACTGGAGACATGGCAAACGCGCCCCATGATCCCACTGACGCCCTCGCCGCCGCGGCCACGGGGGACCCACTCGCGGCGAGGACGGGGCGGCCGGCCGCCCCGTCCGCCGCCGAGTCCGAGGTCGTGGATCTGTGTCGGGACCTGCTGCGCTTCGAGTCGGTGAACCGCGGGAACGGCGACGGCCACGAGCGGCCCATCGCCGAGTACGTGGCCACCAGACTGGCCGAGGTCGGGCTGGAGCCGGTGCTGCTCGAGTCCGCGCCCGGCCGCACGAGCGTGGTGACCAGGGTGGAGGGCACCGACCCGTCCCGCTCCCCGCTGCTCATCCACGGCCACCTGGACGTCGTGCCCGCCGACCCGTCCGAGTGGCGCGTGCATCCCTTCTCGGGCGAGGAGGCCGACGGCTGCCTGTGGGGGCGCGGCGCCATCGACATGAAGGACATGGACGCGATGACGCTCGCCGTCGTGCGCGACATGGTCCGGTCGGGCCGGCGTCCGCCCCGTGATCTCGTCGTCGCCTTCGTCGCGGACGAGGAGGCCGGCGGCACCCTCGGCGCGCGGTGGCTGGTGGACAACCATCCCGACCACTTCGCCGACTGCACCGAGGCGATCAGCGAGGTCGGCGGGTTCTCCTACACCGTCTCGGACGACCTGCGGCTGTACCTGATCGAGACGGCGCAGAAGGGCATCGCCTGGATGAAGCTGACCGTCGCCGGCCGGGCCGGCCACGGGTCGATGATCAGCGAGGACAATGCGGTGACCAAGCTGTGCGAGGCGGTCGCCCGGCTCGGTCGGCACCAGTTCCCGATCGTGGTGACCCCGACCGTGCGCGTCTTTCTCGACTCGATCGGCGAGGCGCTGGGCATCGAGCTCCCCGCGGACGACCTGGAGACCACGATCGCGAAGCTCGGCCCGATCGCGCGCATGATCGGGGCGACGATCCGCAACACGGCGAACCCCACGCAGCTCGCCGCCGGACACAAGGTCAACGTGATCCCCGGCGAGGCCGTGGCCTACGTCGACGGGCGCTACCTGCCCGGGCAGGAGGAGGAGTTCCTGCGCCAGGTCGACGAGCTGCTCGGGCCGGAGGTCCGGCGTGAGTGGGTGGTGAACGACCAGGCGCTGGAGACCGGGTTCGACGGCCCACTGGTGGACGCGATGGCCTCGGCGCTGCGCGCGGAGGACCCGGCCGCCCGGGCCGTCCCGTACATGCTCTCAGGCGGTACCGACGCGAAGTCGTTCTCCCGGCTCGGCATCCGCTGCTTCGGGTTCTCCCCGCTGCTGCTCCCGCCGGACCTCGACTTCGCCGGCATGTTCCACGGCGTGGACGAGCGGGTGCCCGTCGACGCCCTGCGGTTCGGGGTCCGCGTCCTGGACCGTTTCCTCGCCGCCTCCTGATGGGAGCTGACCCGCGCCGGCGTGCGAACCGCCCTGCCAGGCGAACCGGCCCGGCTGGCGAACCGGCCTGACGCGCGAACCGGCCCGGACCTGATGGTCCGGGCCGGTTCGTGGGCCGCGCGCACGGGCCGGGAGGTCAGGCGGTGCGGACGGGGGATGCGGACGGGCCGTGCGGTCGGGGTGGACCCCGGGATCAGGCGGTGCCGGTGGAGGCGCTGCCCGACGCGGCGCCGTCCGGACCGAGATGGGCCGACTCGGCGCCCGGCGCCGGGTTGCCGGCCGGCGCCTTGCGGGCCTTCGGAACGGCGCCAGGCTGCCCCGCCGGCCGGGTCGCCGCCGAGGGGCCTCGGGAGGCCCAGTCGTCGGGCAGCGTCGGCATGAAGCCCTCGCCCAGCCGTTGCAGTGCTGACCGGGCGAAGATCTGCTGCGTGGTCACCGTCCGCTCGGAGCGGCCCCGGCCGATGAAACTGACCGTCCAGTGCAGCAGGGTCGTCACCCGGTGCTTGAACCCGATGATGTAGACGAGGTGCACGGCGAGCCACATCAGCCAGGCGACGAACCCGCTGAGCTGGACGCCCTTGATGCTGGCCACGGCGCTGAAGCGCGAGATCGTGGCCATGCTGCCCTTGTCCTTGTACTCGAAGTTCCGCATCGGCGGGCCACCGCGCAGCCGGGTGCTGATCGTCTTCGCGGCGTACTTGCCGCCCTGGATCGCGACCTGGGCCACACCGGGCAGCCGGTCGAGGGTGGCCATGTCACCGACGACGAACACCTCGGGGTGCCCGGGCAGCGTCAGGTCGGGCTGCACCTGGATGCGGCCCGCCCGGTCGAGGACCGCGCCGGACTGCTCGGCGAGCTGCTTGCCGAGCGGGCTGGCCGCGACCCCGGCGGCCCAGATCTTGCAGACCGACTCGATCCGGCGGCGCGTGCCGTCGGAGTCCTCTACGTCGATGCCGCGGGAGTCGACGTTGACGACCCTGGCCCCGAGCTGGATCTCGACGCCGAGCTTCTCCAGCTTGGAAGTGGCCTTGGCGGCCAGCTTCTCGCCGAACGTGCCGAGCACCGACGGGGCGGCGTCGAGGAGGATGATCCGCGCCTTCGTCGTGTCGATGCGCCGGAAATCCTGCCGAAGCGTGCGGTGCGACAACTCGGCGATCTGCCCGGCCATCTCCACACCGGTCGGCCCGGCGCCGACGACCACGAACGTCATGTAACGCGCGGCGTCGGCCGGATCGGGTGTCGTCTCGGCCACCTCGAACGCGCCGAAGATGCGCCCGCGCAGCTCCAGCGCGTCATCGATGCTCTTCATACCGGGTGCGTGCTCGGCGAAGTGGTCGTTGCCGAAATAGGACTGACCGGCGCCGGCCGCGACGATGAGACTGTCATAGTGCTGTACGTCCGTGCGCCCGAGCAGGTTGGACGTCACGGACTTCGTCGCGAGGTCAATGGACACGACCTCGCCGAGTTCCACCTTCACGTTCTCCTGGCGGCGCAGTACCTCACGCGTGGTCGGGGCGATCTCCCCCTCGGACAGGATGCCCGTCGCGACCTGGTACAGCAGCGGTTGGAACAGGTGATGTGTGGTCTTCGCGACGACAGTCACCTCGACGGGCTCGCGCCGCAGGGCCTGCGCGGCGAACAACCCGCCGAAACCCGAGCCGATGATCACGACCCGGTGCTTTTGGTGTTCGTCGCTCGTAGCGGTCACAATCGCTCCCCACGTGCCGATGGGTGTCTGACGGAAGTGGTGCACGGTCCGTCCGCCTCTCCATCTTCCGCCGTGAAGCCGGGGGGAGATCGTGTTGATACTCACGTCACGACGCGCGGCCTTCCGGACGGCCGGCGGCACACTCGTCCTGAAGTGTTGTGTCTATCCGGGCCGGGCTGGTGGCCGACGGCGTCAGGCAGGCCTTTCCGGACAGCCAACGGCGAGCATCAGGTCGGGAGATATCCCGGCAGACCGCCCGGACGGCGCCGCCGGCGTAGCACCACTCGGCGGGTCCCATCGGGGTAGATGCGGGAGCGTTCGAGCTCCCAGTCCCCGAACTCGGCGTGCAGGGTGAGGATCGCGACCGCGGTCCGGCGGTCGGTGCCCGGCGGCATCGTCAGCCGCTGGTACTCGAGCTCCCTGTCGGCCAAGGCACATGCACCTCCTGGTCGCCGGCCCGGTGTGCCGGCCGCCCTGCCGCCCCCGCGCGGCTTCGTCCGGCGGCCGTCATCCGGTCGCCAGCCGGCTCGCGCGGGCGCGGACCTGTTCCGCGAACCCGCGCCCACCTTGACGAACGACGGGTGTCCCGTGGGAAAACCTTGGCGTAACGGCTCATCGAGCACAAGCCATCATCAGCCGCGGGCCCGGCTTGGACGAGGCGGAACCGGTCAGCGAACGCGGGAACGGTCAGCGAACGCGGGAACGGTCAGGGAACATAGGACAGCGTGAACGCCAGTGTCGCGTACACGGTCATCGCCGCGGTCGAGACGGTGATCACCAGCATCCACACCTCGCGCCGTGCCGTCACCAGCGCGGCGACGAGCAGGAACGGGAAAGCCCCGTACAGGTATCGCTCCGACGAGTCGAGGTTGCTGCCCGTCAGCACCGCGGCGAGCACCAGGGCCGACCACACGGAGTAGGACACCGGCAGGGCACGGGCCATGACGACCAGCGCGACGAGCGCCAGCAGCAGCCAGGGAACGTGCAGCGCGGTGCCGAGCTCGCCGTGCAGGGCGCCCTTCGCCGCGTCGATGACGGTCAGCAGCGGATTGGCCGTGCTGCCGTGGCGGGCCGCGTCCCGCTGCATGGTCAACGGAGCGAGGCCGTCGCCGTGGATGGCCGCCGACCACAGCAGGTAGATCCCCGCCCCGGCCACGGGCGCGGCGACCGCGCACAGCCGCGCGAGCGCCTCCCGTGCGGCGGCGCGCGGTGCCGACGGGGCACCGAGGTCTTCCGGCTCAGCCGGACCGAGGCGGTCCGGCTGCGGGGCACCGAGGCGGTTCGGTGGTGGGGCGCCGAGACGCCGGGCCAGGGGTAGCGGCAGCCCCCGCGCGGCCTCGATCGCGACGGGGACGGCGAGAAGCAGGCCCAGCGGCCGGCACAGGCCGCCGAGCAGGCCGGCGACCACCGCCAGCTCCCAGCGCCGCGTCCGCGCGCCCAGGAACGCCGTGACGGCCAGCAGCCCCGCCAGGGCCTCCGCGTAGCCCATCACCAGGACGAACGCCGGGGGGGCCAGCGCGGAGATCCAGATCACCCGTCGCACCGTGTCGTCGTCGAACCCCTCGACCCGCGCGATGCCGACCAGAGCGAGGGCGAACACGACAGCGATCAGGTTCACCAGGACGAGCAGCACCTGGCCGCCGTGGCCGCCCAGGCCGGGCAGGGCGGTGAAGAGCCGGACCAGCAGGGGGAGCAGCGGGAAGAAGCGGCGGCTCTCGGCGCCGGCCGCGTCGTAGCCGTTGTCGGCGATGTTGAGGTACCAGCCGGCGTCCCAGCCGAGCAGGTCGGTGGTGTCCAGCGTGGCCCCGTTGTCACCGGCGACGGTGTCCGCGACGAACCTGGTCAGCGCCAGCGCCGCGCCCACCACGGCCCGCGCCGCGATCCAGGCGATGAGCACGTCCCGCAGGTACCAGCGCTGCGCCCAGGCCATGGCCGCCTGGGCTCGGGTCGGCGTGCCCGCGGATGTCGCCGGCCGGCCGTCGGTGGCGCCGTCCGGGCCGCGCGCGGACCTGCGCCGGCTGCCGCGGGCGTAGAGGCGTTCCTGGAGCGGGCCGGTCCGCCCGACCGGATCGAGGGCCGGCCCCGTAGCAGTCTCGAGCGGTTCCGGGGCTGCTGTGGCCGGTGCCGGTGCCGGTGCCGGTGTCGGTGGTATCGGAGCCGACGGCTCGGACGGCTCCGACGGCCGCGGGGACCACCGGTCAGACGTCCACCGGTCAGGGGCCCATGAGTCCGGTACCCATGCCGTCGCCTGTGGGCCCGGTCCCAGCGGGTCCAGTGCCTGCGGGTGTGGTGCCGGCGGAGCTGCCGCCCACGGACTCGCTGTCCACGGACTCGCCGCTGGCTCGTCCGCGATTGGCGGTCCCGCGGACGCCGGCTCCGGCGACTGGCCCGGCTCCGGCGAGGCGGGGGTCGGCGTCGACGGGGTGGGCAGGTGCAGCGCCGGGTAGCTGGGACGTCCCGGCTCGAACCAGGAGCTCCCGGAGGTCGGCGCGTCCGCCCGGTGCGCCGCCGGCGGGACGGAGTACGCGGGCGGTGCGGGGTGCGTGGGTGGCGCGGTGGGCTCGGCGGGCCGTGTGGGTTCCGCCGCGCCGGACGAGGCCTCGTACGCCGGCCCGGCGAGGTAGACCGGGCCGATGCGGGGGCCGTCACCGCTCCCGGCGCCCCCGGCCGGCCCCGGTGGGGGCACCGCCGGCCCTGGCGGGAGCACGGCGGGCAACGCCGCCGGGCCCCCCTCCGGGTGCGGCGGGCCAGCGGCGTCCGCCTCGCCCGGAGCGGGCTCGCGCCGGCCCGGATCCGGTCGACGTCCGCCCGGGTGCCAGCCGCGCGGGGTGGTCACGACGCCCGGAACCGCAGCAGGGCGTAGTTCTCGTAGACCTGTGCCGGCAGACCCTGCTCCATCACCTCGTCGGCCACCGGCCGCTGCGTCTGCAGTGTCGCCCGGACCTGGGTGCACAGCTCCTCGTAGGTCCGGTAGGCGCCGGAGCCGGCCATGAACACGGTGTTCGTCCCGGCCTCCGCGATCGCCCGCTGGGCGATCGCCACGCCGTTGGCGGACTCGTTGCGCTCCTCGTAGTCGACCCAGTCGACCCGGTCCGGGGCGGCGTAGGTCGGCACCACGTACACCTTGAGCCAGGACGGCACGGTGCGCGCGAGGCCCGGCCCCAGCTGGTCCGGGCACACCAGCAGGATGTCGCCCGGCCTGGACAGCCGGGTGAGGACGTCCGCGGCCTCGCCGGCCTGGGACCGTTCCCGCCGGACGTCGCTCGTCCCGGCGATGACACCGACGAGCGCAGCGACCGCGACCACGCCGTGGAACACCCGGCGGTCGGCCAGCATCGTCGCGCCCAGTCCCACCACGAGCAGGAACGGGACGAACGCCGTCGCGGTGTACCGGTCGGCCCACGCGTTGCCCACCAGCTTGCCGGCCGCCACGGCGACGATCAGCGTCCCGGTGGCCAGGAGGAACAGCGTGCGGCCCGGCTCGAGGCCCTTCAGGTCGAGCAGGACGAACCGCCCGCCCAGCGGACGGCCGGCGATCCCGGCGGCGACCAGGCCGGTGATCAGGAACAGCAACAGCCGGCCGAGGGTGGTCGGCCCACCGGCCCACTGCCCGTACGCGTGGCTGACGGCGGCGAAGCTCGCCGGCTCGCCCCAGGGCGTCCCGGTGTGGGCGAGCTGGGAGCGGAAGTTCGGCAGCCACGGAGCGAACACCAGGCCGCCGGCGATGATCCCGATCATTCCGGCGAGCGGGCCGCGGGGGTGCCAGGTGGGCACGGCCCGCCGCGCGCCGCCGGCGGCGTCGGCGAGCAGCTCGGGCGCGGCCGTGGGCTGCTCGGACGCGTCCGCCGGCGCCGGCGCGGCCGGACGGCGCCCGCCACGCGAGTGTGCCCCGGACCGCCCGGCGCGGCCGCGCCGGGCGGTCCGCGCCGCCGCCACCCGGGGCCGGACGACGACGAGCCCGACCAGCCACGCACCCACGGTCACCAGCAGGTAGAGACACCAGTAGTGGGTCAGGGCCAGGCATCCCGACGCCACGGCCAGCAGCACCATGTTCTTCACCGACGGCACCCGCAGCACCCGCTCCAGGGCCAGCCCGCCGAGCGCCGTGAGCAGCACGATCAGGCTGTACATCCGGGTCTCGGTGCCGAAGTACAGTGCGAACGGCGAGGTGAGGTACAGCACCACCGCGACCTTCGCGCCGCGGTCACCGACGAGCCGGCGTCCGAGATAGAACACCGGCACCGCGGAGCCCAGGTTGATGACGGCGGACATCCCGCGCACCGACGCGGTGCCCTCGCCGAAGACGCTGATCCACAGGTGCAGCAGGATGTAGTAAAGGGGCGGCGAGCCGTCCTGGAGGAGCCCGTCCCACATGGTGGGCGCCGCACCGGACAGCGGCAGGCGGGCGATCGCCACGCTCTGTGCCTCGTCGAGCCACAGCGGCTGGCGTGCGATGAAACGCACCACCACCGCCGCGGCGATGATCAGCACCAGCGCGCCCCGGAAGATCCGGTGCTCGCGGTCGGGTCGAGCTCCGACCCTGTCGACCGGCTCGGGGGTGTGTTCCGCCGGCCGCACCGCGACGTCGGTCACGGTCAGTCCCTTCGGTACCGGGGGCACGACTGCGACGGCGAGGTCCGCGGGTGCGGACGCCCGGCGCGTGTTCGCGCCCGTTGCTGCAGGTGAACGCGGACACGTCCACGGGTGAAGCCTGGTCTTGACCGGTCCCGCGGCGGCCGCGCCGGCCGGGCCGGGACCACGCGCTCCAGGACGCTCGGGGGACGGAGCGCTGTCGGGACGGCATGTTCCTGGAACAGTGCACTGTCTGGGACGACCCGCTCCGGATCCGTGGAGTCGGGGACCGCGCGGCCACTGCCCCCGCCGCCCGCCCGTCCCGCGCCGGGTGGGCGTGGGACGGGGCGGACGGGGCGGACGGGGCGGAGGGTCGTGACGCGGAGCGGGAGAGGGCGGTGGACGGCGGGTGTCAGGGCCGGGAGGCCGGCCCCGCTACGACCGGCCCGGGGAGGAGACCTCCTCGTGGTAGTCCTCCTCGACGTTGACCTCCCACACGTCGTGGCTCTTCCCGTCGATGATGTTCTCGACGGTGAGCATCGCGGTGAGCATCGAGTGGTCCTGGTTGTTGTAGCGGTGCATTCCGTTACGGCCGACGGGGTGGACGTTGGGAGCGTAGTCCTCGAGCCAGCCGCGGATGATGTCGACGTTCTTCTTGTAGTCCATGTCGTAGTACGGGTACGCCTTGGGCATCCGCACGACATAGCCGCGCTCGACCTGGTCCGCCTGGACGAGGCCCAGCTTGGCGAGCTCCTTGGTGCCGAGCGCGATCAGCTCCTCGTCCGAGGAGTTCCACATCTCGTCGCCCTCGAAGACGAAGTACTCCAGGCCGAGACAGGTCCGGCCGTCCTTCACCAGGAACGGCGACCAGGACGCGAAGTTCTGGATGCGGCCGACCTTGACGTCCGGCGCGTGGATGTAGATCCAGTTGTCCGGGAATCCGGCCGATTTGGGAACGACCAGCGCGACGGTGAGGAAGTCGCGGTACTTCAGGGCGTTCGCGGCGGCCAGGACGCGCGCCGGGACCGGCGGGTCCATCACGCGCACCAGCGACGAGAACGACATCGAGGAGATGAAGTGGTCGCCGGTGTACTGGTACTCGGTGCCGAGGTCGTCCCGGGACGACTCCGGCGCGCCGGCGCCCGGCCCGTAGCCGCCGGTGACCACTGTCGTGACACCGGTCGCGCGGCCGTTCTCGTGATGGATCTTGCGGACCTTCTCCTCGAAGACGATCCGGCCGCCCTGCTTGACGATCTTGTCCGCGGCCGTCTCCCACATCATTCCCGGCCCGAACTTCGGGTACTGGAACTCCTCGATGAGAGAGGTGATGTCCTTCTGGTTCCGCTTGGGCAGCACCGCGTTGGTGATGGCGTTCATCAGCGAGAGGCTCTTGATCCGCTGGGCCGCCCAGTCGGACGGCATATCGCTGACCTTCACACCCCAGAGCTTCTCGGTGTAGGTCTTGAAGAAGGTGCGGTAGAGCCGCCAGCCGAACCGGGCGACCAGCCAGTTCTCGTAGTTCGACTGGTCCTTCGGCGGGCGCAGCTTCGCCAGCGCGTACGAGCCGATGCAGCGTGCCGCCTCGGCGACCCCGAGCCCGCCGAGGGCGTTACCGGCCTTCAGCGGGTAGTCGAAGAACTTGCCGTTGTAGTAGATGCGGCTCGACCGCGGCCGGAGCAGGAAGTCCTCGTCCGGCAGGATCTCGTGCCACAGCTTCTCGACCTCGGGGACCTTGGTGAAGAAACGGTGGCCCCCGATGTCGAAACGCCATCCGTCCCGCTGGGCCGTACGGCTGATTCCGCCGACCACCGAGTCACCCTCGATAATCGTCACGGGGATCTCCCGCTTCATCAGCTCCCAGCCGGCGGAGAGACCGGCCGGCCCGGCTCCGATGACGACTACCTCTGGCTTTTCGGTCACTGTGCCGGACCTCTCCTCAACGACAACGTCCGTGGTCTGTAGGGGGGTGTGCGCGCGGCGAGATTTCGCGCCCGCGACTGGCAGGACCCCTCCCGGTGCCGGAACCTTCGCATCCGGCCTCGGGGGGCAGTCTCGCATGACAGTTACCGTCGCTTCACCGGACCCCCCGGCGCGGACGCCGCGCCGGGTTCGGCGTATGGCGTCCCGTCACCGTGACCGCATGTGGCCCGTTGGCGCCGACCTGGCCGCCGGCGGGGTGCGCGCGGGCCGGCGTGACGGCCGCTCTGGCATCGTGCGGGCATGTCCTGCGCCCTACCCGACTCCCCGGAGTCGAAGTCGGCCGAGCCGGGCCGGTCGCGCGACCACCCTCCCGGGGGGACCGCCGCGCCGGCCCGTGCATCAGGCGCCGGGGGCGTGGCGGGGGCCTCGCCCGGCACGGTGGCGCTCCTGCTGGGCTGGTGTGGGGTCGCCGTGGGGATCAGCCTCTCCGACGGCCGGTACAGCCCGCTCGCCCTGGTCATGGTGCTCCTGGGGTGTCTCGCGGTGGCCGTCGCCGTCGCCGTCGCCGTGCCGAGCGGCTGGGGTGGCCGGGGTGGCCGGGGCGGCCCGCGGGCCCGGGCCGGCCGCGGCCGCCCGCGGGGCCTTCCGCTGCGGACCGCGGGCGTTCGGCTGGCCTGCGCGTCGTGCGGGATCGTGGTCGCCGCCGGGCCGATCCTGCGGCACCCGCGCTACTACGCCCACGGCCCGGCCGCGACCGCCGCGGACGCGCTGGCCGCCGCCGCCGGTCTGCTCGCCGGCCTGACGCTCCTGCGCTGCGCCGTGCCACCCGGCGGACGGTGGGCGTACGGGCCCGCACACGGGCGGGCGGCGGGCGGCCGGGTGTTCTGGGCCGTGCTCGGCCTCGCGCTCGCGGCGGGTGTCGCGACTGTCGCGGCCGCCCCGCAGCCGCGGATCGACGTGTTCCATCTCCTCCAGGTCTCCACCTCCGGGCTGGCCCGGGGCACGAACATGTACCGCCAGCAGTGGGCGCCGGATCGGGCCGGCTACACCGCCGGCGGGCTGTTCGACGTCTACCCGTACCTGCCGGGGACGTCCCTGCTGCTCGCGCCGTTCCGGTGGGTGCTGGGGGACGTCCGCTACGGGCTGCTGGCCGCGCTCGCCCTGGCGGCGGTGGCCGGCCGCGCGCTCGTGCGGCGGCGGGACGTCGCCAGGGTCGACGCGGTGGCCGGCCACGGCTCCGGCGTCGAACCCGACAGGTGCGTCGAACCCGACACCGACCCGGATCTCCGCGTCGGCGATCCCGGCTTCGGTGTCGGGGGGCATGGCGGGGCGGCGGTCGCCGCCGGTCTGCTCCCACTGCTCGTCGTCGTGTTACCGGAGTCCATGTACGCGCTGCAGCAGTCCTGGACCGAGCCGCTGCTGGTCGCGCTGCTCGCGGTGATGGTCTGGGCGGTCGCCGCGGGCCGGACGGCGCCGGCTGTCGTCGCGTTCGCGCTGGCCCTCGCGAGCAAGCAGCACGTGGCGTTGCTGGTCCCGCTCGCGGCCTGCTGGCCGGCGTTCGGCCCGCGCCGCACCCTGGCTGCCGCCGGTCTGGGGGTGGCCGTCGTCGCGCCCTGGGTCATCGCGGCTCCGGGCGACTTCGTCGACGACGCCGTGCGCACCAACCTCGGCTACGAGGTGCTGAACCACTCGCTGTCCATACCCGGCTGGGCGCACCATTTCGGGATCACCCTCGGCTTCGGCGCGACCGCCGTCGTGCTGGGCGCGGCCTACCTGCTGGCCTGGCGAGCCCGCGGCGGGGCGGCCGGGTTCTGCGCGGGGTCTGCGCTGGTCCTCCTCGCTCTCGACGTCATGAACAAGCAGACCTTCTTCAACCACTACACGCTGCCGATGGGGCTGCTCGTGCTGGCGGTGGCCGCGGGCGCGGCGGCCCCGCCTCAGCGCAGGGTGGAGAACCGCTCGAGGGAGGCACCCTCGTAAAGATCGCGCTTCTCGACCTGCAACGCCCGGTCCCGCAGGGACGCCAGCTGGTCGGAGAGCACCGCGCACGCGCCCTCCAGAAAGCGGTACCCGTCCGCCCGGACGAGCAGGACGGCGTGATCGGGCCCGGCCAGGTCGTTGACCTCGGCCGCGAAGGCCGCCCCGTTCGCGCGCTTCATCCGGTCGGCGTAGTCGACCCAGTCGACCAGCGCCGGCCCGGCCTCGTCGGCGTAGACGATCTCCCGGATGTCGATGTCGCCCCGGCGCTGGATCGCCCGGTGCACGGCCGGGCCGAGCTGGTCCGGGCAGTAGGCGACGACGTCCCCCGGCCGGGCGAGGTCGGCGATCCGGTTGGCGATCTCGCCCGCCTGGGTCCGCTCCGTCCGGGCGAGCTGGTACCCACCGAGCAGGCCGCTGATCGAGGCGACCACGACCACCGCCACGAACGCCCGGTGCACCGGCAGCTGCGCTATCCCGAGCGCCGCGAGCAGCAGGCAGGCGGGCAGCGCGATCCCGGTGTAGCGCTCCGCGTAGGCGCTGCCGCCGAACATGTTGACGAAGTACGCCAGCACCAGCGGCGCGAGCCAGATCGCGGCGAGGTACCTGCCCGGCGCCCGCCCGGAGATCTTGACGTGCAGCTCCCCGCCGAGCGGACGGGCCGTCAGCCCGATCAGCGCCCCGCCGAGCAGGATGATGCCCAGCAGCGCGCCGGTCGACTGCGGGCCGGCCCAGTCGAAGACCGTGTCGAGCAGCACCTGGGCCTGCACCCGGGGTGCCCAGGGTGTCCCCGTGTGCAGCATCTGGAAGAGGAACACCGGCATCCAGGGCGCGAACAGCACCGCCGAGGCGGCCATCGCGACGAACGCCCGCAGCGCCGGGCGGCGGTAGTGCTCCCGCCGCCGCGCCTGCAGGAGCAGGAACGCCGCCACGGTGAACACCACCAGGAACGTCCAGTAGTGCGTGTAGACCAGGGCGGCCGTCGCCAGCGTCAGCGCGGCGAGCCGTGGCAGGTCCGGCCGGTTCAGCGCCCGGACGGCGGCGAAGCCGAACACCAGCACGAGCAGGACGACCAGCGAGTACATCCGCGTCTCGCTGCCGTAGCGGATCGCGTACGGCGAGCAGGCGAACAGCAGGAGCGCGGCGAGCCCGACCCGCTGCTCGGCCGACGGCCCGCCGTTGCCGAGGGCGGTCGCCGCCCGGCCCACGTACCGCCCGGCGAGCCAGGCCAGCGGGAGTGTGGCGAGGGAGAGCACGCCCGACAGCGCCCGGACGGCGATGTCCCCGTCACCGAACACGCTGATCCAGACGTGCAGGAGCAGGTAGTACAGCGGGGGTGACCCGTCGTGCCGCAGCGCCTGCAGCAGGTCCGGCACCGGCCGGGACGCGATGCCGACGGTGAGCGACTCGTCGAGCCACAGGTGGCTCGGGGTGGCGAACCGCAGCACGGCACCGGCGGCGACGGCCAGGAGTGTCCCGGCCAGGAAGAACTGGTACGAGGCCGCGACGGTCCAGTCCCGGGCCCGGCGGAACCGGGCGATCAGCCGCGCCGGCTCGGCCCGCGATGGGTAATCGGTCCGCTGGGCGGGCACGGTCTGCTCACCCGGCTCCGCCTCCGCGGCGGGCGGCGCCTCCGCGCTCGGCTCGGTCTCCGCAGCGGTCATGGTCTGCGCGTCCGGCTGGGTCTGCGCGTCCGGCTGGGTCTCCGCGGGCAGCCCGGTGCGCGGGAGCCGGCCGGTCAGCACCGCATGGTCGTTCGGTGGGTCCTGCGCCGACCGCGGCCGAGGCGCCACAGCCGCGGCTCCCGGCCCCGAGGCTGCCGGCTCCGCGGTAGTGCCCGTGACCTGGCCGGTCGGCAGGTCGTCTGCGCTCACCATCCGCACGCTACCCATCCGCACGCTACCCATCCGCACGACGCACGATCTTGCCGTGGTGTCGTGTGCGGGTTGTCAAGGGGGTCATGGTCTGACCGGTTCCTTCGTGGCCGGCGCGAGAACGGCCGCCCCGGCGGTGGCACCGTCAGCGAGGCCGGCGCCGAAGCCGGCCTCGCCGGGTTGGTCGTCGGTGTCGTCCATCGGCCCGAATGGCTCCGCGGACTCGCCGGCCAGCAGCGCCGGGAGGAGGGTCGCCCGCCGCCGGCCACCCGCGTCGCGGACCGCGGCCCGCAGCGCCGGGCCGTTCACCGACACGACCGACAGGTGGCTGCGTGCCCGCGTCATCGCCGTGTAGATCAGCGGCCGGGTAAGCATCCGGCCGGCCTCCGGTGGGAAGACGCCGACCACGGCGGCCCACTCGCTGCCCTGGGCGCGGTGCACCGTGACGGCCCACCCGTGGCGCAGGTCCACGACGCCGTGCGAGGGGACGTCGAGCTCGCCGCCGGGGAAGGCGACCCGCAGGCCGCCCCGTTCGCCGAGCGCGACGACCACGCCGATCTCACCGTTGGCGAACCCCAGGTCAAGGTGGTTCGCGGTGGCCACCACCCGGTCGCCGACGTCGAAGCCGGAGACCTCGCCGCGGCCCGGGTTGAGCGCGTTCTTCAACGCCGCGTTGAGCGCGCCGGTGCCGGCCGGCCCGCCGTGCACGGGCGTCACCACCTGCACGTCCTCGGTGGGTATGCCCAGGGCCCGCGGAATCGAGTCGGTGACGAGCTGGACGACGCGGTGCGCGGCCTCGCCGGAGGAGCGCGCCGCCACGACGACGACCTCACGGCCCGAACCGGGTGGCGGCAGCTCACCGCGGCGGACCGCCGCGGCCATCGTGGCGATCGCGCCGCCGTCGGCCTGCCGGTAGAGCCGGGTCAGCTCGGTGACCGGCGCGACCTCCGCCTCCAGCAGGTCGGCCAGGACCTGACCCGGTCCGATGCTGGGGAGCTGCGCAGGGTCGCCGACGAGGAGCAGGTGGGTGCCGTCGGCGCAGGCGTCCAGCAGGGCGGCGGCGAGTTCGGCGTCCAGCATGGACGTCTCGTCGACGACGACCAGGTCGGCCTCGATGGGGTTGTGCTCGTCGCGGGCGAACCCGCCGCCGCGGCCCTGCGCGCCGAGCAGCCGGTGCAGGGTGCTGGCCGGCGCGCCACACAGCTCCTCGAGCCGTTTCGCCGCCCGGCCGGTCGGCGCGGCGAGCGCCACCTCGACGCCGGCGGCCTCGGCGAGCCGGACGACCGCGGCGACGGTGCGGCTCTTGCCCGTGCCGGGACCACCCGTCAGCACGCTCACGCCGACCTCGAGCGCGGTGCGGGCGGCTTGGAGCTGGACCTCGTCCAGCCCGGCCACGGCGCGGTCGGCCGCCGCGCCCGGTTCGGCGCCGCCGGGGACCGTGCCCGCGCCGCCGCCAGCCGCATCGGACCCAGCCGCGTCGTAGGCGGAGCCGGCCGCGTCGTTGCCGGGCGGCTCGTCGTCCGGTGCGTGGTCGTCCGGTACGTCGTCGTCGAACATCGACGTCGGCGCCGGCGGTTCGGGTGGCGTGGCGACTGCCGGCCGCTCCTCGCCCAGTCCGCTGCCGGCGCGCCGCCGGGCCCGCCGCCCACCGGCCTCGGGCCGGAACGGTTCGGCGGTCGCGAGCAGGCGCTCCACCCCGTCCGAGATCGCCTGCTCGGCCATCGCGTACCGCTCGAGGGCGAGACGGTCGTCGACCTGGATCACCCGGCCGGAGTCGAGCGCGGCGGACAGCGCGTCGAGGGGTTCGGTGACCCCCTCGCGGACCGCGGCCCGGGTCACCTCGGCGACCGGGGCGGCGGTGTCGCCGGCGCGGCTCGCCGCGCGACCGAGCAGGTGGATGAGGACCGCCGGCCCGCGGCGGGGGTCCGCCCTGTCCAGCCCGAGGTGGCGGGCGAAGCGATCGGCGTCGCCGAGTTCGGCCTCGCCTCCCTCGAGCAGCGACCAGGGGTCCGCGCGCAGCGCCTTGGCCACCGTGGGGCCGAGTGCGTCGGCCAGGCCGCGGGCAAGCCGCGCCGGCAGGCGCGCCGCGACCAGCATCTCCACCGCGGCGTAGGTGGGTTCCGCCGCGCGGAACGTGTCGAGCAGGCGGCGAGCCCGCGGCCCGGAGACACCCGGCACCGAGGAAAGGCGGTGCAGGTCGACGTGTTCGCGGTGTTCGATGCCGGCCTCCTCCAGCCGGCCCGCCGTCGTCCGGCCCAGGCCCGGCCACAGGCCGGCGCCGCAGAAGGCCTTGAAGACTACGGCGTCGTCCGGGGTTGGTCCCAGGCCGGACGACGGCGGGCCGGCGGCGCGGTCCTCGACCGCGGCGGCGGTCCGAAACGGGGAGTCGGCGGCGTCTTCGGGCATGGCGGAAGCGTAACGACGCCGGCCGCCGCCCCTAGCCCGCCCGCTCGGTAGCGTGGTGGGGCGGGTGGTCCGTGGGTAGTCCGATCGCGCATTTCGGTGCCAGCCGCCGAACGATCGAATCCAGGCGTTCGGCCAGGTCAGCGGGCCTGGCCCGGCCGGGTCGACCGGGCCGCGCGCGCCCCGGCACCCCACTTGCGGGCTGGCTGGTGTCGCCTGGTGGTACGCACCCGCAGGCCGGCCTGCCGCCACACCACGAAGGGAAGGTCCGAAGTTGACCACCGTCCTGCTGGTCCGGCACGGCCTCACCGCGGTCACCGGCAAGATCCTGCTCGGCTGGACCCCGGGCGTCGGGCTCGACGAGCGGGGCCGCCTGCAGGCCGAGGCGCTGGCCGGGCGGCTCGCCGGCATCCCGCTCGCCGCGATCGTGTCCAGCCCGCTCGACCGCTGCCAGCAGACGGCCGCGGAGATCGCCCGGCGCCGCCCGGAGGGCCCGTCCGCGCCCGCCGGGGTGCAGAAGATCGACACCGACGAGCGGATAGGGGAGTGCCACTACGGCGACTGGACGGGGCAGGAACTCGCGACCCTGGCGAAGGAACCGCTGTGGAAGGTGGTGCAGGCCCAGCCGAGCGCGGTGACGTTCCCCGGCGGGGAGGCGCTGCGTGACACCCAGTCCCGCGGCGTCACGGCGGTGCGCGAGTGGAACGAGCGCCTCGGCCCGGACGCGACCTGGCTGCTGTGCTCGCACGGCGACGTGATCCGGACCGTCCTCGCCGACGCCCTCGGCATGCACCTGGACATGTACCACCGGATCACCGTCGACCCGTGCTCGCTCACGGTCGTCCGCTACGGCGACCACCGGCCGTTCGTGCGCCGCGTCAACGATGTCGGCGGAGCCGTCGCCGACCTGCTGCCCGTACCGCCGTCGCCGGCGGGCGACGGGAAGCGTCCCCGCGAGGACGAGGTCGTGGGAGGTGGCGCCGGCGCCGAGCCGCCCGTGGACGGTGCCCGGCCGGGCACGGTCTCCGAGGCGGCCGTGCCCGGATCGGGCGGGGCCACCTCCCCGGTCGCGCCGCCGACGTCCAAACTGGAACCGTGAGCCTCTCCGCGGCCGGTGCCGACCCTGGGCGGCGTGCGCCGCTGGACCCGCTCGACAGCGGCGGGCTGGGCGTGAGCGAGGCGTTGGCGCTCCTGCGCACCGGCGAGCTGGAGATCACCGGGCGGCTGGTCGACGCCAGCAACGCCACGCTGCTGTGCGAGATCCGGGCCGACGAGCTCTGTGGGCGGTGCGTGTACAAGCCGGTGCGCGGCGAACACGCCCTGTGGGACTTCCCGGACGGGACGCTGGCGGCCCGTGAGCTGGCCGCCTACGAGGTCGCCGAGGCGATGGACCCGGGCATCGTCCCACCGACCGTCATGCGGGACGGCCCGTTCGGCGCGGGGATGGTCCAGCTCTGGATCGACGTCGACACGACCGTCGACCTCGTCGCGCTGACCCGGTCGGACGACCCGCAGCTGCGGCGTATCGCGCTGTTCGACGCCGTCATCAACAACGCCGACCGGAAGGGTGGCCACCTGCTCCCGGCGCCGTCCGGGCGGGTGCACGGCATTGACCACGGCGTGACGTTCCACACGGACGACAAGCTGCGCACGCTGCTGTGGACCTGGCGGGGCCAGCGGCTGGACGCGGCGGAGACCATGCTCCTGCAGGGCGTGCGCGACGCGCTGGGCGCGGATCTGGGGGAGCGGCTCGAGCCGCTGCTCACCACGACCGAGCTACGGGCACTGGGAGCCCGGGTCGACCGGCTCCTGGCCGAGGGCCGTTTCCCGTTGCCCTCCGGGGACTGGCCGGCCATTCCCTGGCCGCCGTTCTGAGCCGGCGGACGCGGCCCGACGGGGCCGCCGGCCGCGACACGCCCGGGCGGGGGTTGTGCCCTGCTCGTCGCCGGCCTGCCCGGCTTGTCCCGCGGCCGGCCCGGCCCCGGTTACCCTGACACGCATGCAGGCGTGGCCCTTTCCTCAGCTCCCCAAGCTTCCCGGACAGGGTCGCAACCTCCGCGTTCTCGACACGGCGCACGGCGGAGTGCGGACTCTGGACCTCGGGCCGACGGTCCGGCTCTACGCCTGCGGGATCACCCCGTACGACGCCACCCACCTCGGGCACGCCTTCACGTACCTCACCTACGACCTCGTCCAGCGCGTGCTGCGGGACGCCGGCCACGAGGTGCGGTACGTGCAGAACGTCACCGACGTCGACGATCCGCTGCTCGAGCGGGCCACCCGTGACGGCATCGACTGGCGCGACCTCGCCCGCCGCGAGATCGACCTGTTTCGGGCCGACATGACGGCGCTGCGCATCCTGCCTCCCGACCACTACGTCGGCGTCGTCGAGGCCGTCGGGCTCATCGTCGACATGGTCTCCCAGCTCGTCGAGCGCGGCGCCGCGTACTCCGTCGACGGCGATCTCTACTTCTCCGTCGCCGCGGCGCCGGACTTCGGCCAGGTGGCCCACCTCGACCCCGCGCAGATGCTGGTGTCCTGCGCCGAGCACGGCGGTGATCCCGGCCGGCCGGGCAAGAAGGACCCGCTCGACCCGCTGCTGTGGCGCGCGGAGCGGCCGGGGGAGCCGTCCTGGCCGTCGCCGTTCGGCCCGGGGCGGCCGGGCTGGCACGTGGAGTGCTCCGCGATCGCCCGGCACTATCTCGGCGCCACGATCGACATCCAGGGCGGCGGGAGCGATCTCGCCTTCCCGCACCACGAGTGCAGCGCCGCGCACGCCGAGGTCGCGAACGGCGCCCGGCCGTTCGCCCGCGCCTACGTCCACACCGCGCTGGTCAGCCTGGACGGCCACAAGATGTCGAAGTCGCGGGGGAACCTCGAGTTCGTCTCGAGGCTGCTCGCGCGCGGAGCGGACCCGGCCGCGATCAGGCTTGCCCTGTTGCAGCATCATCACACCGTGGAGTGGGAGTGGACCGCGGCCGCCATGCCGGCGGCAGTCGAGCGGCTCGACCGGTGGCGCGCCGCCGTCGTGCTGCCGTCCGGCCCCGACTTCCGGCCGGTGCTGGCCGAGGTCCGGGACCGGCTCGCCGACGACCTCGACGCGCCTGGAGCGCTCGCCGCGGTCGACGCGTGGGCGGCGGCCGCACTGGCCGCTGGCAGCGGCAGCGGCAGCGGCGAGGCGGACGATCAGGCGCCGGCCACCGTCCGCGACACCGTCGACGCACTGCTCGGTGTCGACCTTGGGCCTGTCCTACCGAGAGGAACCTAGCCGATGGGGGCGCACCACCGCCGGGAGTCCCCCGGCGCCGCCATGGACCGGCCGACCTTTGATGAGGCACCGCAGGGATACGACCCCCGGCAGGTCGACGAGTACCTCGGGGTCCTGTGGCGGTACGCGAGCGAGGTGACCTCCCGGGCGGCCGCGGCCGAGGCGGCGCTGCGCCACGAGCGCGACCGTCGGGAGGCCGAGGCCCGCCTCGCCGAGGGCCTGCCCGCCCAGGCCGGTGGGCGCATCGGGCTGATGCTCGAGATCGCGCAGCGCGAGGCCGAGGACATCATCGCGGGCGCCCGCCACCTCGCCGAGTCGGCGCTGGAGGAGGCGGTCGCGCAGGCGGGGGCGAACCATCCGATCGTCCGGGAGGCCCGGGAACAGGCCGAGAAGCTGATCCTCGACGCGGTTGAGGAGAGCCGGCGGCTCGCGCTGACCCGGCACGAGGACCTCGAGGCCGAGATCGTGCGCGGGACGCACTCGCTCGAGGCACTGCGGCGCCAGCAGGGCGAGATCATCGGCGCCGTTCTGCGGTTGCGCCGGCTGCTCGGCGGGGACGAGATCGACCGGGCGGTGACCGACCTCGCCCGCGCGGGCGTGTCACCCGATGGCGTCGCCGCCGACAGCGGCCTGGACGGCCGGCGCGGCGGCCGGGCCGACGCCGGTGCTCCGGCGGGCCCGAACCTGGCCGGAGCGCCGTCGGTGGATTCGTCGGCGGCCCCGTTCACGCCGGGCCGGCCGGCGGCGGGTCCGGGCCACCCGGCCGCGCCGGAACAGCCGGGTCCACCAGGGCAGCCCGGCTCGCAGCCGCAGCCGGGCGGGGCGGCGTCGAGCCTGCACTTCCCGGCTTCAGACCACGCCGGTCACACCGGGGGCGTCGACAGCACGGGTGACCCCTTGCGTGGTCCGGGCGGCACGGGCCACGCCGGCACCGGTCAGGCCGGTGGCGTGGGGCCGGGCGGCAGCGCCTACGCCGCGGCCGGGTACGCGGCGGGGCACGCCGCGGCGAGCCCCGCCGGCACCGGTCACCTCGGCACTGGTCACACCAGCGCTGGGCACGCCGGTACCGGACACACGGGCACGAGCCACCTCGGCGCCGGGTCCGTGGGCGCCGGGTCCGTGGGCGCCGGGCACGTGGGGGCCGGGCATGTGGGAGCGAGCCGCGCCGGGGCGACGAGCTCCGGGGGGAGCACCGGTGGAACATGGGCCGCCTCGTCCCGGCTTACCGCCGAGACGGGCCCGGCGGCGCCCTCGGCCGCCGCAACCGTGGGCTCCGCGACCGTGGGTGCGCGGCGCGGCCCGGGGCGCCATCGCCAGCAGCAGCGGGACGTCCCCGAAGCCGAGCCCTACCCGACCGACCTGGCCGGCGGCTTCGTCCCCGGCGGGCCGGCCGCCGGGGGAGCCGGAACCGGCCCGGTACGCATGCCCGCCGCGGGCTACCGCCCCGCCGCCGAGGAGGACATCCTCGACGCGGAGATCGTCGAGGAGTAGACCTCGCGCGCGGGCGCGGTCACTCCCCCCGGCGGCGCAGGTAGCGCTCGAACTCCCGGGCGATGGCGTCGCCGCTGGCCTCGGGCAGCGCCGTCTCCGGTTCGCGCGACTCCAGCGAGCGGACGTACTCGGCGACCTCGGTGTCCCCGGCGGCGAGCTCGTCGACCTGCCGCTCCCACGCCTTGGCCTTGTCCGGCAGCTCGCCGAGCGGGATCTCCATGTCGAGAAGATCCTCGACCCGGCGGAGCAGCGCGAGGGTGGCCTTCGGGCACGGCGGGTTGGCGACGTAGTGCGGCACGGCGGCCCAGAACGACACCGAGGCCAGCTCCGCCCGCGAGCAGGCGTCCGCGAACACGCCCACGATGCCCGTCGGCCCCTCGTAGCGGGAGGCCTCGAGGCCCAGCCGCGCGGCGGTGGCCGGATCCCCGGCGGTACCGCTGATCGGGACGGGGCGGGTGTGCGGCGAATCCGCCAGCAGCGCCCCGAGCGTGATGACCATGTCGCTACCGAGTGCGTGGACGGCCTCGATGAGCTCGTCGGTGAATCCCCGCCAGCGCATGTTCGGTTCCAGGCCCCGTACGAGCACCAGGTCGGATTCGGACTTCGCCGGCCGCGCCACCGAGAGCCGCGTGGTCGGCCAGGCGATCTTGCGTGACGCGCCGTCCGCACCGCTGACCGTCGGCCGGTTGACCTGGAAGTCGTAGTAGTCGTCCGGGTCGATCGCGCCGATGACGCGAGCACCGAAGACGTTCTCCAGGTGTTCGACGGCCGCCGACGACGCGTCGGCGGCGTCGTTCCACCCCTCGAAGGCGGCCACGACCACCGGCGACCGCAGCTGGCCGACGCCGGAGAACTCGATCACCTACCACCTCCTGCCGCCCCGCGGCGGCCCCCTGCCCCCGTGACAGTGCAACCGTACGTCCTCCCGATCCGGGAGAACGCCCGCTGTCCAGTCTGCCGCGTGATCGCAACCTCCGCCTCAAGGGCATCGACGCCCCCCGTCCGTGACCGGTAGGCGGGCGGGGATCGATCCATCGTGTCCATCCCGTCGCAGAGGTTATGTCGGGCGGGACCTGTCAGGTCGATATCGGGTATGTGCCGCGTTCCACCGACGGCGGAACCGGGGTGCCCGCGCCCGTTGCGACCACCACCGCCGGAGGTCGCCGCGTCCGGCCCGGACCCCGGCCGCCGGCCCGCCCCGGCGCCCGCGGAGGGCCTTCCGTCCCACCCCGGTACCCTTTCAGGGTGCGTCCCCAGCTGCTCCCTGCCCCGGCCGAGCGGGCCCCCGCGGCCGTTGGCGCCGTGGGCGCGGTGTGGCCGTCCGCGGGCCGCTCCCCGATTGGTTCCCCGGAGGACGACACACTGTGAGCGACCTGCCGGCGGCGGTCCTGTTCGACATGGACGGGCTGCTCGTCGACACCGAACCGCTGTGGACGATCGCGGAGAACGAGGCCGCGGCGCGCCTGGGCGGGCGGTTCACGCCCGAGATGAAGCTTGCCATGATCGGCCACGGTATCGACACCGCCGTCCCGATCATGGTTTCGATGCTGGGGCGCCCCGTCTCGGACGAGCCCGCGACCACCGAGTTCCTGCTGCGCCGCTCCGCGGAACTGTTCCGGGAACCGGGTGCGGTCGTCGCGCAGCCCGGGGCGCTGGAGCTGTTGGGCGCCGTCACGGCGGCCGGGGTGTCGACCGCCCTGGTCTCCTCGTCCTACCGTGCGCTGGTCGACGCGGTGGTCGCCGTGCTGGGCGCGCACCACTTCACCGTGACGGTGGCCGGCGACGAGGTCGCCCGGCGCAAGCCGTTCCCGGATCCCTACCTCGCCGCGATCCGCCTGCTCGGCGCCGATCCCGCCGCCTGCGTGGTCCTGGAGGACAGCCTCACCGGGGCCGCGGCGGGCATCGCGGCCGGCTGTGCGACGGTCCTCGTCCCGTCGATGCCGATCGCGGCGGCCGATTTGCCCGGCCAGGTCGCGGCTCGGGTCGACAGCCTGCACGCGGTCGACCTGGCCACGCTCGCCGGGCTCGCCCACCGTCCGGACCCGGCCCGCGCCGACTCCGGCTGAGACCGGGCCGACCCCGGCTGAGGTCCGGCCCGCGTCCGGCGGCGGGCTCGCGGGTCAGGTCGTGGCGATCGCCCGCAGGATGTCCATCCTGGCGGCTCGACGCGCCGGGAAGACCGCGGCGAGCACGCCCATGATGGCGCCGGCGATCATCACGGCGATGATCGTTCCGACGGGATAGGCGAAGGTCGTCACCCCCTGGCTCTTCAGTGCCCCGGTCAGCGCCCAGCCGAAGAAGCTGCCGACCAGCACACCGAGCACCGCACCGAAGACCGAGATGATCATCGACTCGACGATGACCATCATCCGCATCTGTTGCCGGGTCATGCCGATAGCCCGGAGCATCCCGATCTCCCGGGTGCGTTCGATCACCGAGAGTGCGAGGGTGTTCACGATGCCGAACAGGGCGATCACCACCGCCAGGGCCAGCAGGACGTACACGAACCCGAGCAGCTGGTCGACCTGTTCCTCCTGCTGGGCCACGAACTCCGACTGGTCGCGGACCTCGACGCTGCCGAACGGCTTGATCACCTTGTCGATCTCGGCCCGGACCGCGGCCGGGTCGGCGCCGTCGGCCAGCTTGAGCATCACGAACAGGTCGAGGTTGTTGTTCGAGTGCTTCTCGAACTCGCTGGTCGCGATCATCGCGGGACCGGCGATCGCGCTCTTCTCGTAGGTGCCCACCAGGGTCAGCTCGGTCGGGCCGTCCGCGAACGTGACCGGGACGGGCGCGCCGACCCGCAGCCCCCGCTCGGCCGCCGTCACCTCGTCGACCAGGAGGGAACCCGCGCCGAGCGCGTTGACGTCGCCGTCCACCTGCTTGATGGAGAGGACCTGCAGCAGGCCAACCGGATCGCCCGCGAGGACCGACGAGTTCGTGTCGCCGATCTTGACCACCCCGCCCCGGATGCCGGTGGCGACCGCCACGCCTGGCTTGCCCTGGAGCCCCGCGGCCACCTGTGGGCTGAAGGGGGCCAAGTTGGATGTGGCGATGTAGAAGTCGGCACCCAGGCTCTCCGACACCGTCTCGCGTACCGACTCCTTGATGGACTGGCCGAGCACGGCGAACGCGCTCACCAGGGCCAGGCCGATCATCAGCGCCGACGCGGTGGAGGCGGTGCGCCGCGGGTTGCGGATGGCGTTCTCCTGGCCGAGCCGGCCGGTCGTCCCGAACATCGCGCGCAGCGGAATCCCCACGACCTGGGTGATCGGCGGGGCCAGCAGCGGCGAGAGGGTGGCGATGCCGAGGAAGACGAACGCCGCGCCGGCGCCGACCATGCTCGTGTTCGGATTCTCCCCGCGGGCCAGGCCCGCCACCAGGCAGATCACTCCCAGCACGGTCAGCGCGCCGCCGCCGAGCGCCCGGGTGCGCAGCGACCTGGTGGGCAGCACGTACGTCTCGCGCATCGCCGCCACCGGCGGCACCGACGCCGCCTTGCGGGCCGGCACGAACGCCGCGAGACCGGTGATGACCAGGCCGACGCCGTAGGCGAGCAGGAAGGTCCGAGGCTGGAAGACCAGCGGGCCGGACGGCAGCGAGATCCCGAACGCGCCGACGGCCGCCCGCAGCCCCATCGCCAGCAGGGCGCCCAGAGCGAGACCGACCGTGGCGCCGATGAAGCCGACGATCAGGGCCTCGATCTGGACCGAGAGCTGCACCTGGGCCCGGCTCGCGCCGATCGCGCGCAGCAGCGCCAGCTCACGGACGCGTTGCGCGACCAGCATCGTGAACGTGTTGAAGATGATGAAAGCGCCGACGAACACCGCGATGCCGGCGAAGACCAGCAGGAAGGTCGAGAACCCGCTGACGGCGTCCTGGATCGCGCTCGCGCTCTCCTCTGCGAGCTGGGTGCCGGTGATCGCCTCGACCCTGGTGGGGAGCACCGCGGCGACCCTGTCCCGCAGCTGCTCCTGCGAGACGCCGTTGGCGGCGGCGAGGCTGATCGAGGTGAACTGGTCGGGCGCGAGCAGCAGCCGCTGCGCCGTCGCCGTGTCGAACGTGGTGACGGCGGCGCCGCCGAGGCTGTCCTGCCCGCCGATGCGGAAGGTGCCGACGAGGGTGAACTCCTCGGGCTGGAGGCGGGTCTGCACCGAGATCCGCTGGCCGAGCGTGAGGTGGTGTTTGTCCGCGGTCGACTTGTCGACCGCGATCTCCTGGCCGTTCGGTGGCCGACCGTCGGCGATCTCCTCCGACCCCGTCGCGGTGCCACCGGTCCAGTTCGTTCCGATGCCCGGTGCGCCGCCGCTGTTGAGCGGGTCGCCCGACGCGGGGTCGATCAGGACCGCCTGGCCCCGGACCATCCCGGTCGCCGCGGTGACTCCGTCCACCTTGGCGACGGTGGGGACCAGGGCGGCGGGCACCGGCAGCCGGTCGGCCTGGTCACCCGTGCCGACCGCGTTGACGGCCCGCACGGAGACGCTGACGTTCTTGTTGATGTCGGTGAACAGGGTGTCGAACGTCCGGTTCAGCGTGTCGGTGAGGACCAGGGTGCCGGTGACGAAGCTGACACCCACGACGACCGCGAGCGCGGACAGGACAAGCCGTACCTTGCGGGCCAGCAGGCTCCGCAGTGTGGCGCGCAGCATCCGTCAGGCCCACCCGGTCGGATTCGCCCGGCCCGCGCCCCGGCCGGTGCCCCGCTCGTAGCCCCGGGTGCCACCGTGCCCGGACGCGTCGTAGGGCGAGCGGTCGTGGTCGTCCGGAGCCCGGTACCCGCCTCCGTGGCCGGGAGTGCCCGTGTGCCGCCCGGCGGAGCCGTACCGGTCATGGCCGAACGGGCCGGTGTCCGCCGGATCCGTGTACCGGCCGCGGGCGTCGATCTGGCTGGCGTCAAACCGGCCGGTATCGGACTGGCTGGACTCGAAGTGACTGGCGTAGCCGCCGGTGCGGGGGTCGCCCCGGTGCGGCCCGGGGCTCGGGTACTCCCCGGTGTGCGGCCCGCCGCCCGGGTAGCCCCCCGCGCCGTAGCCCGTGGACTGGCGCTCGTCCGCCGGCCCGGAGTAGTCCTCGTTGTGGTATCCGGCCGGTGGGTAGTGGTCGGCCGGGTAGCCGCCGGTGGCGTAGCCGCGGTCGTCGTACTCGGGGCCGCGCGGCTCGGGCGGCTCCGGCGGCAGGTCGTCGTAGTCCGCTTCGGGCTCCGGTACGGCCTCGCCGCGCACGAGCGCGTCCAGGTTCTTCATCCGGTCCAGGACGGCGTCCGGTGTGGGCTCGGCCATCGCGTCGACCAGCCGGCCGTCGGTGAGGAAGATCACCTCGTCGGAGTACGAGGCGGCCGTCGGATCGTGGGTGACCATCACGATGGTCTGGCCCAGCTCGCGGACCGAGTCGCGCAGGAACGACAGCACCTCCGCGCCCGACCGCGAGTCGAGGTTCCCGGTCGGCTCGTCGGCGAAGACGATCTCCGGGCGGGTGACCAGGGCCCGGGCACAGGCGACCCGCTGCTGCTGGCCGCCGGACAACTCGGGCGGGCGGTGGTTCAGCCGGGGCGCGAGGCCCACGGCGTCGACGACCATCCGCATCCACTTCTGGTCGGGCTTGCGGCCGGCGATGTCCAGCGGCAGCGTGATGTTCTCGGCCGCGGTGAGCGTCGGCAGCAGGTTGAACTGCTGGAAGATGAAGCCGATCCGGTCCCGGCGGAGCTGGGTGAGCTGCCGGTCGTTGAGCCGGGACAGGTCGACGTCGCCGATGAAGACCCGCCCCGTGGTCGCGGGGTCCAGCCCGGCGAGGCAGTGCATCAGGGTCGACTTGCCTGAGCCGGAGGGGCCCATGATCGCGGTGAACCGGCCGTAGGGGAAGGTCAGGTCGATGCCCCGCAGCGCGGTGACGGCGGTGTCACCCGAGCCGTAGACCTTGGTGAGTCTGGAGGCCCGCGCGGCGGACCCCCGGCCGCGCCGTGGACCGCCGCGGGCACCGTCGCGGTCCGATGCGGTGCGTCGGGCCATGCGTTCCTCCAACTGTCGCGAACTACCTCACCGATCGGCGGCCGGCTCCCGCGGAGCGCCGGGATCCAGGCCCCGAAGGGACAACGCCGGAGAGGTGATCCGCATCCTCCCGCCGCCCACGTCCGCCGCCGACGGTAACCGCCCCCGACACCACCCGGGACGCCGGATCTTCCCCACCGGTGACCGCCCGGGCACGCCGATGCCGGGCCCGCCCGCGGGGCCGCCGTCCGAAGGTGCCCTCGGGTACCCGAACGGGTACCCCCACGTCTGGTGCGCCACGTTGCCGGTGGCCAGGTCGGGACCCATGCGCCGCGATTCGATGGACGGTCGGGCGGCTCAGCCGTCCGCCTCGCAGACGGTGGGGGCGGCGTCGTCGACGGGCAGCTCCGCGCGGTTCTCCGGCAGCGGGGGAGGGGTGCCGCCGAATGCCGGGCACCTCGACTTGTGATCGCACCAGTCACACAGCCGGCCCGGCGTGGCCCGCCAGTCGCCCGTCCGGTGCGCCCGGGCGATGGCCGCCCACAGCGCCTCGATCCGGCGCTCGGTGGCGCGCAGCTCCGACTCCTCCGGCGTGGCACGCAGCCAGGTTCGGTCACTCAGGTAATACAGCCGGAGCTCGCGCGGGATGACGCCACGCGAACGCCACAGCACGAGCGCGTAGAACCGCATCTGGAACATGGCCGCGCCCTCGAACGCCGGGCCGGGGGAGCGGCCCGTCTTGTAGTCGATGACGCGCAGCGCGGTGCCCTGGGGGGTCTCGGCCGAGTCGAGGCGGTCCACGTAGCCGCGCAGCCGCAGCCCGGAGGCCAGGACGTGCTCGACGTAGAGCTCCCGGGCGGCCGGGGCCAGCCTGGTCGGGTCCTCGAGGGTGAAGTAGCCGGCGAGAAGGTCACGCGCGCTGTCCAGCCAGGAGCGCAGGGCGCCGTCGTCGTCGAACAGGCCACCGAGCGCCGGGTCGCGGGCGAGCAGGTCGGCCCAGACCGGCTCGACGAGCTCGGTCGCGGCCGGCTGGGTCCGGCCCGGGGCGGGCAGGTCGAACAGCCGCTCGAGCACGCCGTGCACCACCGTGCCCCGCGTCGCCGCCTCGCTCGGCGCTTCCGGCAGCCGGTCGACCACGCGGAAGCGGTAGCGCAGCGGGCAGTTGACGAAGTCGGCGGCCCGGGAGGGGGATAACGACGCCGTTATCGGCGGCGCCTGTGGCGCCGCGGCCTGTGGCGTCGGCGGCGAGGCCGGGGCCGCCGCGGGGTCGCGGCCCTCATGCCAGCCGGGCCCGACCTGGACCGGCCCGGTCGGGCAACCTTCGGCGGCCGAGCCCGGGGCCTGGGCAGGCGTTGTGGTCATGGCGTCGACCCTAGAACCCGCCACCGACACGATCGGCGCCCGCCTCGGGGCACCCACGGTGTCCCGATGTGCCTCCCCCGCCGAGGGTCCGGGCTCCGCCCCGGGCGGATTTCCGCAGACCTGACCCCGGCCGTCGGCTCCGAGAACAATCATGGCGGCTGAGTGATCTCATAGACGCGCTCAGTCGCCACACATCGTCTCGGCCGGCCTGGCGGAGGCTGGCCTGGTTTCCGGATCCGGGTTTTCGGGGGTTCGACCTCTGGAATCGGGCCCCTGAGGCCCGGGGGGCGGGGCCCGTTCCTGAGGTGGAGTCCTACAAGCCTGATCCCAGCCGGTGACCCCCAGCGCAACCGTGGCGGCGTGACGGGCCTCGAGCCGCGGGCGCCCTGGCCGCCTCCTCGGGCCGTGGGCCCTGGCCGCGTCCTGGGGCCGTGGCCGGGCCTCCGTGGCCCCCGAACAAGCCCGCTGCCGGCCAGATGACAGCGCAATCCGTAGCGGGAGCGCTATCCGCGGCGGACACCACGGAGGATGGTCCGTAGCATCTACACCTATGGAGGATCAGCCCGGCGCGGCGCGACACGGCGTCCCCGGCGGAGTGGAGCCGCCGGAGCGGCGGCCGGCGCCGCGTCCGCCGGGTATGCGGGTCGGGCACGTCCGCGGCGCCCCGATCTTCGTCTCGCCGCTGGCCGTCGTCTTCGCGGCGTTGGTCGCGTCCCTGCTCATCGACCCGATCCGGGACCATCTGACGATCGCCGCGACCGACGGGCATGTGCTCGTACTGTCCCTGCTCGTCTCGGCGGGGTTCCTCCTGTCGCTGCTCGCGCACGAGATCGGGCACGCGCTGACCGCGCAGCGGTTCGGGCTGCACGTCCGGTCGGTGACCCTGCACGGCTTCGCCGGTTTCACCGAGTTCGAGCCCGAGCCGGCCACCGCCGCCCGCGAGTTCCTGATCGCCTTCGTCGGGCCCGCCGTCAACGGCGTGATCGGGGGGCTGTGCTTCCTGGGCCTGCTGGCCGTGCCGGATCACGGCAGCGTCGGGGCAGTGCTCTTCTTCATCGGCTTCACCAACGCCGCGCTGTTCGTGTTCAACCTGGCGCCGGGTCTGCCTCTCGACGGCGGGCGGGTCGTCGTCGCGGCGGTGTGGGCCATCGGGCACGACAAGCTGCGCGGGCTGCGGGCCGGCGCCTACGGCGGCTTCGTCGTGGCCGGTGCGCTGGTGGTCTGGGGCGCGACGAAGAACTCCGATGGTTTCGGCGCGCTCTACTCCTACGTCCTGGCCGGGTTCGTCGCCTTCGGCGCCTACCAGTCGCTGCGGTCGGCCAAGGTCCGCGAGCGGCTGCCCGGGCTGTCGGCGGGCCGACTCGCCCGCCGTACGCTGCCGGTGGAGGCTGCGGTCCCGCTCGGTGAGGCGCTGCGCCGGGCCCAGGAGGTGGGCGCCACGGCCGTCGCGGTGATCGACCGGGACGGCACCCCTGTCAAGATCATGAACGGCGCCTCCGTCGACGCCCTGCCGGAGCACCGCCGGCCGTGGATGGCGGTGGACGAGGTCAGCCGGAGCATCGGCCCGGGGATGACCCTGCAGGCCGAGCTCGAGGGCGAGGACCTGCTGGCGGCCGTCCAGCGGGCCCCGGCCGCGGAGTACCTCGTGGTCCAGCGCGGCCGGCCGGTCGGCGTGCTGGCCATGGTCGATCTCGTGGCCAGGATCGATCCGGCGGCCGCGGCCCGTATGGTCTCCCATCGGTGACGTTCGTTCGCCGCTGACGGCCGCCGGGCCCGGCCCGGCCCTGACGCACCCGGCACGCGTCACCCGCACGCCCCCGTGCGACCAGCTTCCAGCGGACAGGGCGCGCGCCGGCCGTGGACGGCCTCGGGGCGCGCGCCGAGAGGACGACGAGATCAGTACTGACCCGACCACGCCGGACGCGGTCGCGTCCCGCCCGCCCCTGCCGGACCTCGCGGAGCTTCCGCCCCTGCCGGACCCCGCGGACCCCGAGGCGCCGGAGATGCCCGAGGCGCCGGAGGTGTCCGAGGTGTCCGAGGTGCCGCGGCCGACCGGCGCGGCGCGGCGCCGCGGGACGTTCACCAAGGGCGACCGCGTCCAGCTGACCGACCCCAAGGGCCGACGGCACACGGTCGTCCTCGAGCCGGGCCGGCAGTTCCACACCCACCGGGGGGCGATTCCGCACGACGACCTGCTCGGCCGGCCCGAAGGCGTCGTCGTGAGCAGCACCGGGGGCACCGACTACCTGGCACTGCGGCCGCTGCTGGCCGACTTCGTGCTGTCGATGCCGCGCGGCGCGACCGTCGTCTACCCGAAGGACGCGGCGCAGATCGTCATGTACGCCGACGTCTTCCCCGGCGCGCAGGTGCTGGAGGCCGGTGCCGGTTCCGGCGCGCTGTCCTGCGCCCTGCTGCGGGCCGTGGGCGACGGCGGCCGTCTGGTCTCCTACGAGCGGCGTCCCGACTTCGCGGAGGTCGCCCGGCGCAACATCGAGACCTTTTTCGGCGGACCACATCCGGCTCATACACTGCATGTCGGTGATCTGGCCGAGTCGGCCGAGCGGGGCATGGACCGGGTGATCCTCGACATGCTCGCCCCGTGGGACGTGCTGCCCGCGGCCGCGGCGGCGCTCGTCCCCGGCGGCGTGCTGTGCGCGTACGTCGCGACGACCACCCAGCTCTCCCGGACGGTCGAGGCGCTGCGCGAGTTCGGCTGCTTCGCGGAGCCCGCGGCGTGGGAGACGATGATGCGCGACTGGCACGTCGAGGGCCTCGCCGTGCGCCCCGGTCACCGCATGGTCGGGCACACCGGTTTCCTGGTGACAGCGCGCCGGCTGGCGGACGGCGTCACTGCTCCACCGAGGCGGCGGCGCCCGGCCAAGGGCTCCTATCCGGAGCCGGCGACCGCTCCGGAGCCGGCATCCGCCGACCGCCCGGCCGAGCAGGGTCAGCCGGCGGGAGCGGGCAGCTTGCCGGGCCTGTACGGCCAGCCCGATCGCCAGGTCATCGCGGAGCCTCAGACCGAGCCGGAGCCTCGAGTCGACGCCGGCTCCGACGGCTGACGCGATGCCGGGCGCGGCCGGGCGATCCGCGGGGGCGCCCGCTCAGGCGAGCCCGCCGGCGGCTCCCCGGCCGTGCCGGGTGGCCGCCACCGCTGTGGGGCGGGCCCGCCCCACCCGGGGCAGGACGGCGCCCGCGCGGCGGGCCCGGGCGCCGGACCCCACGGGTGGGGGCACGGCGGGGGCGCCGGGGTGGGCGGTTCTCACTCCTGTGGGCCGCCGACCTCCAGCGTCCCGTCCGGGTGCTCGACGTAGATGCAGGTGCCGGGGCACTGCTCGGCGGCGTCGCGGATCTCGGTGAGCAGCGGCAGCGGAACCGGCACGTGGGTCCCCGGTGTGGTCTGAAGCTCACCGTCGGAGTTCTTCACGTAGGCGAGCCCGTCGATGTCGAACTCGAACACCGAGGGTGCATACTGGACGCACAGACCGTCGCCGGTGCAGGAGTCCTGGTCGATGCGGACCCGGAGTCCGGGCGAATCGCCCGGCTTCGTTGGTGTTGCCACAGGGCTCCGATCTTCTGTCACCATGGCACCGTAACCCGCTGTTTACGGCAAACCTGGGTCGTCCTCGCGCGACCGGCCTGCCAGCGGCGGTCACAACGGTAGTGTGGGTGCGTCCCGGTCAGCACGGGGGAGGTGGAGGCGCGGTGTCCGGTCCCCGTTCGGGCTCTGGCTCCGGTGGGAGCACGGGTCGTCCTGGTGACGCCGATTCTCAACGGTCGGCGTACGAGAAGGAAGTACACGAACTCACGACTCAGGTCACCTTCCTGGAGGAAGAAGTGGCCATGCTGCGGCGGAGGCTGTCTGAATCGCCCCGACAGGTACGTGTCCTGGAGGAGCGACTAGCCCAGGTACAGGTGGAGCTACAGACCGCCACTGGGCAAAACGACAAGCTCGTCGCCACCCTTCGGGAGGCACGTGACCAGATCATCTCGTTGAAGGAGGAGGTCGACCGGCTCGCGCAACCGCCGAGCGGGTACGGCGTCTTCATCCGTGGCTACGACGACGGCACGGTCGACGTGTTCACGCAGGGCAGAAAGCTCCGCGTGACGGTGTCGCCGAACGTCGAAGCCGACGTCCTGCAGCCCGGTCAGGAGGTCATGCTCAACGAGGCGCTCAACGTCGTGGAGGTTCGCGCGTTCGAGCGGCAGGGCGAGATCGTCCTGCTCAAGGAGGTCCTCGAGAGCGGTGACCGGGCGCTGGTGATCGGTCACACCGACGAGGAACGGGTCGTCATGCTGGCCCAGCCACTCCTCGACGGCCCGATCCGAGCCGGCGACTCGCTCCTCATCGAGCCACGGTCGGGGTATGCCTTCGAGCGGATCCCCAAGTCCGAGGTCGAGGAGCTGGTCCTCGAAGAGGTCCCAGACATCGGCTACGAGCAGATCGGCGGCCTGAAGGGCCAGATCGAGTCGATCCGCGACGCGGTCGAGCTGCCGTTCCTCTACAAGGAACTGTTCCTGGAGCACAAGCTCAAGCCACCGAAGGGCGTGCTGCTCTACGGCCCGCCCGGGTGTGGCAAGACGCTGATCGCCAAGGCCGTGGCGAACTCCCTGGCCAAGAAGGTCGAGGCACAGACAGGCCAGGGCTCCGGCCGGGCCTTCTTCCTCAACATCAAGGGCCCGGAGCTGCTCAACAAGTACGTAGGCGAGACCGAGCGGCAGATCCGGCTGGTGTTCCAGCGGGCGCGCGAGAAGGCGTCCGAGGGCATGCCGGTGATCGTGTTCTTCGACGAGATGGACTCGATCTTCCGGACCCGTGGCTCGGGTGTCTCCTCGGACGTGGAGAACACGATCGTCCCGCAGCTGCTCAGCGAGATCGACGGCGTCGAGCAGCTCGAGAACGTGATCGTGATCGGCGCGTCCAACCGAGAGGACATGATCGACCCGGCGATCCTGCGGCCGGGCCGGCTCGACGTCAAGATCAAGGTCGAGCGTCCGGACGCCGAGGCGGCCAAGGACATCTTCGCCAAGTACGTCATTCCCGAGCTCCCGCTGCACGCCGACGACCTCGCCGAGCACGGAGGCAACCGGGAGGCGACCTGCCAGGGCATGATCCAGCGGGTCGTCGAGCGGATGTACGCCGAGAGCGAGGAGAACCGCTTCCTCGAGGTCACCTACGCCAACGGTGACAAGGAGGTCCTGTACTTCAAGGACTTCAACTCGGGCGCGATGATCGAGAACATCGTGGCCCGGGCGAAGAAGATGGCGGTGAAGGACCTCATCGAGAGCAAAGTCCGCGGCCTGCGCATGCAGCACCTGCTGTCGGCGTGCCTGGACGAGTTCAAGGAGAACGAGGACCTGCCGAACACCACGAACCCGGACGACTGGGCCCGGATCTCCGGCAAGAAGGGTGAGCGGATCGTCTACATCCGCACACTCGTCACCGGAACCAAGGGCACCGAGGCCGGGCGGTCGATCGACACCATCGCGAACACCGGCCAGTACCTCTAGGCCGTTCGCGGGGCGGGGGCCAGCCGCCCGCCGTGGTCGCCACGCGGCGGCCGTCTCGTTGACGAGGCGGCCGCCGCGTCGTGGTTCCACGGGCCCGGTGACCCCCGGCCGTGCCCACCGGCTGCCCGCCAGCCGGTCCGCGAGCCGTGCCCGCCGGCTGGAGCCGCCGGTCGAGTGGCCGTGCCGTCGGGTGTCGCACTGCCCAAGATAGTCAACGATGTTGACGCCCATCCTTGATCGTTTTGATCTTCAAAACGGGCTTGTGGTGGTCTCCTGCCGTCGCTGTGAGAAGACGGACACGCAGCCCAGTGGCCGTCGAACAGGCTGACGGGCCGCCACGTCGCCGATCACCCGAATGCCGGCACCCGCGGGGCTGTCGGCGTGGCGGGGGAGGTCTCCGGGCGTTCCCGAAGCTTCCCGGCAAGAGGTTCGGAACGACCAAGGGCGGCGTCCGGCCGACCCGGCGGCCCGCCAGCACCTACGCTTGCAGAGTGAGCGTGCGCCGGATCATGGGGACCGAGACCGAATACGGCGTGTCCGTGCCCGGTCAACCCAACACAAACCAGATGCTGGCTTCGTCGTTGGTCGTGAACTCTTACGCCAACAGGGCCGCCACCGGGGGCAGTCGAGCTCGGTGGGACTTCGAGGAGGAGTCCCCCCTGCGAGACGCCCGCGGCTTCGAGCTGCCCAGAGAGCCGGTGGTCGATCCTGGCGCGCCCGCGAACGAGGACGACCTCGGGCTGGCCAACGTCATCCTGACCAACGGCGCGCGCTTCTACGTCGATCATGCGCACCCCGAGTTCTCGACCCCCGAGGTGACGAACCCGCGCGACATCGTCCTCTGGGACAAGGCGGGGGAGCGGGTGATGGCAGAGGCGGCCCGCCGTGCGCTGACTGTCCCCGGCACGATGCCCGTGCACCTGTACAAGAACAACACCGACAACAAGGGTGTCTCCTACGGCTGCCATGAGAACTACCTCATGGCGCGGGCGACCCCGTTCGGGGAGATCGTGCGGCACCTGACGCCGTTCTTCGTCTCCCGCCAGGTGATATGCGGCGCCGGCCGGGTCGGCATCGGCGTGGACGGGCGTGAGTCCGGGTTCCAGATCAGCCAGCGCTCGGACTTCTTCGAGGTCGAGGTCGGACTGGAGACCACCCTCAAGCGCCCCATCATCAACACCCGGGACGAGCCCCACGCCGACCCGGAGAAGTACCGGCGTCTGCACGTGATCATCGGTGACGCCAACATGAGCGAGATCGCCACCTACCTCAAGGTGGGGATGACCTCGCTCGTCCTGGCCATGATCGAGGAGGGCTGGCTCCAGGTCGACCTGTCGGTGGACGCGCCGGTCGCGACGCTGCGGGCGATCTCCCACGACCCCTCGCTGCGGTATCTGCTCACCCTGCGCGACGGCCGGAAGATGACCGCCGTGCAGCTCCAGATGGAGTACTTCGAGCAGGCCCGCAAGTTCGTCGAGGACAGGCTCGGCACGGACGTCGACCCGCAGACGGCCGACGTGCTCTCCCGGTGGGAGTCGGTGCTCGGCCGCCTCGAGGTCGACCCGATGACCTGTTCCCGGGAGCTCGACTGGGTGGCCAAGCTGTCGATCCTCGAGGGCTACCGCTCCCGCGATGCCCTGGCGTGGGACTCGCCGCGGCTGCAGCTCGTCGACCTCCAGTACCACGACGTTCGGCCGGAGAAGGGCCTCTACAACCGCCTGGTGGCCCGTGGCCGCTTCGACCTCCTGCTGAGTGAGGAGGAGGTCACCAGGGCGATGACGGAGCCTCCGGAGGACACCAGGGCGTACTTCCGGGGACGCTGCCTGGAGCTCTACCCGCAGCAGGTGGCGGCCGCGTCCTGGGACTCGGTCATCTTCGACATCGGGCGGGACTCGCTGCAGCGGGTGCCGACCCTTGAGCCGCTGCGTGGCACCAAGGCGCACGTGGGCGAGCTGCTCGCCCGCTGCCCCACCGCCGCCGACCTGGTGGACGCCCTGTCGGGTAACTGACAGCCGGCGGGGTCTCGCGGTGGTCTCCCGAGACTTCACGCCGGTACGGCGTGAAGTCTCGGTGCGCCGGTGGTACCACCATCGACCAGCACATTTTGCGCCCTCGGCGGACGAGGCGACGTCGTCGGGTGTTCGTGATGGAGTGGACCTCGTACCGATCCACCGGAAGCAGTCGGCGGAGCGGGATAGTGTCGCCCCAGGCGATCGAAGGAGGCTCCCATGGCCCAGAGGGACACCGGTGGCGGGCAGCAGCGCACCGGCCGCCGTGATGACGAGACCGCCGAGGCCGAGGTTGAGGAATCGGGCGCCTCGGATCTCAAGGAAAGGCACGAGAAGCTCTCGGAGGACGTCGACTCCCTGCTCGACGAAATCGACGACGTTCTCGAGGAGAACGCCGAGGAGTTCGTGAAGGGATACGTCCAGAAGGGCGGTCAGTAGGGTCTGACTCCCCGCGGCCGGTTCGGCCGGACGAGCCACATGCGCCCGTTCGGCCGGTCGCCGGGGGAGCCAACGCGGCGACCGGTGCTGCGGGAGGCCCCGCTGCCCGACGCGTCCCGGGGCCGTGCCCTGGATCGCGATGCCCGCGCCCGGGGTGTGCCCGATGCCCAGGGTGTGCCCGATGGCGGTGGGCGTCGTGTGTGTGCGTCGGCACGTGGATCGCTCAGCTGTCCTGGTGTCTCCCGCCGCGAGCGAGGTCGGTGCCTGGGGGCGTCCGTGCGGGCCGTCCAGGCGCCGTGCCGCCCGCGGGGCTTCACAGGGGCCTACCGAGGGGCTCACAGGCCCGCTGAGGCCGCCGAGTGCCACCGCGGCGGTGCGCCCGGGACCGCGACTTGGGACCGCGACTTGGGACGGAGCGGGACCACGGCCACCCTGCCGGCCCGGCACGTGGCATGTTGTGCATCACCCGGAGCCTTGGGCTGGGCCGCCTCGGACCATCCTGGGCCGCCGGCTCACGATCGACTATCTGAAGGGGGATGCGTGCCCGATCCAACGGGTGTCGCCGGGCGTCTACCGGCTGTGTTCATGACACCGGGAACGTCGTCGTTCACCGATTTCCTGTCCGTCGCGGCTCCGGACCTGCTTCCGGGCGCCCGGGGCCCGCTGCCCGCTCCGGTGACCGATGCGGCTCACGGCACCACCATCGTGGCCGTGACGTTCCCCGGTGGCGTGATCATGGCCGGCGACCGCCGCGCGACGCAGGGGCACATGATCGCCCAGCGTGACGTCGAGAAGGTCCACCACGCGGACGAGTTCTCCTGCGTCGGCTACGCCGGCACGGCCGGTGTGGGCGCCGAGCTGATCCGTCTGTTCCAGGTCGAGCTCGAGCACTACGAGAAGATCGAGGGCTCTACGCTGAGCCTGGACGCGAAGGCCAACCGGCTCGCGTTCATGGTCAAGGGGAACCTGGGCATGGCGATGCAGGGCCTCGCGGTCATCCCGCTGTTCGCCGGCTTCGACACCGAGACCGGCGAGGGGCGGATCTTCTCCTACGACATCGCCGCGGCGAAGTCCGAGGAGCGCACCTACGAGTCGATCGGGTCGGGCTCGGTCTTCGCTCGCGGCTCGCTGAAGAAGCGCTATCGGGCCAACCACAGCCAGGACGACGCGGTCCGGATCAGCGTCGAGGCTCTCTACGACGCCGCCGACGACGACTCGGCGACCGGTGGGCCGGACCTCATCCGCAAGCTGTACCCGATCGTCGCCTCGGTGACCGCCGACGGATACCGTCGCCTCACCGATGACGAGGTCGGCCCGGTGGTCGACTCGATCATCGCCGACCGCGCGCAGAACTCAGGAGGCTGACGTGACCATGCCGTTCGGCTACGCAAGTCCCGAACAGCAGGTCCGGGACAAGTCCGAGTACGCGCGCAAGGGCATCGCGCGCGGCCGGAGCGTGGTCGTCCTCACCTACGTCGACGGCATCCTGTTCGTCGCCGAGAACCCGTCGACGACCCTGCACAAGATCAGCGAGATGTACGACCGCATCGGCTTCGCCGCGGTGGGGAAGTACAACGAGTTCGAGAACCTCCGCACGGCCGGCATCCGGATCATGGACACCCGCGGCTACATGTACGACCGGCGGGATGTCACGAGCCGGGCGCTCGCGAACGCCTACGCGCAGACCCTCGGCGCGATCTTCACCGAGAGCATCAAGCCCTACGAGGTGGAGATCGTCGTCGCCGAGGTGGGGCACACCGCCGCGGATGACCAGATCTTCCGTCTCACCTACGACGGCTCGATCGCCGACGAGCGTGGCTTCATCGCGATCGGCGGTCAGTCCGAGCAGGTGCTGACCTCCCTGCGGGAGCACCACACGGAGGGCCAGCCGCTCGCCACCGCGCTGCGCGTGGCGGTGGACGCGCTCACCGCCGGCGCGCCGCCCGGGGCGCAGAACGGGGAGCGCACGCTGACGGCCGGGAACCTCGAGGTCGCGATGCTCGACCGGAAGCGCTCCCGGCGGTTGTTCAAGCGGATCGTCGGTAGCCAGCTCGACGGACTGCTCGAGGAGACCGCCCCGCCCGCGTCCTGACGCGCGGGTGTCGGGAGGTCCCCTCGTCCGTCGTCCTTTCCGGGTCTCCCGGGTTCGATCCGTGGCCTCCAAGGGGCACTGAGTCCCATCGAGAGGCCACGGATCGTCGGCCTTGACACGGCCCCCGGCGGCCGGATGCGGCCGGCGCGACCCGGCCGACCGGACGTGGTCGGCCGGGTCGCGCCGGGGGCCTGCTCAGCTCGGGCGCGGGCGCAGGACGAAACCCATATAGCCGTAGTCGGCTCCGTGGGTCCGCCGGAGCGTGATCTCGGCCCGACACGAGTCCAGCGCGGCTCGGCCGGCCGCCGTCCCGAGACCGGTCCGCTCCGCCTGATCGAGGCGGGCGCTCAGCGGGTCGTAGTACTCCGCCCACCAGTCGCTGTCCGGCTGCTGGAATGTCGCCGCCACCTCGTAGCCCGCGGCGCGGGCCACGTCCGCCGTCGCCGCGACCGTCCGCAGCGGGTAGACCGCGTCCCAGAACGCCCTCGCCGGCGGCGCAGGATCATCGACCGTCCAGACCGGCTCGGACACCACGAGCACCCCGGCCGGAGCCAGTAACCGCCGCCACGCCCGCAGTGCGGCGGCGAAGCCCATGATGTACGCCGAGCCCTCTGCCCAGACGAGGTCGAAGGCGCCGTCGGGGCATGGCAGATCGGTCATCGACGCGAGTACGGGACGGATCCACCCGCCCAGCCCCGACGCCGCGGCCGAGTGTCGCAGCTCCGCCAGGAAGGGGTGGTGCAGGTCGACCGCGGTGACGTCCGCGCGGGCGACCCGCGCGAGCACCAGTGACGCGCGCCCCGGACCGCATCCGATGTCGAGGGCGCGGGGCCGGTCGGGCAGCAGGCCGGCCAGTTCCAGCAGCCGGCGTGTCGTTGCGTCCGACCCGGCGGACTGGCGCGGCAGTCCTTCGTGCAGCGCCCAGAACACCCGAGTGATCTCACGCGCGGTGTCCGTTCCGTCCGTTCCGTCTGACCGGCCCGCTTCGCCTCGCCCGGTCACCGCTGGCGCCCCTGCCGCTCGCGGCCGGTGTAGAGGCGCCGCTGTTCCCTGCGGATGGCCTTCCAACGCGCCCGCTCTTCCGCGGCCAGGCGGGCGTCCCCGCGTGACTGGATCCAGGCGTTCTCGCGCCGCAGTTTGCGGTAGCTCCGCAGCCGCCGCTCGGGCAACGAGCCGTCCTCGACCGCGGCGAGCACCGCGCAGCCGGGTTCCGTGTCGTGCGCGCAGTCCGCGTACCGGCAGGCCACGGCGAGATCGGCGATCTCTGTGAAGGTCGCATCGAGCCCCTGCTCGGCATCCCACAGGCCCACGCCGCGGATCCCGGGCGTGTCGATCAGAATTCCGCCGGAGGACAGCGCGATCAGCTCCCGTCTGACGGTTGTGTGCCGCCCCTTCCCGTCTGCGGCGCGGACTCGCCCCACCGCCAGCCGCTCCTCGCCGAGCAGAGCGTTGACCAGCGTTGATTTGCCGACGCCGGAGGGCCCGACCAGCACCGCCGATCGGCCGGGCGGCGACGTCCCGGCGAGTGCGGCGCGCAGCGCGTCCATGCCGGTGCCGTCCAGCGCGCAGACGGTGAGGATGTCGGTTCCGGGCGCGGCGGCGGCCACCGCGTCGAGCGTGGACGGGCCGAGTCTTTCCGTGTCCTCGCGTGGCACCAGGTCGGCCTTGGTCAGGACGATCAGCGGCTGGGCGCCGCTCTCCCAGGCTAGTGCGAGCAGCCGTTCGAGCCGGGCGAGATCAGGCGCGGCCGAGAGCGCGGCGACGATCACCACGAGGTCGATGTTCGCCGCGAGCACCTGCCCGTCGGACCTGCGCGAGGCCGAGGAGCGGACGAGAGCGCTGCGTCGCGGCAGCAGCTCGGCGACCACCAGATGTGCTGCTCCGGTGCTCGGAATGGACGGCGTGGGCACGGAGGCTCCGACGGCCACCCAGTCGCCCGTGCACGGCGACAGATCCGACCCGGCGGGAAGTGCACGACCGATCTCGGCACTCACCGGGCCGTGCTCGGTGATCAGCTCGCAGCGTCCCCGGTCGCGCCGGAGGACCCGTGCGGGTGCCAACCCGGCGTCGCGGCGGGGCGCGAACCCCGCCTCGTCGCCGTCGGTCCAGCCATGACGGACCAGATCGGAACCGGTCGTGCCGGTCCTCCCCGGCGAGGGCGCCGTGGGAGTAGGGGGAGCCGCGGTGTCGGGCGGTGGCGGGTCGAAGGACGGGGATCGCCGGCCCGACTGGACCCGTGGAGAACGTGACAAGTGTTGAGAAGACAACGTCGAGACCCTTGGAACGGGGGCCCCACTGGACGCGCGCCACCCATGGCGTGCGAGGAGACCACGCGGCCGAAACCGGGTGGTGGGGTGGGCGACGTCAGTCGGTGGCCCGGTGGAGGCGGCGGAGCAGTGCGTCTTGGGCAAACACCGTCTGCGCGGCCATGGCCCACCTCCTGCGTGATCTCGGCGGCCCGGCGGCTCTGTTCCCAGGCCGACTCGGGCTGATCCGTTCGTGTCGGCGGGACGTTACACCGTCCGCGTGCGCGCCACCAACGAGTTTTCCGTCCGGCTCGCCGAACACGCCGTTCCCCCTGTCGCGCCGAGGGCGCCGTCCCGGCGGGCGGCCTCCCTGCGAGGTGTCCCGGCCCGTCCGGGTACGGCGCGGACGGCTCACATCGGCCCCGCGGCCACCAGGGTCAGGACGGGCGTACGCGCCTGTCGAGGAAGGCGAGGGTGCGCTGCCACGCGTCGGCCGCCGGCCCGGGGCGGTGTACGGCGGATCGGTCGTGGCTGTGGAAGGCGTGGCCGGCGCCCGGGTAGCTGACGAGTTCCGTCGGCTGCCCCGAACGGGCGGCGGCGGCCCGCAGGCCGGTGACGTCCGCCATGGGGATCATCGTGTCCTCCTCGCCGTAGAGACCCAGCCAGGGCCCGCGCAGCGACGGCGCGACCTCGAGCAGCGCCGGGACGCCCGGCCACGCCGGCGAGCTGACGGCTCCGCCGTAGAACGACACGGCCCCGGCCAGCGGCGTCCGCGTCGCGGTGAACAGCGCGACGGTGCCGCCCATGCAGAAGCCCACGATCGCGGTCTGCCCCGGCCCGAACCCGGCGTCGGCCAGGTGCCCCACGCAGTCGTCGACGTCGGCGGAGATCCCGGCGCCGGTCAGCGTCGCCATCTGCGGCAGCGCACCGGCCCACGAATCCGCCGGGTCGACCTCGGCGATGCCGTCCCGGTGGTAGAGGTGCGGCGCGATCGTCAGGTAGCCCGCCTCGGCGAGGTCGTCGCAGACGGACAGGAGGTAGGGGGTGATCCCGCGGGCGTCCTGGATCACGACGACGCCGCCCCGGGGCGGGTCGTCGGCGGCGGGCGCGATCACCGTCGCCGGGGTACGGCCGCGGGCGGACACGTCGGTCCGCAGGTGACGGGTTCGCTGCTCGTTCGTCTCGGCTGTCATGGCCGCCATCTTTCCCCCGGATTACCAGTCCCATCACCATCCGGGCCGAGCGCTCACGAGTCGGGTCACCTCCGGGCACGCGGGTACCCGGGTACCCGCGTGCCCGGGTACCGGGGGCGGTGGGTGGTCTGGGCCGGACACGCCGCCTGCGGCCCGCCACCGCGCCGTCGCACCGTGATCTGAGCGACGCTGCACGTCGCTCACCTTCGGTGTCTGAATGGCGACGGATCCCAGTGATCGTAGTGGAGGGCCGATGGATCTGACGGCGGAACACGGGCGCTGGCACCGCCTCCGAGCCGCGGCGGGCCGCGCCACCGGACCTGTGCGCCGCACGGCGGTGACGGTCGTCGGGATGTCCGTCCTGCTCGGCCTCGTCGTCTGTCTCTACGGCTCCACGGTCACCTCGGTGCGTCCCCGTGGGCTTCCCGTGGTCGTCGCCGGCCAGCCGCAGGGCGCGAAGGCCCTCACGGAGGCGGTCGAACGGATGTCGCCGGGCGCCCTGCGCATCGGTGTCGTCCCGGACGCCGCCGCCGCCGACCGGGTGCTGCGCGACCGGAAGGCTTACGCCGCGTTCGTCATCACCGACGACGGGCTCGCGCTGCGCCTCGCGTCCGCGGCGAGCCCCGCCGTGGCCGAGGCGCTGGTCCGCGGAATGTCGGTGACGTTTCCCGATCTGCGGATCCCCGTCGTCGACGTCGTCCCCAACGCCTCCGCCGATCATCAGGGTGGCGGGGTGTCCGCCGGCTACCTGCCGCTGGTGCTGATCGCGGCGGCGGCGGGCGTGCTGCTGGCGCGCGCCGCCCGGACGAGGCAGGCCCGTCTCGGTGGCCTCGTCGGCTTCATGGTGGCCGCCGGGGTGGCCGGCACCCTGGCCCTCGGTGGGGGTCTCGACGTGCTGCCCGACACGTTCGGGAGCAGCGTGGTCGTCCTGGCGATGGTCGCCGGGGCCGTGGTGGCACCCGTCCTCGGGCTGGGCGCGGTGGCCGGGGGGCGCGGGCTCGTCGCGGCTGTCGGCGTGACCGTGCTCGGCGCGGCCCTCTCCGGCGCGTCGTCGGCGCCGGAGATGCTGCCGACGCCGTGGGGCGGCCTGGGTCAGCTGCTGCCGCCCGGAGCGGGGGTGACCCTGCTGCGGTCCACCCTGTACTTCGGTGGCGCCGGTGGCGGGCGTGGGGCGGCCGTCCTGGCGATCTGGGCGGTCGCCGGGATCGTCCTGATCCTGCTCGGCCGGGAGCGCGCGGGCGGCGCCGGGACGATCGCGGCCGGGACGTCGGTTCCGAGCGAAGCCACCGCCGCGCCGGCGGCGGCCGCGGTCGCCGCCGGGCTGGTCGTGCGCCCCCGGGAGGCCACAGCTGAGACCAGCCCGAGCGTCTCCCCACGCGAAGGCGGGTTCCGAGCATAGGGTCGGTCTCGTGGATCGCCGCATCTTCGGGCTGGAGAACGAGTACGGCGTCACCTGCGTGTTCCGCGGGCAGCGAAGGCTGTCGCCGGACGAGGTGGCCCGTTACCTGTTCCGACGCGTCGTGTCCTGGGGCCGTAGCAGCAACGTGTTCCTCAAGAACGGCGCCCGGCTCTACCTGGACGTCGGCAGCCACCCGGAGTACGCCACCCCCGAGTGCGACTCCGTGCCCGATCTGGTGACGCACGACAAGGCGGGCGAGCGGATCCTCGAGGGCCTGCTCGTCGAGGCGGAGCGCCGGCTGCGCGAAGAGGGCATCGCCGGGGACATCCACCTGTTCAAGAACAACACCGACTCGGCGGGGAACAGCTACGGCTGCCACGAGAACTACCTCGTGGGGCGGCACGGCGAGTTCAGCCGCCTGGCGGACGTGCTGGTCCCGTTCCTGGTCAGCCGGCAGATCCTGTGCGGCGCGGGCAAGGTCCTGCAGACCCCGCGCGGGGCGGTGTACTGCATCTCCCAGCGCGCCGAGCACATCTGGGAGTCGGTGTCGTCGGCGACGACCCGCTCGCGTCCGATCATCAACACCCGCGACGAGCCGCACGCGGACGCCGAGCGCTTCCGTCGGCTGCACGTCATCGTCGGTGACTCGAACATGAGCGAGACGACGATGCTGCTCAAGCTGGGCTCCACCGACCTGGTGCTCCGCATGATCGAGGCGGGGGTCGTCCTGCGCGACATGTCGCTGGAGAACCCGATCCGGGCGATCCGCGAGGTGTCCCACGACATGACCTGCCAGCGTCGGATCAAGCTGGCGAACGGCCGTGAGGTGAGCGCGCTGGACATCCAGCGCGAGTACTACTCGAAGGCGGTCGAGTTCGTCGAGCGGCGCGGCGGGGACGCCGTGGCGAAGCGGGTGCTCGACCTGTGGGGCCGCACCCTGCTCGCGATCGAGACCGAGGACCTGGAGCTGGTCGCCCGGGAGATCGACTGGGTCACCAAGTTCGTCCTCATCGACCGCTTCCGGCTCAAGCACGGGCTGTCGCTGGCGTCGCCGCGGGTGGCCGAGCTCGACCTGAAGTACCACGACATCCACCGTGACCGCGGGCTCTACTACCGGATGGAGCGGGCCGGTCTGGTCGAGCGGGTCACCCGCGACCTCGACATCTTCGAGGCGAAGTCGGTGCCGCCGCAGACCACCCGGGCCCGGCTGCGCGGGGAGTTCATCAAGCGGGCGCAGGAGAAGCGGCGCGACTTCACCGTCGACTGGGTGCACCTCAAGCTCAACGACCAGGCCCAGCGCACGGTGCTGTGCAAGGACCCGTTCCGGTCGGTGGACGACCGCGTCGACAAGCTGATCGCGAGCATGTAGGCCGCGCCGGCCCGGCCGGCCGGTGTCGTGCCGAAGAGCGGAGGCTTGTCCTCTACAGTCTGACTCCACAGGTTCAGGCAGCTCGAGCGCGTGGCGCCGGCCGGCGGCCCCGCGTGCCGCGGCGGCGGTGCCGCGCAGTATCCAGAGGATCTTTGCTTCCGTGATCTCTTCGCTTCGTGGTGTCATCGCCCGCCGCCGTCACCGGCTGGCCGCCCTCGCCCTCCCCGCCGTCCTGCTGGTGCCGCTCGCCGCGTGCAGCTCGTCGGACACGCCCGACGGGACGGCCGCCGCGCCGGTCCCGTCCGCCGCGCAGGACGCCGGTGCGCGGGCGGGCGGCCCGCCGGCCGTCGAGAACGCCGTGGACCTCACCCAGAAGCCCGTAGCCGCGGCGGGCAGGGGCCTGGCCCCGACCGACCTGGTCACCCAGGATCTGGTGACCGGTGAGGGCGCGGCGGCCAGCGCGACGAGCACCGTCCAGATCCAGTACGTCGGCACCATCTGGAAGACCGGCAAGGAGTTCGACTCGAGCTGGGAGCGGGGCGCCCCGGACACCTTCTCCCTGCTCCGGACGGTCCCCGGCTTCGGTCAGGGCATCGACGGGATGAAGGCGGGCGGCCGCCGGCTGATCGTGATCCCGCCGGAGCTCGGCTACGGGCCGATGGGCGGCCAGCCGCCGATAATCATGGCTGATGACTCGCTGGTGTTCATCGTCGACCTGCTCGAGGTCGTGCCGGCCGGCGCCGAAGAGGGCACGTCGCAGGGCACGGCCGATCCGGGGGCCGGGTCTCTCTGACGCGTCGCGTCGCCGCCCCGGCCGGGTAGGTCCTGGCCGGGGCCACGACGGTCCTCGCCGCCCCGCGGCGGCGGCGGGGCGGTTACCACGTTGACGTCGAGTGCGGCTAGCCTCATCCGATGTGTCCCGCCGACGGCTGGAGCGCCTGCTCAACCTGACGATGTGCCTGATGGCGACATCGCGGTTCCTCACCGTGTCCCAGATCGGGGAGATGGTGGAGGGGTACGACCCGGGGGAGTCGGAGGAGGCGCAGGAGGCCTACCGGCGCATGTTCGAGCGTGACAAGCAGTACCTGCGCGAGCTCGGTATCCCGGTCGAGACCGGCCAGGATTCAGCGTTCAGCGACGAGCTCGGCTACCGCATCCGCCGCGGCGACTACGCGCTCGGGGAGATCTCCCTCGACCCGGACGAGTTCGCGGCGCTCGCGCTGGCCGCCTCGCTGTGGTCGAGCGCGACCCTCGCCGCCCCGGCCGCGAGCGCGCTGCGCAAACTGGCAGCCGCCGGTGCCCCGGTGCGCCCCGCCGGGCTGGGCGGGGACGATCTCCTGGCGGGACCCTCCTCGGCGCTTGGGCCCGGCGGGTTCGAGGGCTTCGAGCCGCGGGTCGACACGGCCGAGCCGGCCTTCGAGGCGGCGCTCGCCGCCGTCCAGGCCGGCCGGGTGGTGCGCTTCCCCTACCGCCGTCCCGGGCAGACCGAGGACACCGAGCGGCACGTGCAGCCGTGGGGGGTGCTGTCCTGGCGGGGCCGCTGGTACCTGGTCGGGCACGACCTGCGGCGGGCCGCGCCACGGGTGTTCCGGCTCTCCAGGGTGACCGGCGGAGTGCGTGCGGTCGGCCCGCCCGGCGCGTTCACGGTCCCCCCCGATGTGGACCTGCGGGCGATGATCTCCTCGACGGAGCCGCCCGAGCACACCCGCAGCGCGTTGCTGCGGGTCCGGCGCGGGTGCGGGCACGCGCTGCGCCGCCGGGCCCGCCCGGCGGAGGCGCCGGGTCCTGACCTGCCCATGAGTCCGGTGCCGGACACCGACCTGCTGAACGTCGACTTCTCCGACGTGGAGCGATTCGCCCACTGGATCGTCGGCTACGGGCCTGACGTGACCGTCCTCGGTCCCGCGGACCTGCGCGCCGAGGTCATCCGCCGGCTGCGGGCCACCCTGGAAGCCACGGCGCCCGAACGCGGCACCCGGCTCGCCGGATGGCTGGCGAGGACCGGGCCGCGGTGAGCGGCTCCACCGACCGTTTCAGCAGGCTGCTGGCCCTTGTGCCCTGGCTGCGGGCTCATCCCGGCGTGTCACTCGAGGCCGCGGCCGCGGAGTTCGACGTCACGGTGCGCCAGCTGCGCGACGACCTCGACCTGCTGTTCGTCTGCGGGCTGCCCGGCGGCGCGCCCGGCGACCTCATCGACGTCAGCTACTCCGGCGACCAGGTCACCGTCGTTGACCCCCAGACGCTCGACCGCCCGCTGCGGCTGTCTGCGGACGAGGCCACCGCGCTGCTCGTCGCCGCCCGGGCGCTCACCGACGTCCCCGGCCTGGTCGGGCGCGAGGCGCTCGACCAGGCACTGCGCAAGGTCGAGGACGCCGTCGGCAACGAGCCGGCCGGGCATGTGCGCGTCGCGCTCGACACCCACGACGAGGTGCTCGCCATCCTGCAGGGGGCGATCAGGGACCGTCGGCGCGTCCGGTTGCGTTACCTGGTGTGGTCGCGGGACGAGATGACGGTGCGCGACGTCGACCCGATGCGGGTGCTCGTCCGGGACGGGCACTGGTACCTCGAGGGATGGTGCCACCGAGCGTCGGCGGTGCGGCTGTTCCGGCTCGACCGCATCGACGGTCGCGGTGGGGCCGTCGTCCTGGACGTCGTCGCGCAGCCGCCGCCGACCGCGACGCCGCGCGACACCGCGGACGGCGTGTACCGGCCGGGGCCGGACGACATCCCGGTGCGCCTCGACCTGGAGCCGCAGGCCCGCTGGGTCGTCGACTACTACCCCGTCTCCGACGTGTGTGAGCTGCCCGACGGGGGAGTGTCGGTGCTGCTGCGGGTCTCCGAGCCGTCGTGGCTGAACCGGCTGGTCCTGGGCCTGGGTGCGCAGGTGCGGCGGGTCGAGCCGGCCTCGGTGGCCGCGCGGGTCCACGAGCTGGCCGATCGTGCCCTCGCCGCCTACGCCGAGGAGCCCATAGGGTGACCGGTGTGCTGCTGCTGTTCGCTCACCTCGTGCTCACCGTCGGTTCGCTCGGCGTGCTCGTGCTGTGCGCGCTGCGCCTGTGGGGCAAGGTCCGCGCGACGAAGAACGCCGCGATGGACCTCAAGGACCACGCGGCCGAGCTGGCCACGAAGGCCGCGGAGCTGGCGGGGCGGCTGGAGTCGACCGAGGTCTCCAGCCGGCTCGCGAGCCGGGCCGGCTGACCTGCTGACCTGCTGCGCGGTGGGAGCCCTGCTGCGCGGTGGGAGCGCCTTCGGGCCGGACGTGAACCGGACGACAGTCACCATCCGATGTGGTGAGATAGCCGATCATCTCCACGTTGCGTACACGTCACCTGTGGGATACCCGGTTACGGTCTATCCCCTCCTAGGCTGACCGACGTAGCATCGATCGCGCACCGGTCTCCCGACCGGACCGGCAATCGGAGGACGCCTGCCATGCCAAACCTGGGCACGACCGAGATCATCATCATCGCGCTGGTTGTTCTGGTGCTCTTCGGCTCGAAGAAACTGCCAGACGCGGCGCGTTCCTTCGGCCGGTCGCTGCGCATCTTCAAGGCGGAGACGAAGGGCCTGCGCGACGACGACACGAGCGCCGCTCCGGCCGCCCCGGCTCCGGCCGCGCAGCCCGTCGCCCCGCTTCCGATCGAGAGCCGCCCGGCCGCTCCGGCCGCGACCAGTCCGTCGGTCAACGGCGTGGCGCCGGTCGACGCCGAGCGCCGCTGACCGTCCCAACACGGCCCGGGCAGTTGCCCCAGGCCGGCTGACCTGCGGCGGATCGTTCCCACCGCGGGTCGACAGGCCTTCCGCGGGCGGGTCACGTCCATCGCTGACGGCGGTCAGGTGCTCGGGCGCGGCGCGCGCCCGACCGCTGTCGGGGTCGGCTGCGTTCCCGTCCCGAGTACCCGGCGGGGGCACGGCCATGATTGTGGGCCGTTCGCCCACCGCCTGTATTCGTCGTCCCGTCAAGTCGATCGTCCCGATCGAGTGCCGTCCACATCGAGCAGGAGCCTCAGCCCGTGCCACGGTTGCCCAACCCGCGCAGGCTCGCCACGTCTGTGCACCATCGGCGCACACGCACGGTCGAGGACAGTCGGATGCCCCTCACCGAGCACCTGCGCGAGCTGCGGAACCGGCTGGCCAAGGCGCTGATCGCCTTCGCCGTCGCCACGATCGTCTGCTTCATCGTCGAGCCGGATATTTTCCAGTGGCTGATCGATCCGTACTGCGCCCTACCCGCGGACAAGCGCGGTGACTTCAGCGGCGGCGACGGTTCGTGCCGGCTCTACTTCTTCGGCATTCTCGACGCCTTCACGATCCGGCTGAAGATTTCGATGATCTCCGGGGCGGTGTTCTCGGCACCGGTCTGGCTCTACCAGCTCTGGTCCTTCATCACCCCCGGCCTGCACCGCCACGAGCGCCGGTGGTCGCTGACGTTCGTCTGCTCGTCGCTGGTGCTCTTCGCCGCCGGTGGCTTCTTCGCCTACGTCACGCTCGAGACCGGCCTGAACTTCCTGCTCGGCTTCGGCGGCGACGGCCTCGTCAGCATCCTCGACGGCAGCAAGTACCTCAGCTACGTCATCGCGATGCTGCTCGTGTTCGGGCTGTCGTTCGAGGTGCCGCTGCTGGTCACGATGCTGAACCTCGCCGGTCTCGTCACCACGGCGAAGCTGCGGTCCTGGCGGCGGGCCGAGATCTTCCTCGTGTTCGTGTTCGCGGCGGTGGTGACGCCCAGCCAGGACCCGTTCACCATGCTCGCGCTGGGCCTGCCGATGGTCATCCTCTACGAGGTGGCGCTGATCATCGGTTGGCTCAACGACCGGCGCAAGGCCCGCCGGGGGGACACGTCCCCCTACGCCGGCCTGGGCGACGACGAGACCTCCTCCCTCGACTTCGACGAGTCCGCGGGCGAGCGGGTCCCCCCGGCGCCGCGTACCGCCGACCCGCGGGCCACCGCGCAGGGCGACGCGGTCGCGGCCGGAGCCTCCGGCGCCGCGACGGCCGACGGCTCCCACGGCGACATCACCTGACCGGCACAACCCGGGTCCTGCGCTGCTCCCGGGCAGCGTAGGGTGAGCTTCGTGTCCTCCGCGCCCGGAGCCGTCGAGGAGTTCGCGGCCCGGTACCCGTTCGGGCTCGACCCGTTCCAGTCCGAGGCGGTCGCGGCGCTCGCGCAGGGCGAGGGTGTCCTCGTCGCCGCCCCGACGGGCGCCGGCAAGACCGTCGTGGGTGAGTTCGCCGCCCACCTGGCGCTCGCGACCGGCACACGCTGCTTCTACACCACCCCGATCAAGGCCCTGTCCAACCAGAAGTACGCCGACCTGGTCGCCCGGTACGGCGCGGCCTCGATCGGCCTGCTGACCGGCGACACCTCGCGCAACGGGGACGCTCCGGTGGTCGTGATGACCACCGAGGTCCTGCGCAACATGCTCTACACCGAGGCCGCGGGCAGTGCCCGGCTGGACTCCCTCGGCTACGTCGTGATGGACGAGGTCCACTACCTCGCCGATCGCCAGCGCGGAGCCGTCTGGGAAGAGGTGATCATTCACCTGCCCCAGCACGTGCGGCTCGTCTCGCTGTCGGCGACGGTCAGCAACGCGGAGGAGTTCGCCGAGTGGCTGGTCACCGTCCGCGGGCACACCCGGGTGATCGTCAGTGAGCACCGCCCGGTGCCGCTGTTCCAGCACCTCCTCGCGGACCGGACGCTGCACGACCTGTTCGTCGACCAGCCGTCCGGGCTGGATCCGGGCGTTCCGGCGTTCTCGCGTCGCGGCCCGGGGCCGAACGGGCGGGGCACCGCCCCAGGGTCCGTCGGGGGCGCCACCCCGGGCAGTCGGCCCGGCGCCCGTGCCGCTGAAGCCCGTGCCGGTGATATCGCCGGTGCCGGTGCGGCGGCCGGGGGGCGCGCGGTCAACCCGGACCTGCTCCGGCTCGCCCGGGAGGAGTCCCGCGCGGTGTACGAGCGTGGCCGCGGGCCCCGGTCGTCGCGGCCGGGCCGGCCCGGCGACGGGAACGGGGCCGGGAACGGGCGGCGCCGCTCCGGGCCGCCGAACCGGCCCGACGTCATCGTCCGGCTGGACCGTGCCGGCCTGCTGCCCGCGATCCTGTTCGTCTTCAGCCGGGTCGGCTGCGACGCCGCGGTGACGTCCTGCATCCAGGCGGGTCTGCGGCTGACGTCCCCCGACGAGCAGCGCGAGATCCGGGAGCACGTGCGGGCCCGCACGGCCGGGGTGCCCCAGGCCGACCTCGCCGTCCTGGGCTACTGGCAGTGGCTCGAAGGGCTGGAGCGGGGTATCGCCGCGCACCACGCGGGCATGCTCCCCACCTTCAAGGAGGTGGTGGAGGAGCTGTTCGTGCGTGGGCTCGTCCGCGCGGTGTTCGCCACCGAGACCCTGGCGCTCGGGATCAACATGCCCGCGCGCACCGTCGTCCTGGAACGGCTCACCAAGTTCAACGGCCAGACCCGTGCGGACATCACGCCCGGCGAGTACACGCAGCTCACCGGGCGGGCCGGGCGGCGCGGGATCGACGTCGAGGGCCACGCCGTCGTGCTGTGGCAGCCCGGGCTGGACCCGCTCGCCCTCGCCGGCCTGGCCTCGACCCGGACCTATCCGCTGAAGTCGTCGTTCCGACCGTCCTACAACATGGCGGTCAACCTCGTCGGCCGCCTCGGCGCCGAGCGTGCGCGCACCGTCCTGGAGTCGTCGTTCGCCCAGTTCCAGGCGGACAAGGCCGTCGTCGGCATCGCCCGCGCGGTGCGCCGCAACCAGACGGCGATCGAGGAGCTGACCGCCGCCCTCGAATGCGACCGCGGCTCGGTCACCGAGTACGACGGGCTGCGCCGCCAGATCCGGGAGCGCGAGGCCGATCTGTCCCGCGCGGGGACGGTGCGCCGCCAGTCCGAGGTCGCCGCGGCGCTGGCGAAGCTGCGCAGCGGTGACGTGGTGCGCGTGCCGGCCGGGCGGCGCGGCGGGCTTGCCGTGGTGCTCGACGCCGGTGTCGACGAGGGCTCGGCGGAAGGGCCGCGCCCCGTCGTCCTCACCGAGGACCGCCAGGTCCGGCGCCTGTCCATGATTGATTTTCCGGTGGCCGTCGAGCCGCTGGCCCGGGTCCGTATCCCGAAGTCGTTCAACCCCCGCTCGCCGCAGGCGCGCCGCGACCTGGCCTCGTCGCTGCGCAACATCCGGCTGCCGGAGGAGCCCGGCCGCCGCGAGCGGGCGCGTTCGCTGGCCGCGGACGACGCCGAGCTGGCCCGGCTGCGCCGCGCGATGCGGGCCCATCCCGTCCACGACTGCCCGGAGCGGGAGGCGCACCTGCGCTCGGCGGAACGCATCGACCGCCTGCGCCGCGAGACAGCCGGGCTCGAGCGCAAGGTCGAGGGGCGGACGAACACGGTGGCCCGGACCTTCGACCGGGTCCGCGACACGCTCGCCGAGCTCGGTTACCTGGCCGTCGGCGGCGACTCCGTCACCGACGCGGGCGCGATGCTGGCGCGCATCTACACCGAGCAGGATCTGCAGGTCGCGGAATGCCTGCGCACGGGAGTGTGGGAGGGTCTGACCCCACCCGCGCTGGCCGCCGCGGTCTCGACGCTGGTCTTCGAGCCACGCGGTGACGACGTCGCCGCGCCGACGATCCCCGGTGGGGGCGCGCTGCGCGACGCGCTCGCGGACATGGCGGGTGTCTACACCCGGCTGGGCGCCGCGGAGGACCATCACCGGCTCGGGTTCCTGCGTCCGCCCGACCTCGGCTTCGTGGCGGCCGCGCACGGCTGGGCCTGCGGGCGCGGGCTGGAGAAGGTCCTCGAGGACGCCGGCGCGGACCTGACGGCCGGGGACTTCGTCCGCTGGATGCGCCAGCTCATCGACCTGCTGGACCAGATCGCGCAGGTCGCCCCGGTCTACGCGGCGAAGACGGCCGTCAGGCCGTCCCCGGACGGGCACATCCCGGACTCGGACGGAAACACCCCGCAGGCGCACCCCGGCACCGACGGGATCCTCGGCGTCGGCCGGGCCGCCCGGGCGGCGATAGACGCGATCCGCCGCGGCGTGGTCGCCTACTCGATGTCCGTGTGAGACCGGCACGACCTGCCGGGCGATGGGCGGGGATGTGACAGGCGAAACTCGCTGTTGACGGTTCCTTAAGGAACCTCGTAGCCTGTCGAAGCTAGTCGTGATGTTGACAGGAAGCCGGTGAGATACCGGCACGGCCGCGCCACTGTGACCGCTGGAGCATTCCGTTTCCAGTCCGGAAGTCAGACCCGTTTCATCACGAATCCACCAGCCGGACGCGTGATCCCTGGGAGGTCTTCGCATGCCCGACTCCGCTTCTTCTTCGCCCGCCGCCACGCCGCTCGCCGGCGGTACCGCTCGTCCCCTGCCGTTGCCTCTTCCGCTGCGCGACATCGTCCCGTGGGCGGTGCTCGCCGGCGCGCTGATGCTGCTGGGCATCTACTTCGTCGGTTCCGAGGAGGGGGCGTTCTCCCTCATCGGCGGAACCTGGATGCACGAGTTCGTGCACGACGGCCGGCACCTGCTGGGCTTCCCCTGCCACTGACCGCCTGTCCCGGAGGATTCTCTCCGGCCTACGGCGGAGGCCGTTCCACATGATGCGCAGGCTGCTTGTCTTTGGCATGCTCGCAGGTTTCTTCGCCGGTCTGCTGGCTTTCGGGTTCGCGTCGATCACCGGCGAGCCCCAGGTGGACGCCTCGATCGCCATCGAGGAGGCGTCGGCGCCCCCGCCGGCTCCCGGTGAGCACGCCGAGGAGGAGGTCGTCTCCCGGAGCACCCAGAAGGGTCTGGGTCTCGCGGTCGCGACCGGGGTGTACGGCATCGCGATCGGTGGGCTGTTCGCGATCGCGTGCGCGGTCGCCTACGGCCGCATCGGCACCGGCGGGATGCGGCCCACCGCCGCGGTGGTCGCGGTGACCGGCTTCGCCGCGGTGGCCGTGGTGCCGTTCCTGAAGTACCCGGCGAACCCACCGGCGGTCGGCAACCCGGACACGATCGACCGCCGGACCGGCCTCTACGTCGTCATGGTCCTGGTGGCGGTGCTCGCCGCGCTCATCGCGGCCCAGGTCGGGCGCCTGGTGTCGGCCCGTCTCGGCACCTGGAACGCCGCTCTCGCGGCGGCGGCGGTGTTCGCCGTGCTGGTGACCGTGGCCGCGGTCGTCATGCCGGTGATCAACGAGGTGCCGGCGTCCTTCCCGGCCGAGCTGCTGTGGCGGTTCCGGCTGGCCTCGCTGGGCACCCAGGCGGTGCTGTGGGCGACGCTCGGACTGGTGTTCGGGCCCCTCGCCCACCGGGTGCTGAGCCCGGCGCCGGCGCCGGCGCGCCAGGCCGGCACCGTCGCCCGCGCGGACGAGACCCGCGCCTCCAGCCAGGCCACGGCGCCGTCGGCCGGGTGAGCCGCGCCCGCATGGTGGGGCTCGTCCTCGGCGCGGCCCTCGACGCGGTGCTCGCCGACCCTGCCCGTGGCCATCCCGTGGCCGGTTTCGGGCGGGTCGCCGGCGGCCTCGAGCGGGCCGTCCACCGTGACAGCCGGCTGGTCGGCGCGGTGTACGCCACGGTCCTAGTCGCCGGCACGGGCGCCGCGGCCGCCGGCGCGGAACGGGCGCTGGCCGGCCGGCGCCCGGGACGGCGGGCGGCGCTGGCCCGCGCGGGCCTGACCGCCGCCACGACCTGGACGGTGCTCGGCGGCACCTCGCTGCGGCGCCAGGGCCGGGCCCTCGGCGGCGAGCTGGAACGCCGCGACCTGCGCGCGGCCCGGAGGCGGCTGCCGTCGCTGTGCGGGCGGGACCCGTCGGCCCTCGACGCCGGCGGGCTCGCGCGCGCCGGGGTGGAGTCGGTGGCGGAGAACACCTCGGACGCCGTCGTCGCCCCGCTGCTGTGGGGGGCCGTCGCCGGGCTGCCCGGGCTGGTGGCCTACCGCGCGGCGAACACCCTCGACGCGATGGTCGGCTATCGCGACGCCCGGCACGGCCGGTTCGGCTGGGCCGCGGCCCGGACCGACGACGCGGCGAACCTGCTGCCGGCCCGGATGTGCGCGCTGCTCACCTGCGCCTGCGCCCCGGTCGTCGGCGGTTCCCCGGCGGAGGCGTTCCGGGTGATGCGCCGCGACGGCCGATCGCATCCGAGCCCGAACGCGGGCGTGGTCGAGGCCGCGTTCGCCGGTGCGCTCGGCCTGCGTCTCGGTGGTGAGCTGCGGTACCCGCACGGGGTCGAGCACCGTCCCGAGCTGGGGTCCGGGCGTCCGGCCGAAGCCGGCGACCTGGCGGCGGCGGCCCGTCTTTCCGGCGCGGTCAGCGCGGCCTCGGTCGTGGTGTGCGCCGGCGCGGTCGCCGCCCTCGACACGTTGCGGGCGCGCCGGGCGGGCTCCCGCGGCCCGCGGGAGGCGGGATGACGCGCCCGGCCGCGGGCGGGGCACTGCTGGTGGCGGGAACCGCCTCGGACGCGGGCAAGAGCGTCCTGACCGCCGGCCTGTGCCGCTGGCTGGCCCGCGAAGGGGTGCGCGTCGCGCCGTTCAAGGCCCAGAACATGGCGCTGAACTCGGTGGTCACCGCCGACGGCGCCGAGATCGGGCGGGCGCAGGCGATGCAGGCCGCCGCGGCCGGGGTGGAGCCCGAAGCCGCCATGAACCCGGTGCTGCTCAAACCGGGATCGGACCGGCACAGCCAGCTTGTCGTGCTCGGCCGTCCCGTCGCCGAGGTCGACGCGCTCGGGTACCGGCCGCACAAGGAGCGCCTGCTGGGCATCGTCCTGGACTGTCTCGCCGACCTGCGCGGCCGCTTCGACGCGGTGATCTGCGAGGGCGCCGGGTCACCGGCCGAGATCAACCTGCGCGCGACCGACATCGCCAACATGGGCCTGGCCCGGGCGGCGAACCTGCCCGTCCTCGTGGTCGGCGACATCGACCGGGGTGGCGTGTTCGCCGCGCTGTTCGGCACGCTCGCCCTGCTCGACCGGGCCGACCAGGCCCACATCGCCGGCTGGGTGATCAACCGGTTCCGGGGCGACGCGCGGCTGCTCGAACCCGGGCTGCGCCAGCTCGAGGGCCTCACCGGACGTCCCGTCCTCGGCGTGCTGCCGTGGCTGCCCGGCCTGTGGCTGGACGTCGAGGACTCCCTGGACCTGCGCTCCCACCCCGACCCCGAGGCGGACGGGTCGGGCGCGGCCGACACCGGCCCGGACCGGCTGCGCGTCGCCGTCGTCCGCTTCCCCCGGCTGTCCAACATCACCGACCTGGACGCCCTGCGCGCCGAGCCGGGGGTCTCCGTGCGGCTCGCCACCACCCCCGACGAGATCGCCGACGTCGACCTGGTCGTGCTGCCCGGGACCCGTGCCACCGTCTCCGACCTGGCGTGGCTGCGCCGCAGCGGCCTGGCCGGCGCCCTCGCCGCGCGCGCCGCCGCCGGCCTGCCGATCCTCGGCATCTGCGGCGGATACCAGATGCTCGGGGTGCGCATCGAGGACGAGATCGAGTCGGGTGCCGGCGAGGTGCCGGGGCTCGGCCTGCTGCCGCTGGTCACCCGCTTCGCCGCCGACAAGGTCCTCGGCCGCCGCCACGGCGTCAGCGCCGACGGGCATCCGGTGACCGGCTACGAGATCCGCCACGGCCGGCCCACGGTCGACGACGCCCTGCCCGGCACGGGCGGCGCCGCGGAGCCGTTCGCGGTGGACGGGGTGCGCCGCGGCGGCGTGTCCGGCACGAGCTGGCACGGCCTGCTGGAGAACGACGAGTTCCGGCGGGCGTTCCTCACCGGGGTGGCGGCGGCCGCCGGCCGTTCGTTCCACCCCGCCGTCACCTGCTTCGCCGACGTCCGGGCGCGCCGCCTGGACGCCCTCGGCGACCTGGTCGCCGACCATCTCGACATCGCCACGGTGCGCGCGCTGCTCGACCGCGGCGCGCCCGCCGGCCTGCCCTTCGTCCCCCCGGGAGCACCCTGAATGCCGAACACACCGCCGGGCGGCGTCCCGGCCGAGCCGGTGCCGGCCGCTGACCCGGTGCTGGCCCTGGTGTCCACCGCCGACACCGAGCTGCTCGCCGCGCGGGCCAGCGGCGTGCCCTGGCGGGTCGCCAACCCGGCCCGGCTCGACGCGGCGGAGGTGCCGGCGTTCCTCGCCGGGGCCGACGTGGTGGTGGTGCGCCTGCTCGGCGGCGAACGGGCCTGGCCCGAGGGCCTCGCCGCGACGGTGGCGAGCGGGCTGCCGGTCGTCGCCCTCGGCGGCGAGTCGACACCGGACGCGGCGCTGATGGCACGCGGCACCGTTCCGGCCGGCGTCGCCACCGAGGCGCTGGCCTACCTCTCCGAAGGCGGCGTCGGGAACCTCGCCGAGCTCTACCGCTTCCTCTCCGACACGCTGCTGCTCACCGGGCTGGGGTTCGCCCCGCCGGTGGAGCTGCCCGCGCACGGGCCGCACGGCGACCGGGTGGCCAAGCCGGACCGCCCGACCGTCGGTGTCGTGTTCTACCGGGCGCACGCCACCTCCGGGAACACGGCGTTCGTCGACGCGCTGTGCGACGCGCTCGAGGGAGCCGGGGCCAACGCGCGTCCGGTGTTCTGCTCGACGCTGCGGGGCGCCGCGGCCGGCGGTGTGCTCGACGACCTGGCCGGCGTCGACGCGCTCGTGGTGACCGTGCTCGCCGCCGGCGGCACCCGGGCGTCGGACGCGTCCGCCGGCGGCGACGAGGACGCCTGGGACGTCGGCGCGCTCGCCACGCTCGACGTCCCGGTGGTGCAGGGGCTGTGCCTGACCTCGTCACGGGCCGTCTGGGTGGACAGCGACGCCGGTCTGTCGCCGATGGACGCGGCGATGCAGGTCGCCATCCCCGAGTTCGACGGCCGGATCATCACCGTCCCGTTCTCGTTCAAGGAGCAGGGGGCGGACGGCGTCCCGGTGTACGTGGCCGATCCGGAGCGCACCGCCCGGGTCGCCGGGATCGCGTCCCGGCTGGCCGGGCTGCGGCACACCCCGACCGCCGAGAAGAAGATCGCGATTGTGCTCTCGTCGTACCCGACGAAGCACTCGAGGGTCGGTAACGCCGTCGGGCTCGACACCCCGGCGTCGGCCGTGCTGCTGCTCGACGCGCTGCGCGCCGCCGGCTACGACCTCGGCGACGGCTACCCGGGCGAGGACCTCCGCTCCGCCGACGGCGGGCCGGGGGACGTCAGGCCGGACGCCGCGGCCGGGGACGCCCTGATCCACGCCCTGATCGCCGCCGGTGGGCACGACGTCGAGTGGCTGACCGAGGAGCAGCTCGCCGCGGCGCCGGCGCGGGTGCCGGCGTCCACCTACGAGGGATGGTTCGCCCGGCTGCCGGAGTCGCTGCGCGGCGCCATGGCCGAGCACTGGGGCCCACCGCCGGGCTCCCTCTACGTCGACGACGGCGGCCTCGACGACGGCGGCCTGGACGGGACCGGCGCCGGGCGCGGACCGGGCGGGCCGGCGGCGGAGCCGGCGATCGTGCTGGCCGCGCTGCGGTTCGGCAACGTCGTCCTGATGATCCAGCCGCCGCGGGGGTTCGGGGAGAACCCGGTGGCGATCTACCACGACCCGGACCTGCCGCCGTCCCACCACTACCTGGCGGCCTACCGCTGGCTGGACGAGGTCTTCGGCGCGGACGCCGTCATCCACCTCGGCAAGCACGGGACGCTGGAGTGGCTGCCCGGCAAGGGCCTGGGGCTGTCCGCGGGGTGCGCGCCGGACGCCGTCCTCGGCGACCTGCCGTTCGTCTACCCGTTCCTGGTCAACGACCCGGGGGAGGGGACGCAGGCCAAGCGCCGCGCCCACGCCGTGATCGTCGATCATCTCGTACCGCCGATGGCCCGCGCCGACTCCTACGGCGACATGGCCAAGCTGGAGCAGCTCCTCGACGAGTACGCGACGCTCGCCGCGCTCGACCCGGCCAAGCTGCCCGCCGTACGCGCCCAGATCTGGACGCTGATCCAGTCCGCCCAGCTGCACCACGACCTCGGGCAGGCCGACCGTCCCAGCGACGCCGAGTTCGACGACTTCCTGCTGCACGTCGACGGCTACCTCTGCGAGGTCAAGGACACCCAGATCCGCGACGGCCTGCACATCCTCGGGATGGCCCCGGCGGGGGAGGCACGGACGAACCTGGTCACCGCCATCCTGCGCGCCAACCAGATGTGGGCGGGCAGGGCCGGGGCGGTACCCGGGCTGCGCGCGGCACTGGGCCACACCGAGGGCGACACCGAGGCCTCCCGGGCGCGGGTCGACGCGTTCGAGCAGACCGCCCGGTCGCTGGTCGCCGCGCTCGAGGACGCCGGATGGTCGCCGGCCGCCGTCAGCTCCGTGGTGGCCGGGCACCTGATCCCCGCCACCGACGTCGCCTCCCCGCCAGCGGAGGCGCTGGTCGGGGTGCCGGCCGGCGCGCGGGCCGAGGTCGAGCGGGTCCTCACGTTCGCCGCGACCGAGGTCGTTCCCCGCCTCGCCCGCACCCCGGACGAGATCGTCAACACCGTGCGGGCCCTCGACGGGCGGTTCGTCCCGCCCGGCCCGTCCGGCTCGCCGACCCGTGGGCTCGTCAACGTGCTGCCCACCGGGCGCAACTTCGCCTCCGTCGACCCGAAGGCCATCCCGTCCCGGCTCGCCTGGGAGACCGGCCGCGCGCTCGCCGACTCGCTGATCGAGCGCTACCTCGCCGACACCGGCGGCTACCCGGCCTCGGTCGGGCTGACCGTCTGGGGGACGTCGGCGATGCGCACCCAGGGCGACGACATCGCCGAGGTGCTCTGGCTGTTGGGCTGCCGTCCCACCTGGGACGACGCGTCCCGGCGCGTCACCGGCTTCGAGGTCGTCCCGGGCGCGGAGCTCGGGCGTCCGCGGGTGGACGTGGTGGTGCGGATCTCCGGATTCTTCCGGGACGCGTTCCCGCACGTCGTGGCCCTGCTCGACGACGCGGTGCGGGCGGTGGCGGTGCTCGACGAGCCCGACGACGTCAACGCGCTGGCCGCGCACGTCCGGGCCGACCTGGCGGCGCTCGGGGCCGTCCCGACGGTCGGCGGGCGCGGCGGCACCGCCGGCACGGCCGACCCGGCCGCGCTGCGCCGCGCGACGACGCGGATCTTCGGTTCGAAGCCGGGCGCGTACGGAGCCGGCCTGTTGCCGCTGATCGACTCCCGGCAGTGGCGCTCGGATGCCGACCTGGCCGAGGTGTACGCGGTCTGGGGCGGCTACGCCTACGGGCGCGGCCTGGACGGCGCCGAGGCCCGCGCCGACATGGAGACCGCGTTCCGCCGCATCCAGATCGCGGTGAAGAACCAGGACACCCGCGAGCACGACCTCGTCGACTCCGACGACTACTTCCAGTACCACGGTGGGATGGTGGCCGCCGTCCGCGCGCTCACCGGCACGTCGCCGGCCGCCTACGTCGGTGACAGCGCGCTGCCGGACGCCGTCCGCACCCGCACCCTGCAGGAGGAGACCCACCGGGTGTTCCGCGCCCGGGTGGTCAACCCGCGCTGGATCGCGGCGATGCGCCGTCACGGCTACAAGGGCGCGTTCGAGCTGGCCGCGACGGTCGACTACCTCTTCGGCTACGACGCGACCGCCGGTGTCGTGCAGGACTGGATGTACGAGTCGCTGGCCGCCTCCTACGTCTTCGACGCCGAGACCCGCGAGTTCCTGCGGACGTCCAACCCGTGGGCACTGCGCGGCATGACCGAGCGCCTGCTGGAGGCCGCGGAGCGTGGCCTGTGGGAGGCTCCTCAGGAAGCCACGCTGGCCGGCCTGCAGTCCACTTACCTTGAACTGGAAGGTGACCTGGAGGCCGCGGGCGACGGAGAGAGCGCCGGATAAGGCCCACCCGCGCGTGACCGCGGATGCCGGGGACGGGCGGGACGCATGGCCGAGTCGCTGACCGGCGAGGAGATCACGCACTGGCCGTCGTCTTCTTCGGGCCCACCGCCGCCGGCCGGCGTGGCCCCGCAGCGTTGGCGGCCGCGATGGGGCGTGCGGGGCGGAGCTGTGCCGTCGCCGAGTTCGGTTGGCCCGCAGCAGCTGAGCGTACCGCCGACCTCTACGCGAAGGTCACGCGGCGTGATCTCGCAGG